>DATDLZ010000046.1:0-16031 GCA_036519055.1 Mycobacterium sp.
GCTGCGGTGCGGTCGGCTACCGTTGGTATGCCTATCGAAGCCAGCGCGACGGCGCCGTTCACCGACGGCCGGTGGCTGCTGTCGCACAACGGAGTCGTCGACCGAGGCGTGCTGCCCACCAGCGCTGCCGCCGAATCCAACTGCGACAGTGCGATTCTCGCCGCACTGATATTCGCTCGCGGGATGGATGCGTTGGGGCAGACGATCACTGCGGTGGGTGGTGACGACCCGAATGCACGGCTGAACATCCTGGCGGGCAACGGTTCTCGACTGCTCGCCACCACCTGGGGTGACACCCTGGCGATATTGCGACGCGATGACGGCGTCGTGCTGGCCAGCGAGCCGTACGACGACCAACCCGGCTGGGAAGACGTTCCCGACCGCCACCTCGTCGAAGTCACCACCGACCAGGTCACGTTGACCGCGCTGAACTCAACGAAGGGAAATTGATGACACTGACGTTGTCCAACCACCTGGCGGCGGACTCGGCGTTCGAGGCACTGTGCCGTGATGTACGGGACGGGCTGCAGAGTTCTCCGAAGTCGTTGCCGCCCAAGTGGTTCTATGACTCAGTAGGCAGCGACCTGTTCGACCAGATAACCCGGCTGCCCGAGTACTACCCGACCCGAGCCGAGGCGGAGATCCTGCGGTCCCGCGCCGCGGAGATCGCGTCAGTCACCGGTGCCGACACGTTGGTCGAGTTGGGCAGTGGGACTTCGGAGAAGACCCGGGTGTTGCTGGACGCACTGCGTCAGGGCGGTGCATTGCGCAGGTTCGTGCCGTTCGACGTCGATGCAGGCATGCTGTCGGCCGCTGGAAGCGCGATCCAGCGCGAGTATCCCGGCGTCGAAATCGCGGCTGTCTGTGGCGATTTCGAAGAGCACCTGGCCAAAATCCCGAGTGGTGGCCGTCGGCTGTTCGTGTTCCTGGGCTCGACGATCGGAAACCTCGTCCCCGATGCGCGCGCCGAGTTCCTCGCGGCGCTGGCGGACGTGCTGCAGCCCGGGGACAGCCTGCTGTTGGGCACCGACCTGGTCAAGGACACCAACAGGCTCGTGCAGGCCTACGACGACTCCGCCGGCGTGACGGCGCAGTTCAACCGCAATGTGCTCGCGGTGATCAACCGGGAACTCAACGCGGACTTCGACGTCGACGCGTTTCGCCACGTCGCCACCTGGAACTCAACAGAAGAACGAATGGAAATGTGGCTGCAGGCCGAGCGGGCGCAGCGGGTGCGCATCGCTGCGCTGAACCTGACCGTTGCCTTCGACGCCGGCGAACGGGTGCTCACCGAAGTGTCCTGCAAATTCCGGGCCGACGCCGTGGCCGACGAGCTGGCGCAGGCAGGTCTGCGACTCACCGGGTGGTGGACCGACGCCGCCGGTGATTTCGGGTTGTCGCTGTCGACCAAGTGAACGCGAGCCTGGCCGACGCTTGGCGGGCCGCCCGGCCGCCGGTCGCCGGGCTGCACCTGGACAGCGCCGCGTGTTCCAGGCAGAGCTTCGCGGTGCTCGATGCGACTGCCCGGCACGCCAGACACGAGGCCGAGGTGGGTGGATACATCGCGGCGGAGGCGGCCACACCCGTCCTCAACGCAGGACGCGCCGCGGTCGCTGCGCTTTCCGGCATGCCCGATGCAGAGGTGGTGTTCACCACCGGATCGCTGCATGCGCTGGACCTGCTGCTGTCCAGCTGGCCGCCCGGCGGCCGAACGCTGGCCTGCCTCCCCGGCGAATACGGCCCCAACCTGGCCCTGATGGCCGTGCACGGCTTCGCCCGCCGGACGCTGCCGACCGACGCCGACGGCCGGGTCGTGATGCACGACGCGGCGATCAGCCTGGCCGCCGATCCGCCGGACCTGGTGCATCTGACGGCGGTGGCCAGTCACCGCGGAGTGGTGCAACCGCTGCAGGCGATGGCACAGCTGTGCCGCGACTTGGGGCTTCCGCTTGTCGTCGACGCCGCCCAGGCGCTCGGACAGGTGGATTGCTCGGTAGGCGCCGACGCGGTCTATGCGTCGTCGCGCAAATGGATGGCCGGCCCCCGCGGCGTTGGTGTTCTCGCCCTGCGGGGTTCCCTGATGCAGCGGCTGCGCCCGCGGCTACCGCCGCCGGAGTGGGCGGCGTCGCTGTCGAACGCTCAACGACTTGAGCTGGGCGAAGCCAATATCGCTGCGCGAGTGGGATTTTCGGTAGCGGTTGGCGAACACGTCGCCTCGGACCCGGCTGCAGTGCGGGCTCGCCTGGCTGAAGTTGGCCGGATCAGCCGGACCGCCCTCGCCGATGTGGCCGGGTGGCGGGTGGTCGAGGCGGTGGACGAGCCGAGCGCCATCACGACGCTGGTTCCCGTCGACGGCGCCGACCCGGCGAAGATCCGCGGGTGGCTGATCGCCGAACGGCGCATCGTCACCACCTCTGCCGGAATCGAGCGTGCGCCGACGGAGTTGACCGGGCCGGTGCTGCGGATTTCACCGCACGTGGACGCCACCATCGACGATCTGACCACCTTCGCTGCGGCGCTGGCTGACGCGACCGCTGCGGTGTAGTGCTCAATCAGCGGGTGTCGTCAGTCGGCCTTGTGCGCGCTGAGCAGGTAGGCAGGCAACTTCATCCGGCCCTTCTCGTCGCGGTCGTGCGCCGGCATCGGGACATCCGAGTCCGGCGGTGCCGGTGGAATGTTCGCGTGAATGAACGCCGGCCGGATCTCGTCGATGCGCCAGTGCTTGCTCACCGCGGAACGTAACTCGTCCTCGTCGACCTCGTTGGGCTTTTGCTCCCACTCAGCGGGGAACGCGCCCTTGGCGAACACCAGCACGAAGTAGGCAGCTCCATCGGCGGCCGCGCGATGCACCGACTGCAGATAACCGTCGCGGCCTTCGATTGGCAGCGAGTGAAACAGTGTGCTGTCGACCACGGTGTTGAAGCGGCCGTCGTGTCCGCTGAAGGTGGTGATGTCGGCCTGTTCAAAGCTGGCGTTGCTTAGCCCGCGCTCCTTGGCGGCCTTGGTGGCGGCGGCGATGGCGGTGGGCGTGAGGTCGACGCCGTGCACGGTGTAGCCGTCGGCGGCCAGGCCAGCGACAGCTCGGCGTAACCGCAGCCGGCGTCCAGCACATCGCTGCGGAATTTTCCTGCGGCGGCCAGCGCGGCCAACTCGGGCTGCGGCTCGCCGATGTTCCAGGGCGGCGGGCCCTCGAAGCGGGCTTCCTGGCGGTATGCGCTGTCCCAGTCCATTACCTCATTTGCCATGTCTTCCAACCTACTCCGGCACTTCCCAGCTATGGACCGGCTCGTTGGTGTGCATGTGCCCGCAGTACAGCCGCAGCATCTCGGCCAGCGCGGCGGGCCGGGTCAGCCCGGTTCGCTGCAGCGCGCGCACGGTCGACACCTGCCAGGTCGCGCCGTTGCGTCCCGCGCGGGCTCGGCCTTCGATCACGCCGAGCAGCCGGTCGCGCACCTCGGCGGCAACACCCCAGCGGTCCAGCCCGTGATGCGCCATCGGCAGCAGTTTGCCGATCACCAATTCCTCGGTGGTGACGGTGCCCATTCCCGGCCAGGATAGGTTCGCCTGCATGCCATGGCGGGCCGCTTCGAGGAAATTATGTTGCGCCGCAGCGAATCTCATCTTCGTCCAGACCGGGCGATCATCTTCGGCCAGCGTGCGCAGCATGCCGTAGTAGAAGGCCGCGTTGGCCAGCATGTCGATGACCGTCGGCCCCGCGGGTAGCACGCGGTTCTCCACCCGCAGGTGAGGCCGTCCCGCGACGACGTCGTACACCGGGCGGTTCCACCGGTAGACGGTGCCGTTGTGCAGGCGCAGCTCCGCCAGTTGCGGGGTGCGCCCGGCCGCCAGCTCGGCGACCGGATCCTCATCGGACACCTCCGGTAGCAGCGACGGGAAGTAGCGAACGTTCTCCTCGAACAGATCGAAGATCGAGGTGATCCAGCGTTCGCCGAACCACACCCGGGGCCGTACCCCTTGGGTTTTCAACTCGTCCGGCCGGGTGTCGGTGGACTGGGCGAACAGTTCGATGCGGGTTTCCGACCACAGCTGGTGCCCGAAGAAATACGGCGAGTTGGCGCCGAGCGCCAGCTGTGGTCCGGCCAGAACCTGCGCGGCGTTCCAGTTGCTGGCGAAATCTTCGGGCGACACCTGTACGTGCAACTGCATACTGGTGCAAGCTGATTCGGGAGCGATCGACGTCGAGTTCATGCCGAGCGGTTCGGGGCCGTCGATATCGATCTGCATGTCTTCGCCGCGGGCGTTGAAGATGGAGTCGTTGAGCGCCGCATACCGGGACGACTCACTCATCCATCCGCTGGCGAGATGCTCGGGCATCAGCGTAGGCAGTATCCCGATCATGACGATGTGGGCTCCGCCAGCGCTGGCCTTGGTCTCCGCGGCGTTCAAACTGGCGCGCA
This sequence comes from Mycobacterium sp., assembly GCA_036519055.1. GTDB lineage: Bacteria > Actinomycetota > Actinomycetes > Mycobacteriales > Mycobacteriaceae > Mycobacterium. Next base: position 4,419 of record DATDLZ010000046.1, read on the forward strand.
CCTCGTCTTCGAGTTGCTCGCCGGCATGGCCGCCCAGTGGCCGGGGCGGGACGTTGAATTCAATGTTGTACGCGCCTAATTCGGTTTGATACGCCGGGTCGGCGATAGCGGCCAGGACGTCGGAGTTGGTCATCGCCGGCTGATACGCGTCATCGACCAGGTTGCATTCGATTTCCATCCCGGTGAGCGGATGGTCGACCTCGAAGCTGGACTGCGCGAGCATCGTTTCGAAGACGTCGAGGCACAGTTGCACCTTGCGCCGGTACTGCTGCCGGTCGACGCGCGAGTAGGTGGTCCGCTTGACGTCTTTGCCCACTACGCAGATGCAACCGTTTTACGCACCGCGCCGCAACCGAACGGCCAAATGAACTGACCCGCTGCCGAATTGCCAATGCTCCACAGCGCGTTATTCAATTGTCATGCGCTATTGACGCGCGCGTCGGATACTTGCAACAATCTCAGCTCAGTCTTACATGGTTCACAGGAAGATCCGGGGGCAAAGATGAGCCGCACGCACCGCCGCATGACCAGCGTGGTTGGGGTCGCTTTCGGTGCCCTGCTGGCGTCGCCGTTGATCGCGCTATGCACTGGGTCTGTCGCGAGCGCCGACACCACCGACGACTTGGTGAGCATCGGGCCGTTCGCGATCGGCGGGTATAACGACACTCTCACTTACGACTCATCGACCTTGGCGTTCGACAACTACACCACGGGGTCTCTCGGCTCGACCCCGTTCGACCTCGACGTCTATCAAGGCCCCACGGGATCGAACAGCGCTGAGTACGTCTTCACGATTCCGTTGCTCTTTCAAGGTGGTTTCAACGATGTCGACGGGACCAGCACACCGTTCTACTCGTTCAACCCATTCGACTTCATCAGTCCTGACGCCGGCCTGGTCACCCTCGGTGGTGCCCCCTCCACCGAGGGCATCGTCACTATCGGACCGTTCGCGATCGACGGGTTTACGGATACCTTGAGCCTCGACGCAGCCGGCGCGTTCGACAACTACCTCGTCGGATCCCTCAATTCGACGACGTTTGACCTCGACATCTTTTCCGGCGGCCCGGGATCGGACACATCCGAAATCCTGTTCACGGTTCCGTCGCTTTTCCAAATCGGCCTTGACGATGTCGACGGCGTGATCACCCCGATCTCCTCGTTCGCCCCCTTCGACGCCATCAATCCCGACATCGGCCTGCTGGACCTCAGCACCGCAGTCGCGGGGGCGGCGGATTTCCTCAGCGGTCTGTAGAGCGCCCGCGCCCGCTGTTCTTGACGACTGGCGTGCCCGCGTAGTCCATGATGGACACGATCGCGGGAGGAGAACAGTTGGCCGAGTTCGTCGCTTCGATCGACCAGGGCACCACCAGCACCCGCTGCATGATCTTCGACCGCGACGGCGCCGAGGTGGGTCGCCATCAACTCGAGCACGAGCAGATCCTGCCGCGGGCCGGGTGGGTCGAGCACAACCCGATCGAGATCTGGGAGCGCACGGCGTCGGTGCTGATGTCGACGCTCAATGCGACCAACCTGTCGTCGAAAGACATTGTCGCGCTGGGAATCACGAACCAGCGGGAGACGACGCTGGTGTGGAATCGACACACCGGCCGGCCGTACTACAACGCGATCGTCTGGCAAGACACCCGCACCGACCGGATCGCGTCGGCGCTGGACCGCGATGGCCGCGGCGACGTGATCCGGCACAAAGCGGGTTTGCCGCCGGCGACCTATTTTGCCGGCGGCAAACTGCAGTGGATTCTGGACAACGTCGAGGGTGTGCGCGCCGCGGCCGAGCGCGGCGACGCGGTTTTCGGCACCATCGACACCTGGCTGTTGTGGAATCTGACCGGCGGTCCCCGGGGCGGGGTACACGTCACCGACGTCACCAATGCCAGCCGGACCATGCTGATGGACCTGGAGACATTGGACTGGGACGACGAGCTGCTGTCGTTTTTCGGCGTCCCGCGGACGATGCTTCCGTCCATCGCGTCGTCGTCGCCGCGTCAGCCATACGGTGTCACGACGCCCGACGGGCCTCTCGGCGGCGAGGTGCCGATCACTGGAATCCTCGGGGACCAGCACGCGGCGATGGTCGGCCAGGTCTGTCTGCGGCCCGGCGAGGCCAAAAATACCTACGGCACAGGCAATTTCCTGCTACTGAACACCGGCGAACAGATCGTCCGGTCGCGAAATGGTCTGCTGACCACCGTGTGCTATCAGTTCGGTGACGCGAAACCTGTTTACGCCCTGGAAGGTTCGATCGCCGTCACCGGATCGGCCGTGCAATGGCTACGGGATCAACTGGGCATCATCAGCGGGGCGGCCCAGAGCGAGGCGCTGGCCCGGCAGGTCGACGACAACGGCGGGGTGTACTTCGTCCCGGCGTTCTCGGGATTGTTCGCGCCGTATTGGCGCTCCGATGCCCGCGGCGCGATCGTTGGACTGTCGAGGTTCAACACCAACGCGCACCTGGCCCGCGCGACCTTGGAGTCGATCTGCTATCAGAGCCGCGATGTGGTCGACGCGATGCAGGCCGATTCGGCTGTGCGCCTTGAGGTTTTGAAGGTCGACGGCGGGATCACCGCCAACGACCTGTGCATGCAGATCCAGGCTGACGTCCTGAATGTCGACGTGGTGCGTCCGGTGGTCGCCGAGACGACCGCGCTGGGCGCAGCCTATGCGGCTGGTCTGGCGGTCGGCTTCTGGGCCGACCCGAATGAGTTACGGGCCAACTGGCGCGAAGGCAAGCGGTGGACGCCGGAGTGGAGCGAGGAACGGCGCTCGACTGGCTATGCGGGATGGCGAAAAGCCGTGCAGCGCACGCTCGACTGGGTCGAAGTGTCCTGACGCGAACAGTGGGGACCAGCAAGTGCTGGCCCCCACCGTCGCGGTGTGATCAGTCGTCGTCTTCGGCGAGAATCGTGTAGATCTCGCGGCGAGCGTTGTTGACGATCTCGATGATGCGCTGTTGCTGCTCGGAGGTGGCGGCGTGCGCGGATTGCGCTACGGCGCCGAACAATTGGCCGACAGCTGCCCGCAGGTTGAGATGTGCGGGGTCAACCCCGTCGGCGATCTCGTCCCACGGCGGGGTCGCGACCTTCTCCGCGGCTTCTTTGCCTGCGTCGGTCAACTGGAACAGTTTCTTGCTGCCCTCGCTTTCCGTGGCGGCAATCAGCCCCTCGTCGACCAGCAGTTGCAGCGTCGGGTAGACCGAACCGGGGCTCGGCTTCCACAGGTCCTGGCTCCGCTCGGCGACCTCCTGGATGATTTCGTAGCCGTGCATCGGTCGCTCGGCGAGCAGCACCAGGATGGCGGCACGAACGTCACCACGGCGGCCGCGCCGGCCGTGGCCGCCGCGTCGTCCGCCGCGTCCGGCCGGTCCGAAGCCGGGACCGAAGCCGCCGGGGCCGAAGCCACCGGGACCGAAGCCGCGTCCGAAACCTCGGCCGAAGCCGGGCCCGAACGGCCCGTCATGACCAGCGTCGTGGTCGCGGACCAAGCCACGGAACTCACGGCGAGCTTGCCTGCGCTGTTCGTGCAGTGCGCGGCGGTCCAGGGGTGTGAATCCGAAGCCCGACGGCCCCGGTCCACCCGCGAACGGCCCGCCCACATGGGGAAATGGGTTGTTCATAGGGTTGTTCTCGTTTCTGGAAAGGTAGCGCCGGATGCGCTACCGATACGACGACGATATATCGGAAGCTATCGTTACGCAAGGCCGGATTTTGAGCCAGCGCCTTCTGCGGCGGTTTGCGGACGCTAGCGGACGGGTAGCACCTCACCCATGAGCCAGGAAAATGTGCACGTGAAAGCCGACGCGGGAGGTGACCGCGACGCACTGGCCGAGCCCGGTGGTACTGCCCGCGACAAGCGCGTGCGGTTGTGGGTGAACTGGGCGCTGGCGCTACTCGCGGTCGTGGGCGCGGGCATTGTGATGGCGTTCGCCTTGGCCTCCGTGATGAGCACCGCCGCCTGCAGCGACAAGGCGTGCCCCAACCTGGGGCCGAACGGGATCAGCTTCGACACGCTGTTCTACGGCGCGCCGGTGGTCGCGGCTTTGGCGGTCGTTGCCTCGTTCTTCACCGCCCGGCGCCGATGGGGATTCGTGATCCCCGTGGTTGCGATCGCGCTGCTGATCGCCGACGTCGCCATCCTCGCCACCACCGTCACGCAGTAGCCCGCGGGATCAAAAGCCGCGTAACCGGGCGAGTTCTCGGCGGTGTCTTTCGGCGAGCACGGCGGCCAACGCCATTTGGGGCGGAGTCCCGGGCGGCGGCGGAGGAGCCACCCGGCTGAACACGTCGCTGGCGATCCGGTAGGCCATCTGATCGCGCACCTGGGGATCGAGTTGCATTGCTCGGGTGAGGAATTGGCGTGCGATCTCGGCTTGGTCAGCGCTCAGGCCGGACAGCTGCAGCGACACGGCCCACCAGGCAAGCTGTGGCGGCATGCTGGGCGGCGGGCCCGGCTTCGGCGCGCGCTCGCTGATCACCACCGTGCCGGCAAAGATGTCACCGATCCGCTTGGCCCTCGGCGACAGCATGCTGCAGATGACCGCGGGGCTGCCCAATAACCCCCAGATCTCGACGATCGACGCCAACGCTCGAAACAGGGCCTGGCGGAAGCGCTCCGGGCCGCCGTCGTCCGACACCACGCGCAGACCCATCGCCATCTTGCCGAGTGTGCGACCGCGTGTGGCGGTCTCGAACACCAGCGGATACCCGACGAAGACCAGCACGGTCAAGATGATCATGATCGCCGCGGTCACTGCGTCGTCGAAATGGGTCAGCGCGCCCGCCCACAACACCAACGCCACCAGGTAGCCGACCATGATGACGGCGATGTCGATGAGTGCACTCACCGCTCGCACCGGCAATTGCGCAACCCGAACGTCGAGCACCACGGCGTCCCCGGTCACCACTTCCGACATACAGCGAACGCTACTCCCGGCTTGACTAGTGTTTACTCCGTGGACGTCGACGCGTTCGTGCTCGCACACCGCGGCACGTGGGATCGCCTCGAGCAACTGGTGAAGCACCGCCGCCGGCTCGACGGTGCCGAGGTTGACGAGCTGGTTGAGCTCTACCAGCGGGCCTCCACGCACCTGTCGATGCTGCGCTCCGCGTCGTCCGATCCGGCACTGGTCGGCAGGCTTTCCAGTCTGGTCGCACGGGCCCGAGCCGCGGTCACCGGCGCTCATGCGCCGCTGTCGAGCGAGTTCACCCGGTTCTGGACGGTGTCGTTTCCGGTGGTGGCCTACCGCGCGTGGCGCTGGTGGCTGGCGACGGCGGTGGTGTTCTTCGCCGTCACGGCGCTGATTGCCATGTGGGTCATCGGCAGCCCAGAAGTGCAGTCCACGATCGGAACACCAAGTGAGCTCGACGAATTGGTGAACCACGACTTCGCGTCGTACTACAGGGAGCATGCGGCGGCCGCGTTCGCACTACACGTTTGGGTGAACAACTCCTGGGTGGCGGCGAAATGCATCGCTTTCTCCGTCCTTCTGGGCGTGCCGATCCCGTTCGTGCTGTTCGCCAACGCCGCCAATCTCGGGGTGGTCGCCGGTCTGATGCTTCAGGCCGGCAAGGCCGACGTGCTGCTGGGATTGCTGCTCCCGCATAGCTTGTTGGAGCTGACGGCGGTGTTCCTGGCGGGTGCCGTCGGCATGCGGCTGGGCTGGTCGGTGATATCACCGGGCGATCGCCCGCGCGGGCAGGTGCTCGCCGAGCAGGGCCGTGCGGTGATCTCGGTCGCCGTGGGTTTGGTTGTCGTGCTGCTCGTTTCGGGCGCTATCGAGGCGTTCATCACCCCGTCCTCGTTGCCGACTTTCCTGCGTATCGGCATTGGAGTGCTGGCCGAGGTGAGCTTTTTGGCGTACGTCGGTTATTTCGGCCGCCGTGCGGTGCGGGCCGGCGACACCGGTGACATCGCCGATGCGCCCGACGTGGTGCCGACCCGGTGAGCTAAAGCCGCCCGGTGGCTTTCATCGCCAGATAGCGGTCGGCGAGCGCCGACGCGAGTTCGGTGGGTAGCGCGTCGACGACCTCCACCCCGCTGTGGCGCAGCCGAGAAGCCATCGCCCACCGCTCGTTACGGGAGCGTTCGGCCGCGGCCGCGTCGTACACCGCGGCCGCGTCGGAACGCCCGGCTGCGAGTTGGTCGACGCGTGGGTCGGTGACTGCGGCGACGATCACGTGGTGTCTGGCCGACAGCTGGGGAAGTACCGGCAGAAGACCCTCGTCGAGGGCGCTGGCGTTGAGGTCGGTCATCAGCACCACCAGCGCTCGACGCCGTGTGCGACGCATGACCGCGGAAACCATTGCCGTGGCGTCGGATTCGATGAGCGCCGGATTCAGCGGCGCCATCGCCTCGACCAGGCGGCCGAGCAGCTCCGTCCGTGACGCGCCGAAGACGCCGGCCTGGGTGGTCCGGTCGTGGGCGAGGAAGTCGACGTGGTCGCCGGCTCGCGAGGCGAGTGCCGCCAGCAGCAGAGCCGCGTCCATGGACCAGTCCAACCGGGGCCAGCCGCCGGGGTCGGCGGCCGTCGGGTCGACTCCGACGCGACCCGCAGACGTTCGTCCGGTGTCGAGGACGATGACCACTCGCCGGTCGCGCTCCGGCCGCCAGGTCCGGACCACGACGTCGGCGCGCCGGGCAGTCGCTCGCCAGTCGATGGAACGCACGTCGTCGCCGACCACATACTCTCGCAGCGAGTCGAATTCGGTTCCCTGGCCGCGGGTCAGGGTCGGCAGCAGACCGTCGATCTCGCGCAGCCTGGCCAGGCGTGACGGTAGGTGCTTGCGGGACAGGAACGGCGGCAGCACCCGCACCTGACCGGGTACCGGCCGCGACTTCTGCCGCCCCGCCAGTCCCAGTGGGCCGATCGAACGCGCCGTCACCGCCGCCGATTGCTGATCGCCGCGGCGGATCGGCCGCAAGCAGGTATCGACCCGTTGGACCTGCCCGGCAACGATATCGACGGCGCGCGTCGGTGGTTCGGCCCGCGCGCTGGGCGGCCAGGCATCGCGAACCCGGCCGCGAAACCGTCGTCGACCGCCGTTGTGGATCAGCAGGCCGAGATTCACTGATTCACCGAGCCGAACCGACCCGTTCGGCAAGCGGGTGTACCGCAGCCGGGACGGGCTGGCCGCCAAGCCGACGTCCGCGATGACCGCGGCCGCCAGCAGTGCCAGCAGCACGGTGAAAGATGCTGCTGGCCGCGGTGATAGCGCAATCGGCAGAACGCACAACAGCGCGATCAGGCCGGTGCGCCCGGTCAAAATCACTAGCGTGGCACCGGAACCGAGGCCAAGATGCCGTCGAGCACACCGTCGGTGGTGGCACCCTCCAGCTCCGCCTCCGGCCGAAGCATCACCCGGTGGCGCAGCGTCGGGCGGGCCATCGCCTTCACGTCGTCGGGGGTGACATAGCTGCGTCCGGACAGCCAGGACCACGACCGTGCCGTGGCCAGCAAAGCGGTTGCGCCGCGCGGTGACACGCCCAACTGCAATGCCGGCGAGTGGCGAGTCGCACCGACGATGTCGACGATGTAGCCGAGCACCTCGTCGGCCACCAGTACCCGGCGCACCGCATCACGGCCCGCGGCCAACTCCGCCTGCCCGGCGACCGGCCGGATCGCCGACAGGTCGCGAGGGTCGAAGCCGTGTGCGTGCCGGCCAAGGATGGCGATCTCGGCGTCGCGTGGCGGCAGCGGCACATCCAGCTTGAGCAGAAACCGGTCGAGCTGTGCTTCGGGCAACTGGTAGGTGCCCTCGTATTCGATCGGGTTTTGCGTGGCCGCAACGATGAACGGATCGGGTAGCGCTCTGGGTTCGCCGTCCACGGTGACCTGACGTTCTTCCATCGCTTCCAGCAGTGCCGCTTGCGTTTTCGGTGGCGTGCGGTTGATTTCGTCAGCCAGCAGGAGATTGGTGAAAACCGGGCCGCTGCGGAAGGTGAACGCGGCGGTGCGGGTGTCGTACACCAGCGATCCGGTGACATCGCCCGGCATCAGGTCCGGGGTGAACTGGACACGTTTGAAGTCCAGTTGCAATGCCGCGGCGAGGGACCGGACCAATAGCGTCTTCGCCACGCCCGGAACACCTTCGAGCAGAACGTGACCGCGGCATAGCAGCGCGATCACCAGCCCGGTGATCACCGCGTCCTGCCCCACGACGGCTTTGCCGATCTCGGCCCGTAGCGCGAGTAGCGCATGACGGGCCGCTTGCGCCGGCGGTGGCTGAGCGGAGCTGTGTGGCGGCTGATTCATAGGTGGGTGACCTGCCTTTCGATGGCATCGAGTGCGCGGGTGAGTTGGATCAAGTCGGCATCGGTGGCCGGCGGCGGACCAAACAGGATGTGCCGCAGCGATTCCGGGTCCGATCTGCCGTGTTGAGCAATTGCGAGTATTACCGCCGGTGGTGGAGTGTCCACGCCCAGACCGAGTCGGGGGAGCATGCGCTGTAGTGCCGCGCTGCGCAGTGCTTGCGCGGCCCGGTCTCGGGCTCGCCGCGATCGGTACAGCCGGCCGCGGCCTTCGACCGTCTCCGACGCGCGTACTACTACGGGCAGCTTTTCGGCGACCAGCGGCCCGATCCGTCGGCCCTTCCATAATGCGATCAGCGCCACCGTCAGCCACAGCTGTACGACCATCCAGACCACGTTGTCCGGGATCAGGTCGAAAATCTTTCCCTTGCCGGATGATCCACCTTCGATGTGCTGCGGTGCGTACCACACCAGACGGGGATGCTGGCCGGCGAGGTTCATCGCCAGCGCCGCGTTGCCTGCCCGCAACAAACTTCCGTTGGTCAAGAAGTCGGTGCTGCCGACCACTGTGACCGTGCGGTCGCCGTCGCGATAGCGGACCAGCGCTCCGCCGTAGCAGCTACTCACGGTCTTATCGCCGACGGCGCGGAACGTGTTGGACGGCCCGAAGTCCACCGCTCCTGCCTGATCTGCCTCTCGCAGAGCGCAATCCGGCTTGGTGTTCGAGGTACTGGCGCCGCCGCTACGGATACCTGGGGCGAGCGCTGCGCGGGCATGCGAGGTCGGTTCGACCAGCAGCAGATCGCCCGGCGCATCGGCCAGCCTATTCAGTAACCCCTCGGTGGAGACGCGCTGGGTCTGCGCGAACAACAGCAGCGTTCCGGGGCGCGCTGCGTTCGCGGCGTCGTCGACGTTGTTGGCCACGACGACGGTGACGCCGTGGTCCCGCAGCAGAGCTATCAGCGCGTGCGCGCCTTCAGGTCCTGTCGACTCGGGGTCCATCTGTCCACCCGGTCGTGGCGCGGTCAGGTACGTGCCGATTGCGGCGACGGCACAGATCGCGACCAGCGCGGGTAGCGCCCACCGCCACGATCGACGCCGTATCGGGTGTGGTGCCTGTGCGACCGTCACCGGACTCGGGCCCAGGAGTCGGCCGGGCGTTGCCCGGGGGGCCCGGGTCGGGTTGCTGCCGAACTGAATCGGAGATGGTCGTCGAGATCCACGATCATCTGGTAAGCAGCGTGCGTACCCGGTCTTTCGCCATAGGTGACGTCGTTGAATGCGATTGCCGACTGCGAAAATTTGGCGGCCAGCGCAGGTATGCGTTCGGCGGCATCCTCGGCCAGTTCATTGGCGGTGCGACCGGGAGCCGGATCCAGTGTCCCGCTCTCCTCGAGACTACGAGCCACCGCGCGCAGCCGATGCCGAATCGCGGCGGTCCAATTGTCCTCCGCGGCGAACTGTTCGGCGATAGCGCGATGCTGAGCTGCGGTGAGCTGGCTGGCGTCAAACACTTGGTAGTCGCCACTGCGACGGGTGCGGATGGTCCGTTGCGCGATGCGAATTGCCACCACTATCGCGACGACCAGCAGGGTGATCAGCACGCTGACCGTGAACCACCCGCCGGGCAGCGACGAGCCTTTCTCAATCAGGCGGTACAGCAGCTCGTGAATCCACTCGTGGACCCGCTGCGCCACCGAGCCTTTGGGGTAGATCGGCTTGTCGAGTTCGCGCTGGGCAGCCTCGTGCGCGGGGTCGCGGCCGATGTCGATAGCGGGCATCCTCGAGTGGGCCCTATACCGGCCGCGACAGCCAGAAGTAGTCGCTCGACGCGATTGCCGCGGGACCTCCGGCGGCGCCGGACTGCAGCACCAGATCGAATGCCTCGCTGCGGATCCGGCGATCCGCGTAGAGCAGGACATCCACGCCTGCGCTGAACGGAGCGGTGATGATTTGGCCGATCGCCGATCCGACGGCCCCCACCGTCAAGCCGAGCAGCACCGGGACGCTGGGTCCGCCGAGCAGGTTCCCCACGAGCTCGAACGGTACGGCGATGGCGCCCGCAATCAACGTGACCACCAACCACGTCAACACGCGAATACTGAGTACTCGCCAAAAGCTGTTGCGTACCAACGTGAATGATCGCCCCACCGCACCGGTCACCGGCAGCCGTTCCAACACGATCAGCACCGGCGCGAACGACAGCGCCGTGTACAGATAGATCAGCGCCGCGATCGACATCAGTACCAGCGGAAAGCCCAGGATAACCGTGGCTGCACCGTTGCCAGCGGCAGCGATGGCCCCGACGATCACGCCCACGGCGCCGCAGAGCAGTATCAACCCGGCGAACTCCAGTGCCACCAGCCCGATCAATGCGGGCAACCGTCCCCGAATCCTGGCCCACGTCTCGCCGGCGCCGATTGTCGAGCCGAACACCGCGCGGCCGACGATGACCGCGAGCATGCCGGTCAGCAGGGTCCCGGATAACCACCCGACCAGCCCGCTGAGACCTCCCGCGAGTGCCCAGGCCCCGACGTCGCCCCCGGTGAGTTCGTCGGGCGGGGCCGTCCTCAGTCGGCTGGCCGCGGCCAAGGGTCCGACGGCGGCGGCGAGGGTCAAGAGTTGCGTGATCACGACGACCACAGCCGTCAGTCCCAACGTGACTCTGGCGTTGGCCCGGATGTAGACGGCCGCGCCGTTGTAGATGTCGCTGAGGCTCAACGGCCGCAACGGGATGATTCCCGGCGCCCACGCCCGGCGGACCTGCGGTGGCGGTACGCCGTAACCAGGCTGGTGAGCGTAACCGGGCTGGGGAGCGTAACCGGGCTGCGGGTAGCCGGCCGCGGGCTGCCAGCCGTAGCCCGGCTGCGGGTAGCCAGGCTGCGGTGGATAGCCGGGCGCGGGGTGCCAGTGGGGACCCGGCGGCGGATAGCCCGGCGGTGGGTATGCGGCGGGAGGGTAGCCGATCGGCGGGTAACCGCTATACGGGTAATCGGGCGGCGGTGCGCTCACCTGGTGCAGCCGCCGTCAAGGTCGATCATGATTCCCATACTGTCGATCACCCGGGCATTTCTCAACGTGCCGCGGTGTTTGCGGGCCTCGGCGTCCGACGGTGGCGCTACGCGTAGCGTCTCCGTCATGGCGGAACTCAAGACCAGGTTGCGGGCGGATCTGACCGATGCGATGAAGGCCAAGGACAAGCTGCGCACCGCGACCCTGCGGATGCTGCTGGCCGCGATCCAGACCGAGGAGGTGTCCGGCAAGCAGGCCCGGGAACTCTCGGACGACGAGGTACTGAAGGTACTGGCCAAGGAGGCCCGCAAGCGCGGCGAGGCGGCGGAGATCTACACC
>DATDLZ010000047.1:0-3697 GCA_036519055.1 Mycobacterium sp.
GCGGTCATGGTTCGCTCCAGCACCGCATACCCTGCGGCGCCGTAGCTTTCGAAAAACGCGACCTGAGGTTTGACGACGGCGAAGTCGGCATAAGCCGCCACGCAGATCTCGCAGAACGCCGCCAGGCCGTCAGGACTGACCGGCAGATTCCATGCCCGCAAGAGTTCGGGATGCGGGTCGATGCCCAGACACAGTGGCCCGCGACGGGATATCGCGTCGGCCAGTCGGGCGCCGAACCCGGGCATCGCTATTCGCCGCCGTTGTTCAGCGCGCTGTGCAGCTCTTGCAACGAGCGGACCCCGATGTCGCCGCGAATTCCGGCTTCGATGCCCTGGACCGCGGCCGAGGCTCCCTGGACCGTCGTGACGCAGGGAATGTTCACTCCGACTGCGGCCGAGCGGATCTCGTAACCGTCGATGCGTGGGCCCGAATTCCCGTAGGGCGTGTTGAACACCATGTCGACCTCGCCGGCGCGGATCGCGTCGACCGCCGACATCGCAGGACGGCCCGGCTGCGCTTCTTCGAAGTGCTTGCGAACCTCGTCGCATGGAATACCGTTGCGGCGCAGCATCTCTGCGGTGCCTTCGGTGGCCAGCACCCGGAAGCCGAGATCAGCCAACCGTTTCACCGGAAACACCAGCGATCGTTTGTCCCGGTTGGCAACCGACACGAACACCGTCCCGGAGGTCGGCAGCGATCCGTAGGCCGCGGTCTGACTTTTGGCGAACGCGCTGCCGAAGTCGCGGTCGATGCCCATCACCTCACCGGTCGATTTCATCTCGGGGCCCAGCAAGGAGTCCACACCCGAACCGTCGGCGCGGCGGAACCGGTGGAACGGCAGCACCGCCTCCTTCACGGCGATCGGCGCGTTCGGCGCGGCGTGGCCGCCGTCGCCGGTAGCCGCTAGTAGTCCTTCGCCACGGAGCTGAGAGATCGTGGCGCCCAGCATGATCCGGGCGCACGCCTTGGCCAGCGGTATGGCGGTGGCCTTGGAGACGAACGGCACGGTGCGACTGGCGCGCGGGTTGGCCTCCAGCACGTAGAGCACGTCGTCCTTCAACGCGTACTGCACATTGAGCAGCCCGATCACGCCGATACCGTGCGCGATCGCCTCGGTCGCTGTGCGCACCTTTTCGATGTCGCTGCGGCCCAGGGTCACCGGAGGCAGTGCACACGCCGAGTCGCCGGAGTGAATCCCGGCCTCTTCGATGTGCTCCATGATGCCGCCGATGTAGACCTCGTCGCCGTCGCAGAGTGCGTCGACGTCGATCTCGATCGCGTCCTCCAGGAAGCGGTCCACCAGAACCGGGTGTTCGGGCGACAGCTCGGTGGCGCGGGCGATGTAGCCCTGCAGCGTTTCGTCGTCGTAGACGATCTCCATGCCGCGCCCGCCGAGCACGTAGGACGGCCGAACCAGGACCGGATAGCCGATGTCGGCGGCGATCCGCCGGGCCTGCGCGAACGTCGTCGCCATGCCGTAGCGGGGAGCCGGCAGGCCCGCCGCCGACAGCAGGTCACCGAACGCGCCGCGGTCCTCGGCCAGATCGATGGCTTCCGGCGGAGTGCCGACGATCGGAACACCTTCGTCAGCAAGCCGCTGCGCCAGCCCCAGCGGAGTTTGGCCGCCGAGCTGCACGATGACTCCCACCACGCCCGGGCCGCCGGCGCCGGACCGCTCCTCGGCGTGGAAGACCTCCAGGACGTCCTCGAACGTCAGCGGCTCGAAGTAGAGCCGGTCGGCAGTGTCGTAGTCGGTGGACACCGTCTCGGGGTTGCAGTTGACCATGACGGTCTCAAAACCCGCCTGCGACAGCGTCGTTGCGGCATGCACGCAGCTGTAGTCGAATTCGATGCCCTGCCCGATCCGGTTGGGTCCCGAACCCAGGATCAGCACCTTGGGCCGTTCGGTCTGCGGGGCCACTTCGCTCTCAGCGGCGGGGTCGAGCTCGTAGCTGCTGTAGTGGTAGGGCGTCTTGGCCTCGAACTCCGCGGCACAGGTGTCCACAGTCTTGTACACCGGGTGGATGTCGAGCCGTCGCCGCAGCGATCGCACCCCGTCTTCGCCGGCCAATTCTGGTCGCAGCGCTGCGATTTGGCGGTCCGACAACCCGCTGTGCTTACACCTGCGCAGCAGGTCGGCGTCGAGCACGGCGGCGTCGCTGACTTCTTGGCGTAGCACCAGCAGCTCGGCGATCTGCGCGACGAACCATGGGTCGATGCCGGAGGCTTCGGCAACCCGGTTCACCGATGCGCCCAGGCGCAGCGCCAGTTCGACGTCGTAGAGCCGTCCTTCGGTGGGTGTCCGCAGCCGTTCCAGCGCGTCCTCGACGGTGCCATCTGGGTCGCTGGCCGTCCAGAAGCCGGCGCGGCTGGTCTCCAGCGACCGCATCACCTTGCCGAGCGCCTCGACGAAGTTGCGGCCCAACGACATTGCCTCGCCGACCGATTTCATGGTGGTGGTCAGCGTCGGGTCGGCGCCGGGGAATTTCTCGAACTGGAACCGGGGCGCCTTGACCACCACGTAGTCCAGGGTGGGTTCGAAGCAGGCCGGGGTTTCCTTGGTGATGTCGTTGAGGATCTCGTCGAGGGTGTAGCCGACGGCCAGTTTCGCGGCGATCTTGGCGATCGGGAAGCCGGTGGCCTTGGAGGCCAACGCACTTGACCGCGACACCCGCGGGTTCATCTCGATGACGATCAGCCGGCCGTCGCGCGGGTCGACCGCGAACTGGATGTTGCAACCACCGGTATCGACGCCGACTTCGCGCAGGATGGCGATGCCCAGATCCCGCATCCGCTGGTATTCCCGGTCGGTCAGCGTCATCGCCGGCGCCACCGTCACCGAGTCGCCGGTGTGCACGCCCATCGGGTCGACGTTTTCGATCGAGCACACCACCACGACGTTGTCCTTGCCGTCGCGCATCAGCTCGAGCTCGAATTCCTTCCAGCCGTAAATCGATTCCTCGATCAGCACGTTGGCGCTCGGGGATGCGGCCAGCCCCGCGCCGGCCATCCGGTCGACCTCTTCGGCGGTGTGCGCCAGGCCGGAGCCCAGACCGCCCATGGTGAACGACGGCCGCACCACCACCGGCAGGCCGAGCTCACCGACGGTCTCGCGGACTTCGTCCATGGTGAAACACACCCGGCTGCGGGCTGATTCGCCGCCGACCTTGGCGACGATGTCCTTGAACATCTGCCGGTCCTCGCCGCGCTGGATCGCGTCGAAGTCGGCGCCGATCAGTTCGACGCCGTGGCGCTCCAGCGCGCCGTTCTCGTACAGCGCGACGGCGGTGTTCAGCGCGGTCTGACCGCCCAGGGTGGCCAGCAGCGCGTCGATCTTGTTGCCCCGCTCGGCCTGCTGGGCAATGACCTTCTCCACGAAGGCGGCAGTGATGGGTTCGACGTAGGTGTGGTCGGCGTATTCGGGGTCGGTCATGATGGTGGCCGGGTTGGAGTTGACCAAGCTGACCTGGAGACCTTCGGCACGCAGTACGCGGCAGGCCTGGGTGCCCGAGTAGTCGAATTCGCAGGCCTGTCCGATGACGATCGGCCCGGAGCCGATCACCAGAACGTGCTTGAGGTCAGTCCGTCGTGGCATTACCCGCTCTCCCTCGCCATCAGGTCGACGAATTGGTCGAACAAGTACTCCGCGTCGTGCGGTCCGGCCGCGGCCTCCGGGTGGTACTGCACCGAAAAGGCC
>DATDLZ010000048.1:0-3532 GCA_036519055.1 Mycobacterium sp.
CTGGTGGACTTCGCGGATCGATTCGCCGCCGCCGAGACCGGTCAACGGCTGCTGGGCCAGCTGGGTCTGCTCGGCGAGGGGGCGCTGGTCCTCATCGAAAGGTGTGCTCGGCAGCGCCCACGGCAGGATCACCACGGTGCCAACGATCGCGGTGAACAGCATCGGGTGTCGACGGGACGGCACGGACTGATGTTACGCATGGGTCAGTTGTTGCCAGTGTTTCGACACGGCAGAACTGCACTCTTATCCGTGTATATGTCCTGCAACGGCGCCGCAGACCCGCCACTTGGCTCTACGGCGCCGTTTAGGGGCAGGACTATCCGACCGGAGCCGGTGGTGGAGGTGCGGGGATCGGGGCAGCCGCGGCGGCGGGCTTCATCGCCGAGGTGATCATCGGCATCACCACACCCTTGAGCAGGTCGATCGCCTGGCCGGCACCCAATTGCTGTGCCGCGCTGCTGAGGTCGCTCATGATCCCGCCACCGCCGGTGCTCGCCGCGGGCAGGCCGAGACCTGTGTCGCCGCCGCCAAGGAGCGGGAACGTCTGAGCGCCGGTGGGGTCGAGCCCGATCGGCGCGGAGATCGGCACCTCGCCAGGCGCGGGCAGGCCCACGGCGTTCGAGATCGGCGTCGTCGCCAGTCCCGGGTCGAGACCGGTGACCGCAGGCGTCGTCAGGCCGCCGGGGAGTGCCCCGGTCGGGCTCGTCAGCGCCGGGTTGAGCGCCGGGTTGGCTGCCGTCGTTGCGCCCGCCAGCCCTGGCAGACCCGCGGGTCCCCCGGGTGTCGGGAGCGTCGGGCTGGTCAACGCGGGGTTGCTGAGTGCCGGATCGGCCAGGGCCGCCGCGGCCGTCGGGTCGGCGCCGAGGGCAGGCGTGGTCAGACCCGGTGTCAGTGCGGGACTGGTCAGGCCGGGCGTAAGCGCAGGCGACGTCAGGCCGGGCGACGCGAGAGCGCCAGGGGCGGTCAACGTCGTCGGCATACCCGCGTCGGCGCCGGTCACCGCGCTCGGCATCGCAGGCAAGTTGATGCCGAACTGCGACAAACCTTGCGATAGCGCCGACATAAGCTCGTTGGGCAGGTCGGTGACCATCGCCGCCGAGCGGAACTCGCGGGGTTGTGGCGCGGGTTGGGACATGTCGGAGATGGCGGAAATTGCAAATGGACTCACGACGGCCAGGGCGGCGACTGCGCTGGTGGCTGTCGAGAGCCTGCGTCGACGTCGATTTGGCACGGGAAGTCTCCTCAATATGTGGACTACGTCTTGCTTAGGCGGTACGTGAACGATGGTACGGATGTGACTGGTGTTTCTAGAGTGACGAGACGCAATTGTGAGCGAATCGCGACCTTGAGCCCGTATTGGATTCGGGTCGGCGGAGCCTGGTCAGATACCCTGGCTGCCGATGACCGCTCGTTTTGACCTCTTTGTCGTCGGTTCCGGTTTCTTCGGTCTGACGATTGCCGAGCGCGTGGCAACCCAGCTGGACAAGCGAGTCCTTGTGCTGGATCGGCGCCCGCATATCGGCGGCAACGCCTACTCCGAACCCGAGCCGCAGACCGGCATCGAGGTGCACAAATACGGTGCGCATCTGTTTCACACCTCCAATAAGAAGGTGTGGGACTACGTCCGGCAGTTCACCGAGTTCACCGACTATCAGCACCGCGTCTTCGCCATGCACAACGGGCAGGCCTACCAGTTCCCGATGGGTCTTGGCCTGGTGGCGCAGTTCTTCGGCAAGTACTTCACGCCGGACGCGGCCCGTCAGCTGATCAAGGAGCAGTCCGCCGAGATCGATACCGCCGATGCGCAGAACCTCGAGGAGAAGGCGATCTCGCTGATCGGCCGACCGCTCTACGAGGCGTTCGTCAAGGGTTACACGGCCAAGCAGTGGCAGACCGACCCGACGCAGCTGCCCGCAGCCAACATCGCCAGGCTGCCGGTGCGCTACAACTTCAACAACCGCTACTTCAACGACACCTACGAGGGTCTTCCGGTCGACGGGTACACCTCGTGGCTGGAGAACATGGCCGCCGATGACCGCATCGAGGTCCGGTTGGACACCGACTGGTTCGACGTGCGCGATGCGCTGCGGGCCGAGAGCCCGGACGCCCCGGTCGTCTATACCGGGCCGCTGGATCGCTACTTCGACTACACCGAGGGCCGTCTCGGCTGGCGCACACTGGATTTCGAACTCGAAGTGCTGCCCACCGGCGACTTCCAGGGCACCCCGGTGATGAACTACAACGACTTGGACGTGGCCTACACCCGAATCCACGAGTTCCGGCACTTCCACCCGGAACGGCAATACCCGACCGACAAGACCGTGATCATGCGGGAGTACTCGCGATTCGCCAACGACGACGACGAGCCCTACTACCCGATCAACACCGAAAGCGATCGCGCGCTACTCACCGAATACCGGGCGCGGGCCAAGGCCGAAACCGCCAGTGCCAAGGTGCTGTTCGGCGGCCGGCTGGGTACCTATCAATACCTCGACATGCACATGGCGATCGCCAGCGCGCTGAACATGTACGACAACGTTCTCGCTCCGCATCTGCGCGACGGTGCGCCGTTGAACGACGGTGGCGCGGAATGAGCGGCACAGCGGTCAGCCTGCTGGCCCGCATCATCCTGCCGCGCCCCGGCGAACCGCTCGACGTCCGCAAGCTCTACATCGAAGAGTCGAACACCAACGGCCGCCGCGCCCACTCCGCCACCAGGACCACGTTGCAGATCGGCGCCGAATCGGAGGTGTCCTTCTCGACGTACTTCAATGCGTTTCCTGCGAGCTACTGGCGGCGCTGGTCGATCCTGCAGTCGGTGGTGCTTCGCGCCCAGCTGACCGGCACCGGTCGTGTCGACGTGTATCGGAGCAAGGCCACGGGTGCCCGGATCTTCGTGGAGGGCAGACCGTTTCACCATGACGGTGAGAAGCCTGCGGCTGGATCAGTGGTCGGCTCCGCCTCCGTCGAGTTCGAGATCGGCCTCGAGCCCTTTGAGGACGGCGGCTGGATCTGGTTCGACATCACCAGCGACAGCCCGGTCACGCTGCATGACGCAGGCTGGTTCGCACCGCAGCCCGCGCCGGGCACGGCGAACATCGCGGTCGGCATGCCGACGTTCAACCGCCCCGATGACTGTGTCAACACCCTGCGCGCGCTGACGTCAGATCCGTTGGTGGACAAGGTGATCGGCGCGGTCATCGTGCCCGACCAGGGTCGCAACAAGCTGCGCGACCATCCGGACTTCGCCGAGGCCGCCGCTCCGCTCGGGAATCGGCTGTCGATCCACGACCAACCCAATCTCGGTGGTTCGGGCGGCTACAGCCGGGTCATGTACGAGGCGCTGAAGAACACCGACTGTCAGCAGATCCTGTTCATGGACGACGACATCCGCGTCGAGCCGGACTCGGTCCTGCGGGCGCTGGCGATGAACCGGTTCGCCAAGACGCCGATGCTGGTCGGTGGCCAGATGCTCAACCTTCAGGATCCGGCACACCTGCATGTGATGGGCGAGGTGGTCGGCCGCGGCGAC
>DATDLZ010000049.1:0-7143 GCA_036519055.1 Mycobacterium sp.
GATCACCAGAACGTGCTTGAGGTCAGTCCGTCGTGGCATTACCCGCTCTCCCTCGCCATCAGGTCGACGAATTGGTCGAACAAGTACTCCGCGTCGTGCGGTCCGGCCGCGGCCTCCGGGTGGTACTGCACCGAAAAGGCCAGCCCGTCAACGAGTTTGACGCCTTCAACCACACCGTCGTTGGCGCAGGTGTGACTGACCACCGCCGGCCCGAACGGCGTGTCGAAACGCTGACCCGCCTCACCCTCCAGCGCGAAGCCGTGGTTCTGCGCGGTGACCGCGACCCGTCCGGTCGCGTGGTCTATCACCGGGATGTTGATGCCCCGATGGCCGAACACCATCTTGTAGGTGGACAGGCCCAGCGCGCGCCCCAGAATCTGGTTGCCGAAACAGATGCCGAACAACGGGATACCGGCGCTCAGGACTTCGCGGGTCACCTCGACGATGCGGTCGGCGGTGGCCGGGTCGCCGGGCCCGTTGGACAGGAACACTCCGTCGGGCGTCAGCTCGGCAATCTGCTCGAAGGTCACCGACGAGGGCAGCACGCGGGTGCGCACTCCGCGCCGGGCGAAATTGCGCGGGGTGTTGGTCTTGATACCCAGATCGATCGCAGCCACCGTGAACCGGTGCGACCCTTCGGGTTCCACGATGTAGCTGTCGCCCGTGCTGACCTGGCCGGCCAAGTCGGCACCCAGCATCGGCTGTTGGCCACGCACCCGTTCGGCCAGCTCCTCGGGCGACGCGAGCGATGCACCGGAGAAGACACCGGCCTTCATCGAGCCGCGGCTGCGCAGATGACGCACCAACGCCCGGGTGTCGATGTCGGCGATGCCGACGATGCGCTGGCGGACCAGTTCGTCTTCCAGTGTTCCGGTGGCCCGCCAGTTCGAGACCCGTGGCGAGGGATCGCGCACCGCGTAGCCGGCTACCCAGATCTTGTCGCCACGGCTTTCGCCGTCCTCACCGTTCCATCCGGTGTTGCCGATCTGCGGGGCGGTGGCCACCACGATCTGCCGGTGATAGCTCGGGTCGGTCAACGTCTCCTGGTACCCGGACATGCCGGTGGAAAAGACTGCCTCGCCGAGGGTTTGGCCGATCGCGCCGAACGTCGTCCCGGTGAAGGTGCGGCCGTCATCGAGGACCAGCATCGCCTTGCCGCGCCGCTGTTCTGCGCCGCTCATCGGGTGCTCTCCGTCAGCCATCGGTCGTACTCGCTGCGGTCGTTGCCGCGAAAGCCGAGATCGATCTCGGTGCCCGAAGGCAACCGCCACCGGATCGCCAGGATCCCGTCGAGCGAGCTCGCGCCTGCGCGACCGTCCCGCGCCCGCCGCGAACCCAGTCCCGCAGGAACGACTTTGCCGACCATGCCGCGCTCGGTGCGGATGGCCGTAATGGACTCCTGCGGAATCCAGATCGGGCCGGCGCCGCTGCGCTCCACCAAGATTCCCTCCGTGTAACGGGTCAGCACCGCCTTGCTCCGGTAACCCAGATCGCCCACCACAATCCGGTCGTGCCAGCTGGGCGCCAGCGTGCAGCCGACGTACATCCCGCGGGTCGGTGCGACGATCGGCGACCCCACCATCTCCGGCATCGGTGGCAGCGTGCCGATCAGCTCGGCCTGCCGTCGCGCACGCCCCCGCCAGCCGCGCATCATCAGCTGAATGACGAAGGCGATCAACAGCGCCAGCACCCCGGCCATGATCAGCGAAGTAACCAGCGTTGCCGAGTTCACGCCGGGCTCTTTCCGTCGCGAGCGGTGATCTTGCCGCGCAGCAGGGTTGCCGTGACCGTGGCCGGCAGCGTCATGGTCTCGTAGGGGGTGTTGGCCGACCGGCTGGCCATGTCGGCACCGGACACCGTCCAGCTGGCATCGGGGTCCACGACGGTCAGATTGGCCGGCTCCCCGATTTCCAGCGGCCGACCCTGGTCGGGCAGGCAGGCGATGCGGGCCGGGTTCTCGCTCATCACCCGCGCGACCCCGCGCCATGTCAGCAGGCCGGGAATGACCATCGCCTGGACCACCGCCGACAGCGCGGTCTGCAGACCCAGCATCCCCGGCAGCGCGGCGGCGAACTCGACGCACTTCTCGTGTTCGGCATGCGGTGCGTGATCGGTGGCCACGCAGTCGATCACCCCGTCGGCCAGTGCCTGGCGCAGCGCCACGGCGTCGGCCGTTTCACGCAGCGGCGGGTTGACCCGGTTCACGCCGTCGTAGCTGGCCAGTCGGCTGTCATCGAGCAGCAGGTGATGCGGTGTCACTTCGGCGGTAATCGAAATACCTTGCGATTTAGCCCATTTGACGATCTCGACGGTACCCGCGGTGGAGGCGTGGCAGATGTGCACCCGAGCGCCGGCGTCGCGGGCCAGCAAGGCGTCACGGGCCACGATCGACTCCTCGGCGGCCCGCGGCCAGCCGGATAGCCCAAGCCTGGCGGCGTTGGGGCCTTCGTGCGCGACCGCGCCCACGGTCAGCCGCGGCTCCTCGGCATGCTGGGCGATCAGGACGCCCAGACCGGTGGCGTACTCCAGCGCGCGGCGCATGATCAGCGGGTCGTCGACGCACTTGCCGTCATCGGAGAACATCCGCACCTGCGCGGCGCCGGCCGCCATCATGCCCATCTCGGTGAGCTCGGTACCGGCCAGCCCGACGGTGACCGCGCCCACCGGGTGCACATCGACGAGGCCGACCTGCTGCCCTCGGTGCCAGACGTGGTCGGTGACCACTGGGCTGTCGGCGACCGGTGTGGTGTTGGCCATCGCGAACACCGCGGTGAACCCGCCGAGCGCCGCCGCGGCCGAACCGGTTTCGATGTTCTCGGCGTATTCGCGGCCGGGCTCGCGCAGGTGAGTGTGCAAATCGACGAAGCCGGGCAGCAGCACCTGGCCGGTGGCGTCGATGACATCGGCATCGTCCGGGATGGCGAGGTCGGCGCCGATTTCGGCGATCTGGCCGTCGCCGACCAGCACGTCGACCTGGTCGCCCTCGCCGTAAAGCCGCACTCCACGAAGTAGCACACTCATGCCACATACCCTTTCCCGCCGAGCCCCTCGGCGGGCGACTCGGTGCCCACCAACAGATGGAACAGCACCGCCATCCGGACGTGGACCCCGTTGGAAACCTGTTGCAGCACCGCTGATTGCGATGAATCAGCCACCGATGACGATATCTCCATGCCGCGCAGCATCGGCCCGGGATGCAGGACGACCGCAGGGCCGGGAAGCATCGCCTGGCGCCGGTCGGACAGCCCGTAGCGCCCCGAATACTCACGCGCGGAAGGGAAGAAGCCGCCGTTCATCCGCTCGGCCTGCACGCGCAGCATCAGCACCGCGTCGGCCGCCGGCAGCTCGGCGTCCAGATCGTAGGACACCGTCACCGGCCAGTCGGCGACCCCGACCGGCAGCAGCGTGGGCGGCGCGACCAGCACCACCTCGGCGCCGAGGGTGGCCAGCAGCATGACGTTGGACCGGGCGACCCGGCTGTGCAGGATGTCGCCGACGATGACCACACGGCGACCCTCGATGTCGCCGAGCCGCTGCCGCAGGGTCAGCGCATCCAGCAAAGCCTGCGTCGGGTGCTCGTGAGTGCCGTCGCCGGCGTTGATCACTGACGGTCCACCGTCCGCGGTGGCCGTCCAGTCGGCGAGCCGCTGCGCGGCACCGGATGCCGGGTGGCGGATGATCAGCGCATCGGCGCCGGCGGCGCGCAGGGTCAGCGCGGTGTCGCGCAGCGATTCACCTTTGCCCACAGACGATCCCGCAGCGCTGACGTTGATCACGTCGGCGCTCATCCACTTGCCGGCGACCTCGAAGGACACCCGGGTGCGGGTGGAGTTCTCGTAGAACATCGTGATGACGGTGCGGCCCCGCAGCGTCGGCAGCTTGCGGACTTCGCGACCGACCAGGGCCTGCGCGAAGCGGTCGGCGTCGTCGAGGATCGCGATGGCCTGGTCGCGGGACAGGTCGCCGGCGGCCAGCAGATGCCTGCTCATGAGCCGTCCTCTCGGGCGATGACCACGGCGTCGCGACCGTCCTGCTCGGCCAGCAGCACGTGCACGCTCTCGGTGCGCGACGTCGGCACGTTTTTCCCGACATAGTCGGCGCGCAGTGGTAGCTCGCGGTGGCCGCGGTCGACCAGGACCGCCAACTGCACCACGCGCGGTCGGCCGACGTCGCGCAGGGCATCAAGTGCCGAGCGCACCGACCGTCCGGAGAACAACACGTCGTCGACCAGGATCACCAAGGCGTCGTCGATGCCGCCGGCCGGTATCGACGTGTTCTCCAGCGGGCGCGGCGGCTTGGTCATCAGATCGTCGCGGTACAGGGTGATGTCCAAGGCGCCGTGAGCGACTTCGGCGCCGGAGAATTCGGCGATGTTGACCGCGAGCCGGTCGGCCAGTGTCACACCACGGGTTGGGATTCCCAACAACACGACTCGAGGTGCGTCGGCACCATCCAGAGCGGTCTTTTCGATGATCTGATGCGCAATACGGGAAATGGTGCGACCCACGTCGGCCGCCGACATCAGTTCGCGGCCGGTGGCGGCGTCACCCGCGGCACTCATGCGAGATCTTGACCTCCTTCTCCGCCTCTCTGGACGGATCGTTAAAGGATGTCGACTGCCGGGCAGCCTAGCATTGCTTGCCTGCGCGAACGACCTAGGGCGCGCTGGCGTTGCGTCTGCCGGCCGTCGACAGCATCGGACGTCACATCTGTCACAGCAGTCCCCGAAGAAGGGAACAGCCGACGTGCCCGTCTCTGAGCGAATTACGAGGGGGACTTCTGTCCGCCGCTTCGATGGCACCCGCCACAGCACTCACCCAGCAGCGGTTAGTAATCTCAACCGAGTTCCAACGGCCGCCAACCGCCGCAGCATGACGCGAGCCATGTTTCTGGGAAAGGGATTCCAGGATCCGATGAGCGACGAATCGAACGTGCCGGACCGGCCACTGATCGGATTCATCACCAGTGATCACGCGCCGCCGATCAGCCCGGCGCCGATCAACCGGACATGGATGTCAGAGATGCGCCGAGGTTGGGCGAATCGCTGTTTACCGCTGCTCATTGCCAATCAGGGTGGCTGGGAGCTGCGCAATCCGAGCGCGTTCACCGCTACCTGGATGGGTGGGAACGACCCCGCGGATCTGATGATCGTGCCCGATACCCGCGACCCAGGTCAGTTTCTGCCTGCGAGCAATTTCGGTTACGGCATTCTGACCTGGCATCTGCCGATGCTGTTTCGTACTCCGGCCGGCTACGATCTGTTGGTCCGCGGGCCGGCGAACCATCCGAAAGATGCCGTTTCAGCGCTCGAGGGCAGCGTCGAAACCGACTGGGCGAGCGCGAGTTTCAGCATGAGCTGGAAATTCACCCGCAAATTGATGCCGGTGCGATTCGAGATCGATGAGCCGATCTGCATGATTGTGCCGCAGCGCCGAGGTGAGCTGGAGGAATTCGCTCCCGAACTCAGGCCGATCGAGTCCGATGAAGATCTGCGCCGCAAGTATGAGTTCTTCCTTCGCTCACGTCACGAGCTGGGACAAGTTCAGGCAGCCGCGAACACCACCGCGGGAGAGCGTGTGCCGTGGGAAGGCGACTACGCGCGAGGCAACCATGCCGACGGCGAGGCCGGGCCGCAAGATCATCAGACTCGCCGTCACCTTCGTCCGTTTTTTCAGCCACAAGACCAGAACCAGCCTTAGGGCTGCCAGCGTCGGACCTGGTCCGTCCGTGCGCGACGCCACTGACTAACCTGACTCGGATGAATCTCGACGGCAACCAGGCCTCCATTCGCGACGCCTGCGACGCCGGTCTGCTCGCCGGCGCCGTGACCATGGTGTGGCAGCACGGAAAAACGCTGCAGGTCAATGAAATCGGCTCCCGGGACGTCGATGCCCAGTTACCGATGCAGCGAGACACACTGTTTCGCATCGCGTCGATGACCAAGCCGGTCACCGTCGCGGCCCTGATGAGCCTGGTCGACGAGGGCAAAGTGGCACTGCGCGACCCGGTCGTGCGCTGGTTGCCGGAATTCGCCGACCTGCGGGTACTGGATGATCCGGGCGGCCCATTGGATCGAACCCATCGCGTTCAACGGGCGATTCTGGTCGAAGACCTGCTCACCCACACCAGCGGCCTCGGCTACGGATTCTCGGTGGGCGGACCGATCTCGCGGGCGTACATCCGGCTGCCGTTCGGGCAGGGTCCCGACGCGTGGCTGGCCGCGCTCGCCGAGCTACCGCTGGTGCATCAACCGGGTGAACGACTGACCTACGGTCACTCCACCGACGTGGTCGGCGTGTTAGCTTCGCGCATCGAAGGAAAACCGTTCGATCAGGTGCTCGATGAACGAATCCTGCAGCCGCTGGGCATGATTGACACCGGCTTCCACGTGACGCTGGAGGGTCGCCGTCGCGCCGCCACCATGTACCGGCTCGACGGCAACGACACACTCCAGCACGACGTGATGGGCCAGCCGCACATCGCGCCGCCGGCGTTCTGCAATGCCGGTGGCGGGCTGTGGTCAACCGCGGACGACTACCTGCGGTTCATCGAGATGCTTTTGCGCGGCGGGACAGTGAACGGTGCCCGGGTGCTGTCAGCGGAATCGGTACGGCTGATGCGCACCGATCGGCTCACCGACGAGCAGAAGCGGCACAACTTCCTCGGATCGCCGTTCTGGATCGGGCGCGGTTTCGGGCTCAACCTGTCGGTGGTCACCGATCCGGCGAAATCGGCCCAGTTGTTCGGGCCGGGTGGTCTGGGGACATTCAGTTGGCCCGGCGCGTACGGGACCTGGTGGCAGGCCGATCCGGCTGCCGACCTGATCCTGCTCTACCTGATCCAGAACATGCCCGCATTGTCCGCCGATGCCGCCGCCGCGGTCGCGGGCAACACCTCACGGGCGAAACTCCAAGCGGTGCAACCCAAATTCGTCCACCGCACCTATCGCGCGCTCGGTCTCTAGATGGCAGACTACACACCTGAACGAATCGCCGGACCGCGACTCCTGCTGCGTTTGCCGGTGCTCGACGACGCCGGGACGCTGTTCCAGCGGGTCGCCCGCGACCCCCAGGTCACCAAATACCTGCTATGGACGCCGCATCCCGACGTCGCGGCAACCCGACTGGTGATCGCCGAGAGAAT
>DATDLZ010000050.1:0-37528 GCA_036519055.1 Mycobacterium sp.
GCCTCGACGGCCAGCCGGGCTTGTTCGAGTTGCTGTTCGGCCCACATGGTTTCGGCGGCCGCACGCACCTCCGCTCGCTTTACGGCGATCGCTGTATCGGCTATCAACTCGGCGCGTTCACGTTCGGCGCGGGCCTGAGCGTGGCGATCGTGGCTCGTATCCCCGCGCCACCGTCGCAGGATCAGTGGCAATACGCCCAGGGCGATGAAGAAGCCGACCGTGAGCACGCGCAATGCCAGTGTGCCTGCGCCGGCCGACGTCAACTGCTGCATCGCGACCCAACGCGAGCCCAAACCGTGATCCAAGTCCGCGATCGCGCTCTGACGCGCTTCGTCGAGCACCCGCTCGCCGCGGTTGATTTGGCCCTCAAGCCCGGAGACTCGTCGGTCGCGAGCCGCGATGGCTTGGTCAAGTTCTCGCTGGGAGTCCGCGAGAAGCTCATTGGCCGTTCGGGTTTCGGGCCCAGAACCGGGTACGCCGGTGATTCGGGTCTGCGGACACGCCGGAGTGGGATGGTATTCGCAGCGTGCGACGATCAGGGCCTCGTCACGGTGTGCACGGGCCGCGTCGACGGCCTGGTCGAGCGCGCCGCGTGCCTCGCGCATCTGCTGCAGGTTGGTCGATTGTTGGACAACGGCCGGCGCCGAAACGGCGTTGCGCGCGGCCTGTTGCTGAATCACCCGGTCAATCGAGCCGGAGAACAGCGCGAGCGCCGCGAATTCGCCGACGACCCCACCCAAGGCCATCACCAGGACCACGGCCATCGCCGTCGCTCCGCGTCCGGCAGCACCGCGCGTCGGCCCGGTCGCGATCGCCCGGGCCATCGCACCCTCCAACAGGGCGAATACCAAGGTGAGCGGCACCACGACCGGTGCCGACATGTGCACCGCGGGCACGACAGCGAGGGTCGTCACCAACCAGGTCAATACGACATTGACCAGCACAACGACGCCGGCGACCGCGTGTGTTGACCGCTCGTGACGTTCGTTGAGTTCAAGGCGGTCGCCGCCGCCCAGCCAGGTGAGCCAGGTCACTATCGACGAGCCTGGGGTTCGTGGTTCAGCAATTTGATGCGCACACATCGGAGTCAGGTACCTCCAGAATCTGCCGACCAGAAAGGCCACGGCCGTGGATATCGAATCGGCGGGTGGGTGTGTGGTGCGGTTCACCTACGCAACCGAATTGCCCATACCAGATCGCACCGGTGCGACGGCTGAATTCTCTCACAACTACACCCGCGCAGACATCCAGCGCCGTCGGGCGATGTGGCAAGGCCGACACGATCGGATCAATCACCGTCGCGGAAGCCGACGTGAGACCGTATTAACTTATGCAGGGCCAGGAGTACGTCAGCTACGAGACCTTCGGACGTCGCTTTTTCGAGGTTGCCGTAACCGAAGAACGCGTCGCTGCGGCGTTCGCCGCGATCGCGGGCAGCAAATTCGACATGCCCCCGATGGCTCAAGGTCCGGGCAAGATCGCCAAAGTCAGTGCCAACGTGACCATCAAGCAACCGCAGGTCACCCGCAACGTCGACGACAGCATCACTTTCGACATTCACATCCCCCTGCTCATCGACCTGCTCGTCGACATAAGAATCGACAAGCAGCGCTTCACGGTCGACGGCGATATCGGGCTGAGCGCGACAGCGCGCGCGGCTGAGCCGCTGCTGCTGATTGTCGACGTCGCAAAGCCGCGCCCGTCGGACATCACGGTCCACGTGTCGTCGAAAAGTATTCGTGGGGAGTTGCTGCGCGTCGTCGGCGGCGTCGACGGGGAGATCCGGCGCTTCATCGCGCAATACGTCAACGACGAAATCGATGCGCCCGAATCCCAAGCGGCACAAGTCATCGACGTGGCCGAGCAACTCGATCAGACCTGGAAAGGTATCTGATCTGCCAAGTCGCGGTTTATCAAGCGGGCACGCCAGGGTATGCACAGCCAGCACGGCGGGGGCATTCACATCACCGGAGAGCGAGACGACATGGCACGAGTGGATATCTCGACATCGTCGAAGCTTTCGCCGGAGTCCGCTTGGAAGCTGGCGTCAGACCTCAGCCGTTTCGGCGACTGGATGACGATATTCGGCGGCTGGCGCGGCGAGGTCCCCGACGGGATCGAAAAAGGCACCCGCGTGTCGTCGCTCATCAAGGTCAAGGGATTCCGCAACGTCATCCACTGGACCGTCACGCAATACGACGAGCCGAAAGCGATCGAGTTATCCGGCCGTGGACGCGGCGGGATAAAAATCACGGTTGGCATGAAGGTCACCGAAGATCATCCGGGGTCCACCTTTCAGCTGACCGCCGATCTCGGCGGTGGTCTGCTCAACGGGCCGCTGGGACGCCTGGTGGCGCGGATCATCAAGTCGGACGTTCGTCAGTCGGTATGCAATTTGGCCGAATTGGAGTAGCCAGCGCCGCTACCGGACGTCGTGGTGAGTCCTGCTCCATTCCCGTTGCACCTGGCGGACTCGCCGCCCCTCCATGGTCAACCAGGCCAGCGCAGCACCGGCGGCAAGCAAGGCGACGATCGCGGCGCCAACTCCAACGCTGACTTGCCGGACGGCGAAACTGGCCAGGCAGATCACAAATGCCACCGCGGCCACCGCGACAAAAACCAAACCCGGCGCCTTCGCTGTGTTCTTCATCGTCTCGCCGGCGAGGGGTTGCGTCGTGCGGTGATGGTCGATGGGACCGCTCGCGTCGTCTCCCATGGGTTTCTCCTTCGGTCACACTCGCGTCACGAGCGTTCTGCTGAGTTACCCGGATTTGCCAGCGAGAAAACTGCTTTGCAGCTGGCGGCCGCTAGAAGTCGGTTTGTGGTTGCCGCCGGATGGCAACATGGGCATGGTGACGTCGGTCGTGATTGTGGGCAGTGGATTTACCGGCTTCGAGTGCGCGCGGCGGCTGGCCCGCCGACTGCGCAAAACCGATGTCGACGTGACGATCATCTCGCCGGTCGATTACATGCTCTACACTCCGCTGCTGCCGGACGTGGCCGGAGGAGTGGTCGACGCGCGGTTTGTCGCCATCCCGCTGGCGGGGACCCTCAAGGGCGTGCGCGCAATCCGTGGCCGGGTGGATCGCGTCGACCTGGAGGACCACCGGCTGCAATTCACCGATCTCGAACACCGCACCCGCGAGCTGTCCTGGGACCGGCTGGTATTGACTCCCGGCTCGGTGACCCGTCTGTTCGACATTCCTGGATTGGCGCAGTACGCAAGGGGTTTGAAGTCGACCGCCGAGGCGCTTTATCTCCGTGATCACGTTCTGGAGCAATTGGAATTGTCCTGCTTGGAAGAGGACGCCGAGATGGCGAAGGCTCGACGCACCATCGTCGTGGTTGGCGCATCGTATTCCGGGACCGAACTCGTCTTGCAGCTTCGCGCACTGGCCCACGCTGCTGCCAAGCAGATGAATTTCGACCCGGAGTCGGTGAAATTCCTGCTGCTCGACCTCGCCGAACAGGTAATGCCGGAGGTCGGTGAGAAATTAGGAGCTCGCGCGCAGCGGGTCTTGCGTAAGCGCGGGGTGGACGTCCGATTGGGCTTGACCCTCAACGAAGTTCATCCGGATCACGTCATCCTCAGCGACAAGTCACGGGTAGTCGCCCACACCGTCGCGTGGGTGACGGGGGTGACCGCCGCCCCGCTCATCGAGACGCTCGATCTGCCGACCGAAAAGGGGCGGTTGAAGGTGCAAACCGACCTCGCGGTTCCCGGATATCCGGACGTGTTCGCCGCCGGTGACGCCGCCGCGGTGCCCGACGTGACCCAGCCGGGCAAGATCACCCCACCCACCGCGCAGCACGCGACTCGCCAGGGCAAGACGCTGGCCAAAAACGTCGCCGCCAGCCTCGGACACGGCAAGAGCCACGAGTACAAACACCACGACATGGGACTGGTCGTCGACCTGGGTCCACACCAGGCGGTGGCGAACCCGCTGAAGATCCCGCTGTCCGGCTTCCCGGCCAAGGTCGTCACCCGCGCCTACCACCTGTACGCCATCCCGCGAGGCGTGAACCGCTGGGCGGTCACGCTCGCGTATCTGACCGACGCGTTGTTTGCCCGGTCGGTGGTGTCGCTCGGACTCTCGACACAGAGCGACGCCGAATTCTCCACCAGCGAAGGCATTCCACTGCCAGAAACCGGCTGACGCGCGGCAGTCATCAGGGTCTTGCTGCGTCCCGGAAAGACACAACGCCCCGGTACCAGTCAACGGTCTCGGCGATCGCCTCGTGCATGGTGTGACGGGGTTCCCAACCCAGCATCCTGCGGGCCTTCGCGGCAGATAGATACTGGTGGGGTATCTCGTGGTGGGCAGTGGCACGGATGTCCGGTTCCAGCTCAGTCCCAGTCGCAGCCTGCAGCATTTTGACCAATTCCAGCACGGAGAGCGGACTTTCGGTCGAGACGTTGAACGCCTCGCCTCCTAGTGTCGAGTCCTCGAAGATCGCCTCGGCAAGCTGTAGATAAGCGAGCACTCCATCGGCCACGTAGAGATAGTCCCGGGTCATCGTTCCGTCCGAGCGGACCACTGGACGTTGGCCCTGGAGTAGGAGACGTATCGTGCCCGGGACGAGCCGCTCCCAGTTCGTGTCTCCAGGACCGAAGAAATTGCCGCACCGGGTGATGACGACGGGCACGTCGTAGATACGAGCGAAGCTCTGGGCGATGAGGTCCGAGCACGCCTTGGAGACATCGTAAGCATTGACAGCGCGGAGTGGCATATCTTCTGTGTAGGGAAGGACGGTTTGCTCTCCGTAGGCCTTGTCGCTACTCGCCGTGACGATCTGGCGAACTGTACTGGTACGGCGCGCCGCTTCCAGCAGCGCCCAGGTTCCCCGGACATTGGCATCGTAGGTCGCCGCCGGATTGCGATTCGCCACTTCCACCTGGCTCTGAGCAGCCAGGTGGAAGACGGTCGCTACGTCGTAATCTCCGAGCATCCGCTCCATGAGGGACTGATCCTCGACCGCCCCCGTGACTATCGACACCTTCGGCCACCACATGTCCCGTACGGCGGAGGACGGAACGGTGTCGCGAACTAGCACGACGACGCGTGCCCCGAGTGCCGCGAGGGCAGCGGTCAGGTGATTACCGAGGAACCCGGTTGCTCCCGTCACCGCGACCCGGCGTCCGTCCCAGAAGTCCGGGTCGGGTTCGAACGGCGTGATATTCGTTCCGGTGGTCATCACTCGTCTTCCTATTGGCCTGGATCCGTTCCGGTGCCGGTCAATCGCACCCAGGGCCCGGGTCGTCCCGCACAGAGCGCGGTCAGCTCCTGGGCATCCTTTTGGGTGTCCATGGATTTCCAGAATCCTTCGTGACGGTAGGCGAACAAGTCGCCGGCGTTAGCCAATGAAGGAAGAATCTCGCGTTCGAGATCTTCCCCGTCCCAGCGATCGAAGACTCGGCTGGCCATAACGAAGTACCCGGCGTTGATCGGGTGGTCGTTTAACTTCGGCTTCTCTCGGAATCCGCTCACCCTTCCCTTTTCGTCGAGATCGAAGGTTCCATACGGAGAAGGAAGAGAGACCGTGGTTAGTGTCGCTGCCCCCCCATGGGCGCGGTGGAAGTCCAAGAGGTGGTGGAGGTCAACGTCTCCCAGGCCATCGGAGTACGTGAGAAAGAACTCTGCGCCCAGACGTTCACGCACCTTCATGACTCGACCGCCCGTGTTGGTCTGCTCGCCCGTGTCGACCACCTCGACCTGCCAACTGGCAGGCAGGGTCTGCGCGAATTTCCATACCAGCTCTGCCTTATAACCGGCGGCCAGGATGAAGTCGGTGAAGCCCTGGTCGGCATAGATCTCCATCACGTGGGCGAGAACCGGACGGTCGCCGACCAGCAGTAAGGGCTTGGGAACCTCGAGGGTCGAGGGCATGGCCCGGACGCCCGTTCCGCCGCAGAGGATTACGGTCTGCATGTCGCCCCGACGGGATAAAGAACCGAGCCAGAGCACAGTTTCATCGATATCTCCCGGTCAGTTGCGTGGTGTCAGCCTCCGTTATTCTCCTTACCTGCATGGAACATTCAATAGATACGGGCCAAGACCTTCAGACGGCACCGCGAGTTAGGTTCCGCCGATGAAGTTTGTGGTGGCAGGCTACGGAAGTCGCGGCGATGTGGAGCCCTGCATCGCCGTCGGTCGGGAGCTGCTGCACCGAGGTCACGACGTGCGCCTGGCCGTTACTGCGCCGCCTGACATGCTTGCGTTCATCGAGTCCGCAGGGCTTACTACGGTTCCCTACGGCCCGGACTGGCAGGCGCAAATGCGCGACGACGGTTTCGTCAGCATGATCCAGAATCCGCTCAGCGCGATCCACGAAGCTGTCGAGTACGTCGCCCAGATCTCGGCGGAGAAGAGCGCGGCGTTGACGTCGGTGACAAATGGGGCCGACCTGCTACTGGCGGGCATGAACGAGCAGGGGCTGGCCGCCAATGTCGCGGAGTATTACGGCATTCCGCTGGCCGTACTGCACTCCTTCCCACCGCAGATTTTGGAGCTCGGGTCGCCGCACGGGAGCATAGCTGGGAAGCAGGCTGAACTTGCCCAACGCCGGGCCCTCGGCTTACCGGAGGCAACTGGGCTCTCGACACGACCGATGGTGGAACACAAATCGCTGGAGATCCAGGCGTACGACGAGCTCTGTTTTCCCGGGCTGGCAGCCGAATGGGCGGACCAGGGCCTACGACGCCCATTCGTCGGGGCGCTGACGCTGGAGATGCCGACGGCCGCCGACGACGAGGTCTTGTCGTGGATTGCCGCGGGCCCGCCGCCGATCTACTTCGGCTTCGGCAGCACGCCGATCGCATACCCCGCTGACACGGTCGCCGCGATCAGTGCGGCCTGCGCGCAGTTGGGCGAGCGGGCGTTGATCTGGTCTGGGCCCAATGACTTCACCCACGTCCCGCATGCCGAGCACGTCAAGCTTGTGGATACGGTAGGCCAAGCGGCCATCTTTCCCGCGTGCCGCGCTGTCGTCCATCATGGGGGCGCCGGCACCACGGCCGCAGGCCTGCGCGCCGGAATACCCGCCTTGGTCCTCTGGAACGGGCTCGATCAGCCGGTCTGGGCTGATACGATCACCCGCCTGAAAGTCGGCTTTGGACGGTGCTTTTCGGAAAGCACTGTGAATTCACTGGTCGCAGACCTGCACTCCGTCCTTGCTCCGCACCACGCAAGTCGAGCCCGCGAGGTCGCGGCTCAGACGACCACACCGGCCGAAAGCCGCGCCCGCGCAGCCGATCTCCTGGAAGACGCCGCGCGACGCGGGCGTGTCAGCTGATCGTCGAGACGCGTCTTACTCTGAAGGCCCGGTGATTCGCAACCGGCGCACCGGTCGGGTCTCGATGGCATTGATCGTCAACGCGCGCCTCGCGATCCGCCATCCCGCATCGGTAAGCTGATACTCGTCGTCGTAGCGCAGATGCCAGACCACGTCGGTGAGCTGATCCGCGTCTTGGCTCCAGTGATGCGCAATACAGGCAACACGGCCGTGCGCGACGTCCGGCCGCGAGGCGTCGTCGTACACCTCGCCCACGATCGCGTGTTCGGTACGGATAACGGCGGCGACGGCGGCAATTGCGGCGCTGATCGCAGTGTGCCCACGGTGTCGATGAACCGGCTCCAGCGCAGTTGGCGGATCGGGCAGGATCAACTCAGCTGTCTCGGTGAAAAGCTGTACGACAGCGTCGAATTGACGGTCATCGACTGCCGCGGAGTAACGGTGTACCAAGTCGCTGATCCCGACCCGGTTGGTTGCGCGGGCCATCACGTCGGCAACGACAATCGTTGCGCGCAGGCTGAGAGCTCGTCCTTGGCCTGCTCGAGATCGGCAGTCGGCGGCATGGCCAGCACCAGTCGATCGGCGCCTTGGCCGACTAACCGCTCAGCGCGTTCGGGGTCGACTTTGGTAACCGAATGACCCAACGACACTTCGATATCTGCCGGATCGCGTCCGGCTGCCGCCGCCTCATCGCGCATCAGCCCCAGCATTGCCTCCAGCTGGGAACCGGCCACTCCCAACGGCTGAAAGCCGTCGCCGAAGCGACCGGCCCGCCGAGCAGCTGCTTTACTGTGCCCGCCGATGTGCACCGGAAGATTCTGCCCGGCAACTGGTTTCGGACTGCAGACGACATTGGCGAACTCGAAGAACTCGCCGTGATAGGTGACGCCGTCCCGCTGCTGATCCCACAACGCCCGCAGCACTGCCAACTGCTCGTCGGCACGTCGACCCCGGCTTTCGAACTCAGTGCCGCACGCCTCGATCTCTTCTCGCAGCCAGCCCACGCCGACGCACAACCGAAGCCTTCCACCCGACAACGCGTCGACGGTCGCCGCCCGTTTGGCCAGCACAACTGGATGATGGTTGGGCAGCACCAGAACACCGGTGGCCAGCCCGAGCCGGTCGGTGTGGGCGGCTAGAAACGCAAGCAGGTCAAGCGGATCGGGGACTGGGCAGTCGGACGCTAATTCCACGCGGCCCGAAGGGTCGTACGGATAGACGCTGTCGTAGCGAGTCGCCAGGACGGTGTGCTCGACGGCAACGATCGATTCGAAGCCGCATGCTTCGACGTGGCGGGCGAATGCCGCCATCCACCGCGGGTCTGCGGTAACACCGGCAGCGACGGGGGCGACAACGGCGAATTTGACGGTCTTCATGCCAAATTGAAGCTAGCAGTTGGTTTCGGCCGGGCGGACAGCCGTCTGCGCTCGCATGGCTTCGGCCAGAGCGATCGCCCGGTGATCGGTGAACACGTCTTCGAGCAGGACCGGGCGGCCATCGGGACCGCTCAGCGGAACCCGCCAGTTGGGGTATTCATCGGTGGTGCCCGGTTGGTTCTGCGTGCGCTGATCGCCAACAGCGTCGGTCAGGGCTAGTCCAAGCAGCCGCGACGGCGTTCGGCCCAAATACTTGTGGAGGGCGAGCACGGTCTCCTCGACGTCGGCGTGTTTCGACAGCAGGCCGACTCGACGCAATTCCGCCAGCCACGCCGCCCGCTCGGCTTCGGCGGCCGCAAGCTCCTGCTCGACCGGCCGGGTCAACAAACCCAGCGAATCCCGCAGGCGCACATGCTCGTTGGCCAGATAGCCGGCGGTCGGCGGTAGGTCGTGAGTGGTCA
The DNA here is from genome assembly GCA_036519055.1 of Mycobacterium sp. GTDB lineage: Bacteria > Actinomycetota > Actinomycetes > Mycobacteriales > Mycobacteriaceae > Mycobacterium. The sequence continues at coordinate 9,131 of DATDLZ010000050.1, forward strand.
CCGACGACAGGCAATATTCGCGCCAGCGCTCGGCCGGCAGCGGACCGCCACCACCGTCGCGGTCCAGTTCGAACCACAGAATCGACGTGCCGAGCACGCCGCGTCCCCGTAGATAGTCGCGCACCCATGGCTCAACGGTGCCCAGATCCTCGCCAACCACCAGCGCCAAGGCGCGATAAGCCTCCAGCGCGACGATGCCGATCATCGCCTCGTGGTCATAGCGGACGTAGGTGCCCTCGGTGGGGGCTTGGCCCTTCGGAATCCACCACAGCCGGAACAAGCCGATGATGTGGTCGATGCGCACCCCGCCGGCGTGCCGCAACACGCTGCGGATCAAGGCGCGGAAGGGTTGATACTCCAGCTCTTCGAGGCGGTCCGGGCGCCACGGCGGTTGCGACCAGTCCTGGCCTAGCTGGTTGAACTCATCCGGCGGCGCGCCGGCGGACACCCCGAGGGCCAACGCGTCCTGCAGCGCCCAGGAATCGGCGCCGTTGCGATGCACGCCGACGGCGAGGTCGTGCATGATCCCCAGCGACATCCCGGCCGACACTGCCTGGGTCTGCGCGGCGGCCAGTTGCTCGTCGAGTTGCCACTGCAACCAACGGTGGAAATCCACTGCGGCCGAATGCTTTCGGATGAACTTGGCGACGCCGTCGTTATCGGGATGGCGCACCGACTCGGGCCACTGATGCCAGTCGCTGCCGTACTTCTCGGCCAACGCACACCAGGTGGCGAAATCGTCGAGCGCCGCACCCTCCCGAGCGCGATAAGCGGCAAAAGCCAGATCGCGGCCCACCGTGCGCGGAACAGCGAAAACCAGCTCCAGGGCTTCCCGTTTGGCCGCCCATGCGGTGTCGCGGTCGACCGAGTCCAGTGCGGCCGCATGCTTCTGGACGCCGTCGCGCAATCGCCGCACCCGGCTGCGTTTACCCAGGTCGGCGAATTCCGGAATCGCCTCGACGCGCAGATAGAGCGGGTTGACGAAGCGGCGCGACGTCGGCAGATATGGCGACGGTTCCATAGGAGAGGTCGGCTCCGCCGCGTGCAACGGATTGACCAGCACGTAACCGGCGCCGTAAACCGACGCCGACCACACCGCAAGGTCAACAAGATCGGTGAGGTCGCCGACACCCCAGGACTGGCGGGACCGGACGCTGTATAACTGCGTGGCCAATCCCCAGGTGCGACGAGCGCCGAGGCGCTCGGGCACGCCAAGCCAGGCCGGTGTCACGATCACCGCGGCGCTGGCCTCGTCCTCGCCGGAGCGCAGATGCACCCGGTGATAGCCCAGCGGCAGGTCGTCGGGCAGCACGAAGCTCGCTTCGCCGATCCGGCGTCCGTCCAGGTCGAACGGCGGGGTGAAATTGTCGACTTGCCGTATCCCGGTGCGAACGGTCCCGTCTTCGAGCACCACCCACACCTCGGCCGGCTGCCCGTGGGGTACGTGCACCCAGAAAGTGGTCTGCGTGCCGGCCTGCCCGAGGATGGTCGGCGGCAGGGCGCGCGACCAGTGCCCGCGCTCGTGCGCAGCCCGCGACACATTGCGTTCCACCTCGTCAGCGGCGGGGATGCCGAGCGCCGCTAGCACTGCTATCAATGTGCTTTCCGGCACGCCGACTCGGCGACCGCTCCAATCGTCGTAGTCAGTGGCGATCCCAAATCGACCCGCAAGCTCGACCAACGACGGCGCCATTCGGCTCATACCGACATCTTGCTTGTCGAGATGTCCTAGATGCGACCCGAGTGTTCACCTCGGCGTCGTCTTTTCTGTGAGCTGGGTTTGCTCCGGGCCGTACGATGCGCAGCGACGATTTCTTCGATTCCTTCCCACCTAATCAATGGCAGGTGACGGCTACGGTGGCGCAAACCACTACCGGCGTGTACGCAAATAGCAGCCGCGTCCAAACATTCGCCTGGCGAGGTCGACTGGGGTGCCCTACCGTTATCCCTGTGAATCGTGGGACTAGACAGCATTCAGGTGCTCGATCGGCTGGGAGCATGAGCAAAAATGGCCGGTGATCAGCAGCGGGGTTCGGGCTACGGCCTCGGACTGTCCACCCGGACCCAGGTAACCGGTTACCAGTTCCTGGCCCGTCGTACCGCTATGGCGTTGACTCGCTGGCGGGTGCGGATGGAAATCGAACCCGGCCGGCGCCAAACGCTGGCCGTGGTGGCGTCGATCTCGGCCGCCTTGGTGATCTGCCTGGGCGCCTTGCTGTACTCCTTCATCAGCCCCTCCGGGCAGCTGAACGACACACCGATCATCGCCGACCGTGATTCGGGTGCACTGTATGTCCGGGTCGGCGACAAGATCTATCCCGCGCTGAACCTGGCATCCGCCCGGCTGATCGCTGGACGCGCGGACAACCCGCACAAGGTGCGGGGGAGCCAGATCGCCGAGCAGCCGCACGGGCCGCTGGTCGGCATCCCCGGCGCACCGTCGGAGTTTTCCCCGACCACCCCGGCGACGTCGTCGTGGCTGGTGTGCGACTCGGTGACACCGACGGCCGGCGTTGGTGCGCCGCCGGTGACGGTCACCGTCATCGACGGCACGCCCGACCTGTCGAACCGTCGCCGCGTGCTGAACGGGTCCGACGCCGTGGTGCTCAGGTACGAGGGGGACACCTACGTGGTCCGGCAGGGGCGTCGGTCGCGCATCGACTCGGCCAACCGCGCGGTGTTGCTGCCGCTGGGCTTGACCCCGGAGAACGTCAGCCAGGCGCATCCGATGAGCCGTGCGCTATACGACTCGTTGCCCGTCGGCCCCGAGTTGACGGTGCCCAAGGTCCCGGGCGCCGGCCAGCCGGCAGCATTCACCAATGCACCCGGACCGATCGGAACCGTAATCGTGACGCCACAAATCAGTGGGCCGCAACAGTATTCAGTGGTGCTGGCCGACGGCGTGCAGACCGTCAATCCGCTGGTCGCGCAGATCCTGCAGAACGCCGGCACCCCGGCAGGCAACTCGCCGGTGGTCGTGGCCCCCGCGTCGCTGGCGAAGATGCCGGTCGTCAACGGGCTAGACCTGTCGGCCTACCCCGACACCCCGCTCAGCCCGATCGATCTGAAGGAGAACCCCGCGACGTGCTGGTGGTGGCAGAAGACCGCCGGTGAGGAGCGCGCTCGCATCCAGGTGATCTCCGGGCCGACGATTCCGGTGCCCAACGGCTCGACCGACAAGGTCGTGTCGCTGGTCAAGGCGGACTCCTCGGGCCGCGAAGCCGATCACGTCTACTTCGGCCCTGAGTACGGCAACTGGGTCGTCGTCACGGGCAACGATCCGGGGGCGACCACGTCTGAATCCCTTTGGTGGCTCACGAGTTCCGGCGCACGCTTCGGCGTGGAGAACACTCGTGATTCACGCTCCGCACTGGGGCTGACGGCCAATCCGTCGCCGGCGCCGTGGGTCGCGTTGCGCCTGCTGGCACCGGGCCCCGCACTATCTCGCGCCGATGCGTTGGTGCGTCATGACACCCTTCCGACCGATATGAACCCCGCAGAGTTAGTGGTACCCAAGTGAAGCAAGGTTTCGCACGCCCAACGCCTGACCGGGCGCCTGCCGTCAGGCCGGAGAACATCGTCCTTCCGACACCGCTGAGTGTCCCGCCGCCCGAAGGCAAGCCGTGGTGGCTGATCGTGGTCGGTGTGCTGGTGGTCGGCTTGCTGGTCGGCATGGTCGGTATGACCGTCGCCAACGGCTCGCGGATGTTCCTGGGCGCCGGTTCGATCTTCCCGATCTTCATGATCGGCGGCGTCGCCATGATGATGTTCGGTGGCCGTTTCGGTGGCCAGCAGCAGATGAGCCGGCCGAAGCTGGACGCGATGCGCGCCCAGTTCATGCTGATGCTGGACATGCTGCGGGAGACCGCGAACGAGTCGGCCGACAGCATGGACGCCAACTACCGCTGGTTCCACCCGGAGCCGACGACGCTGGCCGCCGCGGTGGGCTCACCCCGGATGTGGGAGCGCAAACCGGACGGCAAGGACCTCAACTTCGGTGTCGCCCGCATCGGGGTGGGCATGACCCGTCCCGAGGTGACCTGGGGCGAGCCGCAGAACATGCCGACCGACATCGAGCTCGAGCCGGTGACGGGTAAGGCACTGCAGGAATTCGGTCGCTACCAGAGCGTCATCTACAACCTGCCGAAGATGGTGTCGCTGCTAGTCGAGCCGTGGTACGCCCTGATCGGTAACCGCGAGCAGACGCTGGGCGCCATGCGCGCGCTCATCCTCCAGCTGGCCTTCTCACACGGGCCTGACCACTTGCAGATGATCGTTGTCACTTCCGACATGAGTAAGTGGGACTGGGTCAAGTGGCTGCCGCACTTCGGCGATCCGCGCCGCCGCGACGCCGCTGGCAATATCCGGATGGTGTACGGGTCGGTCCGTGAGTTCGCCGCCGACCAGGCCGAATTGTTCGCTGGGCGTGGGTCTTTCACGCCTCGGCATGCAAGCTCGTCGGCGGAGACACCGACGCCGCACCACGTGATCATCGCCGACGTCGACGACCCGCAGTGGGAGTACGTCATCAGCGTCGACGGTGTGGACGGCGTGACGTTCTTCGATCTGACCGGTTCTGCGCTGTGGACCGGTAATCCGGAGCGGGTGCTGAAGTTCACCAATGACATCGGAGTGATCGAGGCACTGCCCCGTGACCGCGACACCTGGATGGTGATCGACGACAACAAGTGGTTCTTCGCCCTCGCCGACGACGTGACCGAGTCCGAGGCCGAGCAGTTCGCGCAGCGGGTGGCCCGTTGGCGACTGGCCGAGGCGTACGAGGAGATCGGTCAGCGCGTCGCGCAGATCGGCGCCCGAGACATCTTGTCCTACTACGGCATTGAGGACCCGTCCGAGATCGACTTCGACGCGTTGTGGAGCAGTCGGCGCGACGCCCTGACCAGCCGCTCGCGGCTGCGGATCCCGTTCGGTAACCGGTCGGACAACGGCGAGCTGCTGTTCCTTGACATGAAGTCCCTCGACGAGGGCGGCGACGGCCCGCACGGCGTCATGTCGGGAACCACCGGTTCCGGTAAGTCGACGCTGGTGCGTACCGTGCTCGAATCGCTGATGCTGGCGCATCCGCCAGACGAGCTGCAGTTCGTGCTGGCTGACCTCAAGGGCGGGTCCGCGGTCAAGCCGTTCGGCGGCGTGCCGCACGTGTCGCGCATCATCACCGACCTCGAAGAGGACCAGGCGCTCATGGAGCGCTTCCTGGACTCGCTGTGGGGCGAGATCGCGCGACGCAAGGCGGTCTGCGACAACGCCGGTGTCGATGACGCCAAGGAATACAACGAGATGCGCTCCAGGATGCGGGCACGCGGCCAGGACATCCCGCCGCTGCCGATGCTGGTGGTCGTCATCGACGAGTTCTACGAGTGGTTCCGGATCATGCCGACGGCTGTCGACGTTCTGGACTCCATCGGCCGGCAGGGTCGTGCCTACTGGATCCACCTGATGATGGCCTCGCAGACGATCGAGAGCCGGGCCGAAAAACTCATGGAGAACATGGGTTACCGGTTGGTGCTGAAAGCGCGTACCGCCGGTGCGGCGCAGGCCGCGGGTGTTCCCAACGCCGTCAACCTGCCCGCGCAGGCCGGTCTCGGGTACTTCCGCAAGAGCCTCGACGAGATTGTCCGCTTCCAGGCCGAATTCCTGTGGCGCGACTACCGTCGCGGTGTTTCGCTCGACGACGATGGGCCGGCGATGCTGACCCATTCCGTCGATTACATTCGGCCGCAACTGTTTACCACTGGCTTCACCCCCATCGAGGTCAGTGTCACGGGGCCGGATGACTTCGACGCGCTCACCAACGGCGACAGCGTCAACGGCGAGGCTTTAGCCGGTAACGGAGCCGCTGCAGCCGAGGAAGAAGAGGAAGAAGAAGCGATCAGGACGCCGAAGGTCGGCACGGTGATCATCGATCAGCTTCGCCGGATCGACTTCCAGCCTTATCGGTTGTGGCAGCCACCGCTGGATCGGCCGATTCCGATCGAGGAGCTGGTCAACCGCTTCCTCGACCGGCCGTGGCAGGAGCAGTACGGCACGTCGCTGGACCTGGTGTTCCCGGTCGGGGTCGTCGACCGGCCGTTCAAGCACGACCAGCCGCCATGGACGGTGGACACCTCCGGGCCTGGTTCCAACGTGCTGATCCTGGGCGCCGGTGGGTCGGGTAAGACCACCGCATTGCAGACGCTGATCACCTCGGCTGCGCTGACCCATACGCCTGAGCAGGTCCAGTTCTATGCGCTGGCCTACAGCAGCACCGCGCTCACGACTGTGGCCGCGTTGCCGCACGTCGGCGAGGTCGTCGGTCCGACCGACCCATACGGCGTTCGCCGGACGGTGGCGGAACTGCTTGCGCTGCTCCGTGAGCGCAAGCACACCTTCCTCGAGTTCGACGTTCCGTCGATGGAGGTCTTCCGGCGGCGCAAGTTCCTCGGTGAGGCGGGCCGCGTGCCCAACGACGGTTTCGGCGACGTCTTCCTGGTGATCGACAACTACCGGGCGCTCGCCGAAGAGAACGAGGTGCTCATCGAGCAGGTGAACGTGATCATCAACCAGGGGCCGTCATTCGGTATCCACGTGGTGGCTACGGCCGACCGCGAATCCGAGCTGCGGCCGCCGGTGCGCAGCGGGTTCGGATCCCGGATCGAGCTGCGTCTGGCTGCGGTCGAGGACGCCAAGCTGGTGCGCTCGCGGTTCGCCAAGGATGTTCCGGTCAAGCCGGGTCGCGGCATGGTCGCGGTGAACTACGTTCGGCTCGACAGCGATCCGCAATCGGGTCTGCACACGCTGGTCGCCAGGCCGGCGCTGAGCGACACACCGGACAACGTGTTCGCGTCCGACAGTGTTGCGGCGGCGGTCAGTAAGGTGGCGGTCGGCCACGCACCGCCGGTGCGCAGGCTTCCCGCGAAGTTCGGCCTGGACCAGGTCCGGACACTGGCGCAGGCAGATCGGCGCCAGAACGTCGGTGCCGGTGGAATCGCTTGGGCCATCAACGAATTGGACCTGCAGCCGGTCTACCTCAACTTCGCCGAGAACGCTCACCTGATGGTGACGGGTCGACGCGAGTGTGGCCGGACCACGACGCTGGCAACCATCATGGCCGAGATCGGGCGGGTGTATGAACCGGGAGCCAGCATCGCTGCACCGACTTCGCGTCCGTCGGCACAGGTGTGGCTGGTCGACCCTCGTCGTCAACTGCTGACCACGCTGGGCACCGACTACGTCGAGAAGTTCGCCTATAACCTCGACGGCGTCGCAGCGATGATGAACGAGCTGGGTGACGTACTGGCCCGCCGTGAGCCACCACCGGGCCTGTCGGCCGAAGAGCTGCTGTCCCGTGCCTGGTGGAGCGGGCCGGAGATCTTCCTGATCATCGATGACGTTCAGCAACTGCCGCCGGGCTTCGATTCGCCGCTGCAGAAGGCCGCGCCGTGGGTGACCAGGGCTGCCGATGTCGGCTTGCACGTGATCGTCACCCGCACCTTCGGTGGATGGTCTTCGGCGGGGAGCGACCCGATGCTGCGCGCGCTGGCACAGGCCAACTCACCGTTGCTGGTCATGGACGCCGACCCGGACGAGGGCTTCATCCGCGGCAAGATGAAGGGTGGACCGCTGCCCCGCGGTCGTGGCCTGCTGATGGCCGAGGACACCGGGGTGTTCGTCCAGGTTGCCGCCACGGAGCTGCGTCGATAGCTGGATCTCGCAAAGGTCCCCCGCTCGCAAGGGCGGGGGACCTTTGCGTTTGCCGGGACCAATCCTTGACGCAGGGTTGTCGTCGAACCTTTCATAGCGGGCGCATAGCTTCGGCATGTCAGCAGCCCATCTTTCCTAGTTAACGTCTCTAACTAGTGACGGGTGCGGACTGGTGTGAAGGGAGTGTCAGATGTCATTTGTGAGCACGCAGCCGGCCGAATTGACGACGGCCGCGGAGAATCTGCAGGGCATCGGTTCGAGCCTGGCGACGCAGAACGTCGCAGCGGCGGCGCCGACCACAGGAGTGCTACCCGCGGCGGCCGACGAGGTGTCCGCGCTGACCGCTGCCCAGTTCGCGACCCATGCCCAGATGTATCAGGCTATCAGCGCTCAGGCGGCGGCGATCCACGAAATGTTCGTCAACACACTCGGCGCCGGCGCCGGCTCCTACGCTGCCACCGAGGCGGCCAACGCAATCGCGGCCGGCTGAGGCGGACTCCCATGCTGGACTTTGGCGCCTTGCCGCCGGAGATCAACTCCGGACGTATGTACGCCGGCCCCGGGCCGGGCTCGATGCTGGCAGCCGCGGCAGCCTGGCAGTCGCTGGCCGAGGAGCTGACCTCCGCAGCGTCCGGGTACGGCTCCGTTGTCTCAACCCTCACCAGCGGGTCATGGACCGGCCCCAGTTCGATCTCGATGGCCGCGGCCGCCGCCCCGTACGTTACGTGGCTGAGCGCCACCGGCGATCAGGCACAGCAGGCCGCCACGCAAGCCACCGCGGCGGCCAGCGCTTACGAAAGCGCTTTCGCCGCAACGGTTCCGCCGCCGATCATCGAGGCCAATCGAAGCCTGCTGGCAGCGCTCGTCGCGACGAACGTCCTCGGTCAGAACACCCCGGCGATCGCGGCAACCGAGGCGCTCTACGCCGAGATGTGGGCCCAGGACGCCACCGCGATGTACGGCTACGCCGGCGCCTCGGCAACGGCGTCACAAGTGACCCCGTTCACCGCACCGCCGCAGACCACCAACTCGAGCGGCCTGGTGAGCCAGTCCGTCGCAGCAGCCCAGTCCGCCGGCACCTCCGGGGGAACCGATCTCGACACGATCATGTCGTCTGGCCCGCAAGTCATTTCGGGAATGCCTCAAGCCCTGCAGAGCCTGGCGTCGCCGCAGGCCCTGGACAGCGTTGCGTCCACGGCGACCGATTCGTCGACGTCCTCGACATCGGCAACGTCAATCATGAACGAACTCAGCACGCCGCTGAAGCTGGCATCGATGCCCATGAGCATGCTGTCCAAGCTGTTCACCGCCGGCAGTACGGCGACCGCCGCCAAGGCCGCGACGACGGCCGCCAACGAGCTGGGCGCCGCAAACGCGGTCGGACTCACGTCGAGTACCGGCGCCCTGGGCTCGGCAGGCATCGGCGCCGTCGGCTCGGGCGCTCCGGCACTCTCCGCGGGTATGGGTCGGGCCACCTCGGTCGGCGCGCTGACGGTGCCGTCTGCCTGGACCGGTGCGGCGCCGCCGGTGACTGCCGCCGGAACGGCGATGCACGTCGGTGGCACCCCCGCCATTTCGGCGCCGGCAGGTACGCAATCGGCGATGCCACCGATGATGCCGATCACCAACATGGGCGGACGCGTCGGTGCGGGGGCACCGACACGATTCGAGCTTCGTTCGACCGTGATCCCCTTCACGCCGGCCGCCGGAGAGCTGCCCGCACGCGGCCACCGGGTGGCGCAGAACCGAACGTCAACTGAACAACAGTTGATCGCGGATGAACACTGCTTGATCAGGAATGAATAGTCGGCATCGTCGTCGCGGATCGCGCGCGCGGCCATCTAATGTCTCAGCCAGCGATTGTTCAGTGATGAGCATCAGCGCTCAATGTTGTTGACGCTGAGGGTTACCGGCTGAGGGTTACCGAGGAAAGAAAGCGCATTTCGTCTGTGGCCACACACCGGGTTCCGCAGATCGATATCGATCAGGCGGTCATCCACCGGGACCCGCCGATTGCTGACCAGTTGATGACAACGCCGCACGCCGCCGCCAAACTTGGCTTACTGACGGAGGAATTTAGTGCTTGATTTCGGGCTGTTGCCGCCGGAGGTCAATTCGGGTCGGATGTATTCGGGTCCCGGACCCGGGCCGCTGCTGGCGGCCTCTGAGGCCTGGGACAGTCTGGCTGCTGAGTTGGGTTTCGCTGCCAGTGGTTATGGGGCCGCGCTAGCGGAGTTGACGAGCAACTCATGGGTGGGTCCCACGTCCGTGGCGATGATGTCCGCCATCACGCCCTACATCGACTGGTTGACCTCAACCGGCGCGCAAGCCGAGGAGACGGCCAACCATGCTCGCGCGGCCGTCGCCGCATATGAGGCGGCGTTCGCAATGACGGTGCCGCCGCCGGTGATCGCGGCCAACCGTGCACTGCTGGCCGCCTTGGTCGCCACCAACTTCTTCGGGCAGAACACCCCCGCGATCATGATGACCGAAGCCCTGTATGTCGAAATGTGGGCGCAGGACGCCGCTGCCATGTACGGCTACGCGGGCGCCTCGCAGGTCGCCGTGGCGGTGACGCCGTTCATCGCGCCGCCTCAGACGACCAACGATGACGGGACGAGCAACCAGGCTGACGCGGTTGCCAAGGCGGCCGCTACGCCGGCCAGCCAAGCCGCGACGGTGGCGCAGAACGCGGTGTCGTCGGCGCCCACCACGACCACTCAGACGGCCGCGACCACCGCGCTGCCCACCGCGGCGGCCCCCCCGACCACGTTTGCCGAATGGATCCAGACGCTGTACCAGAACACCGTCGCCAACTTCGGTCAAGGCGGTTGGGGCATCGGCCTGACGGGCGGGACATCAGGCAACCTGAACACGATGCGGCAGATCCTCCAGGCCTACTTCGCGGTCGGTCTCGGAAACTTCGGCTACGGCCTCGGGCAGCAGTTGATTACCCCCGCTCAGGCAACGGCACTAGAAAAAGGGCTTGGGTTCTCGATTCCTGGGGGAGCACTTCCCCCCATTGGCGGCACCGCAGGCGTCAGTGGCGCACCGTTTACGGCCAGCAGTGTGACGGCCCAGATGGGCGAGGCCAGCACTCTCGGGCGGCTGTCGGTGCCCGCGGGTTGGCAAGGGTCGACGCCCGCGGCGATGGAAGAGGTCCAGCTGGCCAACGCCGCACGCCCGGTCGCACCGCAGGCGAATGGGATGCTCAACGGTGTTCCGATGGCGGGCAACGCCGGTCTCGGAGCCGGTGCTGGACGCCGCGGCGGCGGGTACGTCGTGAAATACGGGTTCCGGCACGCCGTGATGCCCCGGCCGCCCCAAGGGGGGTAACAGAGTACGGATCCGTGCGGCTGCGCCCGGTGGCCGTGGTCGGATCCGTGAACTGGTCCACGGCGAACGAGAGTCGTTCAGCGCTCGACCATCCCGGCCGGAGACTCACGGGGGCTCATCGACGATTGGGACGATCTTGATCGGCCACCGATCGGTGGTGACGGCGAACTGGAAGTCCACCGCCTGTACCCGATCGGGTGCATCCGCGATTACGGTCGGTGGTGCCGTGGAGCTGCCGTGGCCATTGTGCCGGCGGCGCTGTGGCACTCGAAGCCGTTGTTCGCGCCAAAGACATTGCATTTTCTCGTGATTGACTGCCCAGCCTTCTGCACGGGCGTTGTGATACCCGGCCCCGAAATGGCACAGCCAGGACCGCAACGTCGCATCCGGACCGTGGGGGAAGCCGTGACAGGCAATATGTTTCCATTCGCGATCTCCGTGAGCACAACTTTCTCCAATTCCGCATCAGCCAAAAACCGCTTGAGCGTGGCGTTTTCACGCTCAAGGGCCTTTGAGCCGCTTGATCCTTCGCCACGACCAGGTTTGGTCTACGCGGCAGCCGAGACGGCAATCGAGCGGCCGGGCCCACCGAGCGTTGCAGTGGCCGGTCGAACCGAAGCATTACCGCAGGTGGAAGGTTTGTCGAACTCGGGATGAACAGCCGATATCGAGGGGTGAATACTCGCTGTCCGGGCGTGAACAGTTTGGTCGGCAGCGGCTTTATCCGAGCGTGACCATCTAACCTTTCAACCGAACGACCTTGCTCAAGGTCGTAGACGCGCATGGTTATTAAGGAGGAGACCGGATGTCGTTCGTGACCACACAGCCGGAAGCATTATCGGCGGCGGCCACCAACCTGCAGGGGATCGGCTCGGGGCTGAACGCCCAGAACGCCGCCGCAGCGGCCCCCACCACAGGAGTGGTTCCGGCTGCCGCCGACGAGGTTTCGGCGCTGACCGCCGCTCAGTTCGTCGCACACGCCCAGCTGTACCAGGCCGTGAGCCAGCAGGCCGCGGCCATCCACGAGATGTTCGTCAACACGTTGGGCACCAGCGCCGGTTCCTACGCAGCCACCGAGGCCGCCAACGCGGCTGCGGCCGGCTAGGAGGCATTTCACATGGTGGATTTCGGGGCGATACCGCCTGAGATCAATTCGGCCCTTATGTACATGGGTCCCGGTTCGTCGTCGTTCCAAGTTGCCGCGTCGGCATGGAACGGCCTTGCCGCGGAACTCCAGTCGGCTGCTCAGGGCTACGAGACGACGATCACGCAACTGGCCAGCGACGCGTGGAACGGACCGGCCTCGGCGGCGATGACAAGTGCGGCGCAGCCCTACGTCACCTGGCTGCAGGAGACAGCCACGCAGGCCGAGCAGTCCGCGGCCCAGGCCCAGGCGGCCGTTGCCGCCTACGAGCAGGCGTTCGCGGCAACGGTGGCGCCGCCGCTCGTCGCGGCCAACCGCGCCGAAACCGCCGCGGCAGTGCAGGCCAACGTCTTCGGCCAGTACACCCCACTGATCGCGCAGCTCGAGGCACAGTACGGCCAAATGTGGGCGCAGGACGCCGCGGCCATGTACAGCTACGCGGGTCAGTCGGCCTCGGCCGCTCAGGTGACGCCGTTCGCCACGCCGGCCGCGACCACCAATCCGGGCGGCACAGCGACTCAAGCCGCTGCGGTCAGCCAGGCAACCGGCACGTCGGCCGCCAGCAGCAGCCAGTCGATCCTGCAACAGCTGACCTCGTCAATGCCGAACTCGCTGCAAAGCCTTGCGTCGCCGGCGGCCACCTCGGCGGCCACCCCCACCACAACGCCGTTTCAAGATATTTTCGCCTTGATCTTCGGTACGACCGTCCTGCCCACGAACCTGTCGGCGTTGACCGGCCTCTACTCGCCGTACGCCAGCTTGTTCTACAACACTGAGGGTCTGCCTTACTTCAGCGTTGGTATGGGCAACTTCGGCGTTCAGATTGCGAAGAGCGCGGGAATGCTGGGCGGGGCTGCTCCGGCCGCTGCTGCCCCAGCACTCGGCGGCTTGGGTGGCCTCGGAGGGGCGCTGGGCGGTGGTGCTGCTGCTGGCGCCGGCGCGGGCGCGCATGCAATTTCCGCCATTACGGGCGGCGCCGGTTCGGTCGGCAAACTGGCGGTGCCGGCGTCATGGGTCGGTGGAGCTGCTGCGCAGGCGGCCCCACACGGCGTGCAGCTGGTCAGCAGCGTCAGCGCTGCCCCGGAGGCCGCCGCCGGTAGCGGGAACCTGATGGGCGGTATGCCGCTGGCCGGTACACGAGCCGGCTTCGGCAACGGCTTGGGCCCACGCTATGGGTTCAAACCCACGGTGATGCCCCGCCCACCGTCAGCTGGCTAAAAGGCCGATTAGCTTCACTCTCCTGGGGTGTCACGTCGCTGCGTGGCACCCCAGGAGTGTTGTGCTCGCGAACGCACAAGCCGCGCCCGTCACCCCGAGGCGAGGTAAATCACGGACGTCGCAATCATGGCTCGAATATGAACAATTGGGGCGGATCTGGAAGCATGTGAGAGCAGTGGCGTAGGTTTCCGGTAGATGAACACTCGGGGCCGAGGGCAGGAGTGATACGTGGCGAAACACGCTCAGGCATCCGGTTCGCTGGCCTTGTCACGGAGACCCCGAGACACCGCCCGCACGCTCCCGAGGACCATAAGCGGGTCGCCGGCGTTCAGTGCAGCAAGCATTTTGCCGCGCCGCCCCGCTCAGCCTGCCGAGATAGCTCAGGCGCGGGTGTTTGAGCGGCTTCTGCAGGCCGAGTGCGCCGAACTACAGGAGCTTGCGCATCGCATGGCCGGAGATAGGTATCAGCAACCCGAGCCTAACGATTCCCGGCCGTCTGGAGAGCTGACGCAGATACGCGCTCGCATCGATGAAGTCCATGGACTACTGCGGGCATTGAACGGGCGGTTCCCGCACTCCGTGCCAGACGGTGACCGTTACCCGGCGTGAACTAGGCTGGCTTCCAGTCAATCCTCGTCCAGAATCAGCGCCATCTCCGGACAGGACGCCACCCCGTCACGAATTACCTGCGCGTCCTCCGGCGCAACCTCGTGTTCTTCGAGAGTGGAGTAGCCAGAATCATCGATCGGGAAAATCTCGGGGTCAACCGCATAGCACTGGGCGTGACCAACGCACCTCGACTGCTCGACACGAACCTTCACAATGCCGATTCTAAAGACATGTCGAACATCTCCGCTCAATCCGGCACCCGCTAGCGCGGGGACGACGCAACCGAACCACCGCGGGCGGCATTACCATGTCTACTGTCTCCAGCCGCCTACGGCGCCAGCGAAAATCAACGAACCGACACGAGAGATCACGTACATGAGCTCCACTAATGAAAGCCTGTACGGCGCCGGCTTTCACCTTCCGCGGCTTGACTACTTCGCCCTGCCGATGGCCGCCGATCGTGGCGTCGGGTGGAAGGTTTTGCGCGATGCCGGACCGGTGGTGTTCATGAACGGCTACTACTACCTCACCCGCCGTGAGGACGTGCTGGCAGCGTTGCGAAGTCCCAATGTTTTTTCTGCTCGATTGGCGCTTCAACCACCGGGAAGCCCAATCCCGGTGATCCCGTTGGGGTTCGACCCGCCCGAGCACACTCGGTACCGCAAAATCCTGCAGCCGTTTTTCAGCCCGCACGGGTTGAGTAAGTCGCGACCGGTGCTGGTTCGTCACGCCGCCGACATGATCGACGCCATCGCCAGCCGCGGCGAATGCGAGGTGATGAAAGACCTGGCGAGGACGTACCCCTACCAGGTGTTCCTGGACCTCTACGGTCTGCCGTTGAAGGACCGCGACCAACTGATCGCCTGGAAAAACGCCGTTCTCTCCGACGACATCTATGCCACTATGGCGGACGTCGCCCCGGCGGCGCAGGCGATGTACCAATACCTGACGGACGCAATCCAATACCGCCGGGATAATCCGGGCTCGGACATGTTGTCTACCGTGATGCAAAGCAAAGGCAACTTCACGGATCTCGAGTTGCTGGGCATGAGCCATCTGCTGATCCTGGCGGGGCTGGACACCGTGACCGCGGCCATCGGCTTTTGCCTTCTGGAGTTGGCGCGCAGACCGGAGTTGCGCGCACAGCTCCGCGATAACCCAAGGCAGATCAGGGTCTTCATCGAAGAGATCGTGCGGTTGGAGCCGTCAGCGCCGGTGGCGCCCCGGGTACTGACTGAGACCGTCGTCGTCGGTGGCATGACGTTGCCCGCTGGCTCATCGGTGTTCTTGTGCATGGCCTTGATCAACCGCGACGGCAGCGATGCGATCTCCACCAACGAACTCACCATGGACGGTAAGGTGCACCGGCACTGGGGATTTGGCGGCGGACCGCACCGCTGCCTGGGTTCTCATCTGGCGCGCATGGAGCTGACCGTCATCGTCGACGAATGGCTCAAGAGAATCCCTGAATTTGAACTGGCGCCTGGCTACGAGCCCGAAATCAAGTTTCCCAGTAAGACTTTCGCGCTCAAGGACTTGCCGCTGCGTTTCGGCTGAGCCACGGCGCGTCGCCGCAATCAGCCGGGGGTGCGCCGTCGGCGCTGGCTCACGTGGAGTGTCGCTCGAGGGCTCAGCACCTCGACCGGGTGGTGGTCTGTTCAGCCGGCGCTCCATCGGTTCCAGGCAGCCGAACAGCATCGTCTCCGGTCGCGACTGTTAGGCGCCGTTGCGGGAATCCAGCACGATGGGGCTCTGTCCACCGCTGCGCTCAGCTTTGCGTGGGCGGCGTCGTCGATCAGGGCCCCGGCGGTCACGCGGGAGGCACGCTTTTTGGAGCAGAACTCCGGGTGGCCGTCAAGGGGCGGCGGCGTGAGTGGAGCGGCTGCGGGCGTTATCCGCGATTAGATTTTTTTCGCCTCACCGGAGTGCCGCGTCGTACACGGCTGCGCTACGTGCGACAGGCGCCGATAAAGACGCGGAAACCAGTGCCCGACCGAGACCAACGCATTTGAGCACTTCAGGAACCCTTTCGAGCTGCTGACCGGCGCCCGCGGAGCTGCGCCGGTTACACAGCTGTTACCGCAGATGAACAGTTGTTGCCGCCGGGTGAATAGTTGCAAACACCAGGCTTGAGGCCCAGCACACAGCGATACGCGCGTCTATTCTCATGCACGAACAGATGGCCGGAACTGACCTAGGGAGGAAGCCAAATGGCGTTCGTGACCACACAGCCGGAGGCACTGTCGGCCGCGGCCACCACTCTTCAAGGGATCGGCGCGGGATTGAACTCCCAGAACGCGTCGGCGGCAACTCCGACGACGGGCGTGGTTCCGGCTGCGGCCGATGAGGTTTCAGCTCTGACTGCCGCCCAGTTTGTCGCGCACGCTCAGCTTTATCAGGCGGTCAGCGCCCAAGCTGCGGCGATCCACGAGATGTTCGTCAACACATTGGGCACCAGCGCCGGTTCCTATGCGGCTACCGAGGCTGCCAACGCAGCCGCTGCCGGCTGAGTGTTGTCGATGAAGACCGTCCCACTGTGGTGCCACTCCCAGTGGCTACCAGTTAGCGGGAAAGGGGGGTCCAGCCGTGCTTTTCAGGTCGGCGGTTGCCCCAGGTAACCGGTCCGACTACCACGTTCGTTGCAGTCGATCACTACTCAAGCAAGGAGACAGGTAAGTGCCCACTCGTTTTATGACTGACCCGCACGAGATGCGGTCGATGGCGGGCCGTTTCGACGTGCACGCCCAGACCGTTGAGGACGAGGCCCGCAAGATGTGGGCGTCGAGCCAGAACATCGCTGGCGCCAGCTGGAGCGGTACCGCTCAAGCCACCTCATACGACACCATGGGCCAGATGAACACCGCATTCCGCAACATCGTCAACATGCTGCACGGGGTTCGGGACGGCTTGATCCGCGACGCGAACAACTACGAGTCGCAAGAACAGGCCTCTCAGCAGATTCTGAGCAGCTAACTCCACTGGCAGCGTAAACTTCTACAATCAGGAGGACAGATAAATGTCGATTAGTTACCAGTTCGGTGATGTCGACGCCCACGGCGCGTTGATCCGTTCCCAGGCTGCTTCGCTGGAGGCCGAGCACCAGTCCATCGTGCGCGATGTGCTGGCTGCCGGTGACTTCTGGGGTGGCTCGGGTTCCGTGGCTTGCCAGGAGTTCATCACCCAGTTGGGTCGGAACTTCCAGGTGATCTACGAGCAGGCCAACTCCCACGGCCAGAAGGTGCAGACGGCAGGCAACAACATGTCGAGCACCGACTCCGCCGTCGGCGGCAGCTGGGCCTGATAATCAGCACAGGGCGCGGCAGCACACCGATTCAGGTGTGCTGCCGCGTCGTGCGATAGCCCACAACAACGAGATATGAGAGAAGCGAATGGATCAGAGCACACGCACGGACATCACCGTCAACGTCGAGGGTTTCTGGATGTTGCAAGCGTTGCTGGACATTCGCCACGTCGCACCGGAATTGCGATGTCGACCATTCGTCTCCACCGATTCCATGGACTGGCTCAACCAGCACCCGGGCATGGCGATCATGCGCGAACAGGGCATCGTGGAGGGCGAGACGGTTAATGAGGCGGTAGCCGCCCGAATGCGCGTCCTTGCCGTGCCCGATCTTGAAATCGTCTCACTGTTGTCCCGCGGCAAACTGCTCTACGGCGTCAAGGAAAAAGACGAGGGTGGCGCCGAGGAGCAGGTGGGCTCCCGCGACATCCCGGACAACGAATTTCGCGTGCTGCTGGCGCGTCGCGGCCAGCACTGGGTGTCGGCCGTCCGAGTCGGCGACGAGATCACGGTCGACGACGTCGCGATTGCCGACACGACCTCGATCGCGACCCTGGTCTTCGATGCGCTGGAGTCGATCCACCACGCCGAGCCGGCCGCGATCAACGCGGTCAACGTGCCGCTCGATGAAATGCTTGAAATCACGAAAGCCTGGCAGAGCTCCGGGTTTAACGTCTTCTCCGGCGGAGATCTGCGCCGGCTGGGCATCAGCGCAGCAACCGTGGCCGCTCTCGGCCAAGCGCTGTCGGACCCGGCCGCCGAAGCTGCGATCTACGCCCGCCAATACCGCGACGACGACAAGGCGCCGAGCGCCTCGGTGCTCTCCCTGAAGGACGGATCAGGCGGCCGGATCGCGATGTATCAGCAGGCGCGGACCGCAGGCTCGAACGAGGCCTGGCTCGCGATCTGCCCGGCAACTCCGCAGTTGGTACAGGTCGGCGTGAAGACCGTCCTGGAAACTCTTCCCTACGGAGAGTGGAAAACGCACAGCAGAGTTTAACTAAACGTTACGCAGAGACCGAGCACGCCAACGATTTTCGATGCAGCATTTAGCGAAGGTGCGGATGCCGCAAAATCGTCTTAGAATCTGCTCAACAATTGCGACGCGACGTCGTAATTCCAAATAGCGAGGCAAGATACATGGACCCACAATTCGTCGACAGAGGGGTGCAGCGATGACCGCAATAGCTGAGGCGCAAGCGCCACAGCCGGGCACAGAGGCGATTTCGTCGCCTCAATCGGCCGTGATCGGCATCATCGCCGGCGAGGGCGTACAGATCGGCGTTCTGCTGGACGCCAATGCCCCGGTTTCGGTGATGGTCGACCCTCTGTTGAAGGTCATCAACGTCCGACTGCGGGAGCTGGGCCTTGCGGCTCTGGAAGCCCCGAAGCGCGGCCGGTGGGCCCTGTGCCTGGTTGACGGCACGCCGCTGCGGGCGACCCAGTCGCTCACCGAGCAGGACGTCTACGACGGCGACCGCCTGTGGCTGCGCTTCGTCGAAGACACCGAGCACCGGTCGCAAGTCATCGAGCACATCTCGACCGCCGTCTCGGTCAACCTCAGCAAGCGGTTCTCCGCGGTCAACCCGTCGGTGGCCATCCAGGTCGGCGCGGCGATGGTCGGCACCGGAGTGCTGCTGGCGTCGCTGCTGCTGGGCTGGTTCCGCCTGCACCACGACTCCTGGGTCCCGGCGCCTTACGCCTTCGTGATCGCGGTGCTGGTGTTCACGGTGGCGCTGCTGATCCTGAACCGCGCGCACACCGTACAGAACCGCCGCGCCGGAGACATGCTGCTGTGGAGCGGGATCGCGCCGCTTTCGGTGGCCGCCGCGTCGGCACCCCCCGGACCGGTTGGCTCGCCCCACGCGGTGATGGGTTTCGCGGTCGCCGGCGTCGCAGCGATGATGATCATGCGGTTCACTGGCCGCCGGTTGGGAACTGGTACCGCGATCGTCACCGTCACGCTGGCAGCGACGGTAGCGAGCCTGGCGCGGATGGCATTCAACACCGGAGCGGTGACGCTGCTGACCACCATCCTGCTGGTTTGTGTGTTCAGCTACCACAGCGCGCCGGCGATGTCTCGCTGGTTGTCCGGGATCCGGCTACCGGTCTTCCCTTCGGCCACCAGCCGCTGGGTGTTCGAGGCCCGGCCTGACCTGCCGACCACCGTGACGCACGACGCCGACGGTGGCCGTCCGACCCTGGCCGGCCCTGAGTCCATCCAGGACGTCATCCTGCGGGCCGAGCGCGCCCGATCGTTCCTGACCGGTCTGCTGGTCGGTCTCGGAATCCTGACGATCGTGTCCCTGGCCGGGGTCTCCGACCCCCGCGCGGCGGACCGCTGGCTGCCGCTGCTGCTGGTCGCCACCACTGCCGGCTTCCTGATGCTGCGTGGCCGCTCGTACGTGGACCGTTTTCAGGCAATCATTCTGGCGGTGACGTCGGTCCTGATCGTCGGCTCTGTCATCGTGCGCTACTCGCTGGTGTTGAACTCGACGGCCGCGGTGTCTGTGACAGCCGGCCTCGCGGTGCTCATTCCCGCGGCGGGACTGACCGCAGCGGCGACCGTGCCCAACACCATCTACAGCCCGCTGTTCCGCAAGCTCGTTGAGTGGGTTGAATACCTCTGCCTGATGCCGATCTTCCCGCTGGCATTGTGGCTGATGAATGTCTATGCAGCGATCCGCTATCGGTAGTCGGAAACTGCGGCCGCTTCGTGCGGCCGCAGTAACCGCCACCACACTGATCGTGGCTTCGGTCGCACTGTCCGGGTCGCCCGCTTACGCGATCAACCCGCCGGGGATCGACCCGGGGGCAGTGCCGCCGGACAGCTCGCCTGGACCCTCCCAGCCGATGAAGCAGAACTCGTACTGCACCGAGGTTGGGGTGTTGCCCGGCAGCGACTTTCGGATTCAGCCGAAGTACATGGACATGCTCAACCTGTCCGAGGCGTGGCGCTTCGGACGAGGTGCCGGGGTGAAGGTTGCCGTCATCGACACCGGCGTGACCCCGCACCCGCGGTTACCGCACCTGATTCCCGGCGGCGACTACGTGATGGGCGGCGGTGACGGGCTGTCCGACTGCGACGCGCACGGCACGCTCGTGGCGTCGATGATCGCCGCCTTGCCAGGTGGCGCTGAAGTTCCCGAAGCGCCGGGACCGCGGCGGCCACCTCCAGTTCCGACCAGGGAACCACCGCCGGTGGCGCCGCCACCACAGACGATCAGCGTGGCACCGCCTCCACCCCAGACCATCACGATGGTTCCGGCGCCACCGCCGGCGTCGGAGCAAGGTCCGCCCCCGGCGTTCGGCGGTCCACCAGCGCAGCAAGCGCCGGCAGAGCCGAAAGCGCCTGGAGCCGCCAACCAGCCCGGTGCGGCCAACCATGGCCACGGCAAAGCAGTGCTGCCTGGCTTCCCAGGCGGCAAGCACGGTCAGGTGGTCTCCGTGGATTACCCGCGACCGGCCGCGCCGCCGCCGCTGGACCCACCGCCGCCACCGGCGCTGAGCGACGCCTACAGCGGCATCGCCCCGGACGTCGACCTGATCTCAATTCGCCAGTCCAGTCAGGCTTTTGGCCTCAAGGACGCCTACACCGGTGACGAGGATCCACAGACTCGGCAGAAGCGGGACTACCTCTTCAGCATGGCACGGTCGATCGTGCATGCGGCCAACATGGGCGCACGGGTCATCAACATCTCGCAGGTGATGTGCATGAGTGCGCGCAGCCTCATCGACGCACCTGACCTGGGCGCCGCGGTCCGCTACGCGGCGGTCGACAAAGACGCGGTCATCGTCGCAGCAGCAGGCGACACCAGTCAGCGCGACTGCAAAGAAAACCCGTTGGTAGATCCGTTGCACCCCAGCGATTCTCGCGACTGGAACGGCGTGACCACAGTGGTGACTCCGTCATGGTTCAGCGAGTACGTCTTGACCGTCGGCGCGGTGGATGCCTCCGGTACGCCGATGGACAAGCTGAGCGTCGCGGGGCCGTGGGTGTCGATTGCGGCTCCGGGCACCGACGTGATCGGGCTCTCGCCGCGAGATGACACCCTGATCAACGCAATTGACGGCCCGGACAACTCCTTGCTGGTGCCGTCCGGAACCAGTTTCTCCACCGCGATTGTGTCCGGTGTTGCGGCTTTGGTGCGGGCGAAATATCCGCAACTGTCGTCACATCAGGTCATCAACCGGTTGATTCGCACCGCACGGGCACCTGCTCGCGGGGTGGACAACCAAATCGGCTACGGGATCGTCGATCCGGTTGCCGCGCTGACCTGGGACGTGCCCGATGGCTCTGTCCTGCCGAAAGATTCGGCGAAGCCGCTGCCGCTTCCGCCGATACCCGCCCCGCGCAACATGACGCCGGTGTGGGTTGCCGCCGGTGGTTTGGGTGGTGCGTTGCTGCTTGCCGGTCTGGTATTCGGTGGGGCGGTCCTGATGAGAAAAACAGGGAGACAGGAATGAAGGCACAACGCGAGTACGGGCTGTCCCTGTCGTGGGCGCGGGTAACCACGGTGTTCCTCATTGACGTTGCGCTGCTGGTGATTGCGAGTCACCTGCCCGATTCCTGGCAGGCCAACCGGAATCTCACCTTGTGGATCGGTGTCGGCTTGGCGGTGCTCATCACCGTCGTCGCTCTGCTGACCAACGGGGGAGTGCCCGTTTCGTCGGCGCCGATCGCCCGGGTCCGGAACTGGTACGCCGACCCGGAAGCGCTGACTGTCGGTTGCACCACGGCGGTCGATCACCGTCGCCAATTCAGCCGCGAGACGGTGGGCGTCCGCGAGTACGACGGCCAGCTGATCGCCGTGATCGCGGTCGACGGCGCAGGCGAAGCGGGCCGGCATCGCCATCGGGACGCGGTGGCGGCGTCCATCCCGCTGGAGGCTGTGATCACGTCGTTGCGGCAGTTCGACGTTCGTCTGGACAGTGTCGACATCGTTTCGGTGGGAACGCGTCATGGCGCCAAGGGCGTTCAATCGGCCGTTCGCGACGACTTCGGAGCCGGCGGCGATCGACGTCCAATCGACGAGCGCAACACCTGGCTGGTGTTGCGGATGGACCCGCAGCACAACGTGAGCGCGGTCGCCGCCCGCGATTCAGTGGCCTGCACATTGGCCGCCGCCGCCGAGCGGCTGGCGCACGATCTCGACGGTCGCAGCTGCGCCGCCAAGCCGCTGACCGCCGACGAGATCATCGAGGTGGACGATGCGGTGCTGGCCGGACTCCAGCCGGCTCACGTTCGCCCCTTCTGGCGTTACCTGAAGACCCCCGACGGGTACGTGACCAGCTTCTGGGTTTCACCTGGCGACATCACCAGCGAGACCCTCGAGGAGCTGTGGCTCACCGACGCCGACGTCACCGTCATGACGATCCGCATCATCGCGGAGGGTCACGAGGCCGACGTGTCGGTGTGGGTGCGATACCACAGCGACAAGCGCCTGCGCAAAGAGGCTTTTAGCGGACTGAACCGGCTGACCGGGCGCCAACTGGGCGCGGTGGCTGCCAGCCTGCCGGCCCCGACGTCGCGCCGCCCGCTGCCGATGCCGAGTCGCACCTTGGGTCTCCGCGAGGACATCCTGGTCCCGGTTGGCGCAGTGGCCGCGCCTCAGGCGTAAGGCTTCGAAGCCTTACGATGAGAGGATGACCCGACCGCAGACCAACGCGCCGGACTCCCGCAACGCGATGGTCGCTGGGCTCCTTGCATCCGGAATATCGGTCAATGGGCTTCAGCCCAGCCACAATCCGCAAGTGGCCCTGCGTATGTTCACCACGGCCACCAGTCTCGACCCGCAGATGTGCGACGCCTGGCTGGCCCGGGTGTTGGCCGGCGATCAGAGCATCGAGGTGCTGACCGGCGCATGGCAGTCCGTCAGGACGTTCGGCTGGGAGACCCGGCGCTGCGGTTTGACCGAGTTGGAGTTCCGGCCCGAGATCTCCGACGGAATGTTCCTGAAGCTGGCGGTGACCAGTGTGGAGTCGCTGGCTGCCGGCTATGCGGCGGCTCTCACCGAAGCGAAGCGGTACGCCGAGGCCGCGGAGCTGTTGGACTCGATTACGCCCAAGCATGCCTCCGATGAGGAGCTGATCAAGTACGTACGCGGGCTGCTGCACTTCCGCACCGGACGCTGGCCGGATGTGCTGGTCCAGTTCCCGCCCGGGGCCGGCTGGCGTCATCCCGAACTGAAAGCCGCCGGTGCGGCGATGGCCACCACCGCGCTGGCGTCGCTCGGGGTGTTCGAAGAAGCGGGCCGCCGTGCGCAGGAAGCGATCGAGGGCGACCGGGTGCCCAGTGCGGCCAACGTCGCGATGTACACCCAGGGAATGTGCTTCCGGCACCTGGGTCGCGAAGAGGAAGCGGTGGAATGCCTGCGACGGGTCTACTCGCGCGACGCGAAGTTCACGCCGGCACGCGAGGCGTTGGACAACGGCAACTACCGGCTGGTGCTGACCGACCCGGAAACGATTGAGGCCAGGACGGATCCGTGGGACGCAGACAGCGCACCGACGCGCGAGCAGGCGGAGGCCGCCCGTCACGCCGAGATGGCCAAAAAGTACTTGGACGAAGGCGATGACGAGCTCAACGCGATGCTCGGCATGGACCATGCCAAGCGAGAAATCAAGCTGATCAAGTCCACGACAAAGGTGAATTTGGCCCGCGCGAAAATGGGCCTCCCGGTTCCGGTTACGTCGCGGCACACGTTGTTACTGGGACCTCCCGGCACGGGCAAGACGTCTGTGGCGCGGGCGTTTTCCAAGCAGCTGTGCGGTTTGACCGTGCTGCGCAAGCCGTTGGTGGTGGAGACCAGCCGCGCAAAGTTGTTGGGCCGCTACATGGCTGACGCCGAGAAGAACACCGAGGAGATGCTCGAGGAGGCCCTGGGCGGGGCGGTCTTCTTCGATGAGATGCACAACCTGCACGAGAGTGGCTACTCCACCGGCGACGCGTACGGCAACGCGATCATCAACACCTTGCTCCTGTACATGGAGAACCACCGCGATGAGCTGGTGGTCTTCGGGGCCGGGTACGCCAAAGCCATGGACAAGATGCTGGAGGTCAACCAGGGTCTGCGACGCCGGTTCTCCACCGTCATCGAGTTCTTCAGCTACAACCCGAAAGAGCTCATCGCGCTGACCACGTTGATGGGCCGGGAGAACGAAGACGTGATCACCGACGACGCGGTCGACGTTCTGCTGCCCGCCTACACCAGGTTCTATGACGACGAGACGATCTCCCAAGAGGGTGATTTGATCCGCGGGATCGACACGTTGGGTAATGCCGGGTTCGTCCGCAACGTCGTAGAAAAGGCTCGCGATCACCGAAGCTTCCGCCTCGACGACGACGATCTCGATGCGGTGTTGGCAAGTGACTTCGATGAGTTCAACGACGACCAACTGCGCCGATTCAAGGAATTGACCCGCGACGACCTCGCCGAGGGGCTTAGCGCCGCGGTTGCCGAGAAGAAGAGCGACTAGTCGTAGCTCGGCTTAATTCCGCGTCGATGTTGGCGCCGACGGGGGCGCCCTCGGCGCTTGCCATCATGATTCGTGAACAGCCACAACAGATCTCGATAAACGGCCGCATTCCGTCAGTGGGCGTTTACTCGACTCGTCACCCATCTCTTTACCGGATGCAGTCGCGCGTCATGCCCACGCGCTAAGTTGACTCCCTCCGAATTCGGTGGAACTATGGCTCTTGCAAGCACCTCGCTAGGTGAGGCGTCTGCACGGATACAGGCCACTGACCTCGAACGTCGAAAGACGCCCAGGGTCAGGACAGCTCCTCCCGGCTTAAGGGTTGAGCCCAAGTGGCTTCCGGAATCTCCGGATACGCCGTGCAGTGCCAAAGCTCTGTCGAGAGGGGTGCGGCGACCGGCTCATCTGCCGGTTCCGCCTCGTCCCGTGTGCACCGTGCAGGCACCCCTGTGTGCCCTGGCCGCGAGGAGGTGAGGCGAAGTGAGTCCAAGCGACAGTCCATATCCGAGACCGATGACCATTTCGTACGGATCCGACCCCGGCGACATCTCTTCTATCTGAAACGGCTTGCGCCGCTTCGATTAACACGCGCGAAGCGTTGATGCGCGTGGCCTTGACGTGCTAAGGCACGGTTGCCGCGGGCTCAGCCTGCTTTCCGCAAGGAGAACCCCAATGACTTTTGTGACGACGCAGCCGGAAATCATGGCAGCCGCAGCCGGGCAGCTGACCGGTATCGGCACGGAACTGAACGCACAGAATGCTGCGGCGATGGTGCGGACGACGGGCGTGACCCCGGCGGCGGCCGACGAGGTATCGGCTTTGACCGCAGCACAGTTCGCGTCCCACGCCGCGGTGTATCAGGCGGTGAGCGCTCACGCGGCAGCGGTCCACGAGCTTTTCGTCACCGCCTTGTGCGCCAACGCAGGTTCCTACGCGGCCACCGAAGCCGCCAACGCGAGCTCGGCCATCTGAAAGGAGTAGCGCGATGAGTGCAGTCTTCGACTTCGGCGCATCCCCGCCGGAAGTGAACTCCGCCAAGATGTATGCGGGCCCGGGATCGACATCGCTGCTGTCTGCCGCAGGCGCCTGGAATGGCCTGGCGTCCGAGTTGCGTTCACAAGCAGCCAATTACGCCTCGATCGTGTCGAACCTGACCGGCGAAGGCTGGCGCGGTGAGGCGTCGACGGCGATGGCGGCCGCGGCCGCACCGTACACGGCGTGGATGAACACGACCGCGGCGCAGGCCGAGCAGACCGCGAACCAGGCGATGGCGGCCGCGTCCGCGTACGAGACCGCGTTTGGGATGACCGTGCCCCCGCCGGTGATCGCGGCCAACCGGACGCAGTTGGCGTCGCTGGTCGCGACGAACCTGCTCGGGCAGAACGGGCCGGCGATCGCAGCCACCGAGGCGCAATACGGCCACATGTGGGCGCAAGACGCCGTCGCCATGTACGGCTATGCCGCGCAATCGGCGACAGCGACCAAGGTGCCGTCGTTCACCACTGCGCCGCAGACGACGGCTCCCGGCGCGCTTGCCGGGCAAGCCGCTGCGACCACCCAGGCCACCGGCACGAGCACGCAGGCGTCGTTATCGCAACTGACATCTGCGGTGCCCACGACACTGCAAGGAATGGCTTCGCCGGCTACCTCCACCTCGTCGTCTACGTCAGGACTTTCGGGGCTTGAGAGCCTTCTGAGCGGGGGGTCCTCCGGCAACTCTCAACTCGACAGCTTCTGGAGCGACTGGGGACCGAATGCGAACATCTGGAATACCTTGACGTCGACCGGCACCTTCAACCCGGCGCAGATCGCACAGACCGTGACGAGCGCAAGCTTCTGGGGGCCCGGCGCCTTAGCGGGAAGCGAAGGACTCGGCAGGGTCGCGCCGCTGGGCATGGCGGCGGGCCTCGGCTCGGGCACGCATGGAATTTCCGGCCTGACCGGACTTGGCGCCACCGGCTCATCGATGTCGGCAGGCCTCGGCCAATCCACATCCATCGGTCCATTGTCGGTACCGCCGAGCTGGTCTGCGGTGGCACCGTCAGCGCCCTCGCCCTTCGCCTCGGCGTTGGGCAGCAGCCCGTTGGCCGCGCCTCCCGAGGTCGCGACCGGCGTGCCGGGCGTCGCCCCGGCGGGTGCCGCAATGGGCGCCCGGGCCGGAGCAACGACCGGCATCGTGGACAACCGGTTCCTCGTCCGCCCGCCGATGGTCCCATCGTGGGCGGCCGTCGGATAACGGAATCAGCTATAGCCAACCACCACAACATATTTCGACGGATTGGAGAAAGATATGCCATCACGCTTTATGACTGACGACTCCGCCGTCGGCCCCAGCTGGGCCTGAACCCAAGGGCGGCAGCACTATTGCCGCACATCTGCCACGACCAACCGCCTGGCGCGCCAAGGAGGGTTACCCGCTATGACCACGTTAGACCGCGAGAGCATCGACGCCCCGCCACGCACCGCAGTGCTGGACAGCGCCCACGTTGGCGACATCGAGGGCGCGCTGGGCCGGATCAGATTGAGCGACAACGATCGTCCGCGCACGCTCAAAACGCGACTCGCCACTCTGCTGGCGATCATCGGGCCCGGCCTGATCGTGATGGTCGGCGACAACGACGCGGGCGGTGTCGCAACCTACGTGCAGGCCGGGCAGAACTACGGGTACAGCTTGCTGTGGGTGCTGCTGCTGTTGATCCCGGTGCTCGTCGTCAACCAGGAAATGGTGGTCCGACTCGGTGCCGTCACCGGCGTCGGGCATGCGCGATTGATCAACGAACGGTTCGGCCGGGGCTGGGGCTGGTTTTCCGTCGGCGACCTGTTTCTGCTGAATTTCCTCACTCTGATAACGGAATTCATCGGCATCACGCTGGCCGCCGATTACATCGGCATACCCCGATACGTGGTAGTCCCGTTCGCCGCGATAGCACTGATCGCCATCATGGCCACCGGCAGCTTCCGGCGTTGGGAGCGCGCGATGCTGGTCTTCATCACGATCACCCTGCTGCAGATTCCGATGCTGATGATGTCGCATCCGCACTGGGGACACGCTGCGAAATCCTTTGTCATACCGGGTGTGGCGGGCGGTTTCACGTCTGATGCGGTGCTGTTGATCATCGCCATCGTCGGCACCACGGTGGCGCCATGGCAGTTGTTCTTCCAGCAATCCAACGTCGTCGACAAGCGCATCACGCCGCGCTTCATCGGCTACGAGCGGATCGACACCGCCTTGGGGGCCTTCGTCGTGGTGATTGGCGGGGCCGCTTTGATGATGACCGGCGACTGGGCTGCACGCGCCACCAATAGCCGCGGAAGTTTCGTCGACGCCGGCGTGCTCGCGCACCTGTTGGGCCAGCACAGCTCGGCGCTCGGATCGGTGTTCGCCATCGTGCTTCTCGACGCCTCCATAGTCGGGGCGGCGGCGGTAACCCTAGCGAGCAGCTACGCATTCGGGGATGTGTTCGGCCTCAAGCATTCTCTGCATCGG
This sequence comes from Mycobacterium sp., assembly GCA_036519055.1. Lineage (GTDB taxonomy): Bacteria > Actinomycetota > Actinomycetes > Mycobacteriales > Mycobacteriaceae > Mycobacterium. Next base: position 37,406 of record DATDLZ010000050.1, read on the forward strand.
GGTTTCGCCGACGCCAAGCCGTTCTACGTGTCCTACACCGTCATGGTCGTCATCGCGGCAGCGATTGTGCTGATTCCCGGGGCCCCATTGGGTCTGATCACCACGGGTGTGCAGGCGCTCGCC
>DATDLZ010000051.1:0-7991 GCA_036519055.1 Mycobacterium sp.
CAGCACCACATGCAGTCGCGAGGCGATGTCGCGCTCGGCGCCGATCTTGGACAGACCACCGATCAACCGCTGCACGGCCCACAGCAGCACCTTCATTTCCATCTCCGAGCGCGAGCCGGCCTCGGACAGGTCGCCGACCACGCGCGGCGCCGCGAACGGGAACAGCAGGGTCGGAGTTTGTGCGTCCTTGATGTGAATCGACTGCGGCCCAAGGCTTTCGGACTGCTCGTTGCCGATCCATTCGGCCAGTGCATCGATGTCGGAGTAGGACGCCATGTTGGCCGCCACCACCCACAGCGAAGCACCGAAGCGGGCGTGGTCGCGGTAAAGATTCCGGTAGAACGCCAACCGCTCGTCATCGAGCTTCGACGTCGTCGCGATGACAGTGGCACCGCCGTCGAGCAACTTGCCGACCACCGACGCGGCGATCGAGCCCTTCGACGCGCCGGTCACCACCGCGACCTCAGCGCTGTATCGACCGGCGTCCGGGTTCTCCGCGCCGGCAGCGATCCGGCCGTACAGCGATGCGTGGATCTGACGCCCGGCAGCAAGCGCCTTGCCCTGCCACCAGGTCGCCTGCGTCGCCACCACATGGCCGGCGCCCTCGAACCGCTCCGACAGCCGCGCCCACTCGGCGTTGGCCTCGTCGTCGTCGATCAGCCACAGCTTGACCAGATCTTCACGGGCGCTGGCCCATCGGTCGTCGAACACGACGGCTTTCTTGCCGTCGAACACTGGAGCCACCAACCGGGGCCAGTCGGCGCCGAGTTCGGTGGTGACCAGGTCGATCAGCTCTGCGTCGGTCGAGGCCGGCGGCACGCTGACCGGGTCGTCGAGCCCAAGTTGACCGAGTATCAGGCGGGCAGCCGAGGCGAGCACACCGTCGCGGCCGGTGATCTGTTCGGTGAATTCGCCGAGCGCGGCCGCGTCGACGGTTGCCCCGCCGCCGCCACCGGACGACGGCAAGGCCACCGCGATTCCGCGGCGCGCAGCAACCGCCGTGACAGCGGCGTCGATGACGCTGTCGACAGCGGCGGCGTCAGCCAGCGCGCCCTCATGCAGGTTGCCCAGCGAACCGCCACGAACGCTGGTTCCCTCGCGGGTACCCAGCGCGACCTCGACCGTGACGTGCCTGACCCATCCTTCGCCGAGCTCCCAGGTCTTGGTCACCCGCTCGGCGATGGCCGCGGGCCGCTTACCGGACGGACCCAGGATCGTGCGCAGCTGGTCGTTGATCGCGTCGGAAAGGACTGGGCCGTAAGGCTTGTAGGTGCGTGCCAACTTGGTGACCTGAGCGCGCAGCCCGGCCAGGTCGGCCTCGGCGGCGCCGTCGATGGCGCCCAGGTTCAGCTCAGAACCAAGGTCGACCAGCAACTGGTTGCGCCGCGACGAAGCACCGTCGGTGATGGACTCGATGGAGTCCAGCTCCTCGATCTGGTCGATGCGCATCTTGGCCGACAGCGCGATCAACGCCAGCGTCGCGTCGGCGGCATCGAACCCGATGTCATCGGGCCGTGGGGCACCGGACGGGGCGACCGGCGCAGCGGCGGGTGCCGGTGTGGCTTCTGTCGCGGGGGTGGCGGAATCGGCAGTCGGCTCCTCGACCTCGAGGACATCCTCGGGCTCGGGGTCGGTGTCGGTGGCGAACAGCACCGCGGCGTCGCGCTCAGCGTTGAGCACTTCCACTGTGCTGTGGGCATACTCGGGCAGCTTGAGGGTGTTGGTAGCCAGCCCGGCGACCGTCGGCGCCGACTTCACGCCGATCTCGACGAAGCGCTCCACACCCAGACCGCCGGCGGCCTCCTCGGTGAACAACAGATCCTGGGTTTCGATCCAGCGCACCGGGCTGGCGAACTGCCAGGCCAGCAGCTCGATGATCACTGTGCGCGCCAAGTCGAACGGGCGCTCGTTGCGCCAATAGTCGTAGTTCTCGAGGATCTCGTCCAGCGGCTCGGCCGGCACCAGATCCCGGATCTCCTGGATGAAGTCGCGGTCCAAGCTGAACGGCCGCGGCACCAAGTTCGGGATGTAGCGCCCGATGATCACCTCAGGGTCTTTGCCCCGCGGCATAGCCCGCTCCAGCGAGCGACGGAAGTCGGCGACGCCGACCCGCAGCACCTCGGAGTGGAACGGCACGTCGATGCCGGGCACCAGGATGAACGACCGCTTGCCGCCGGTGATTTCGCGTCTGCGCTCCACCTCTTCTTCGAGGGCCTCCAGGCCATGGACCGTGCCGGCAATCGCGTACTGCGCACCGCGCAGGTTGAAGTTGACGATCTGCAGGAACTCCCCGGTGCGCTGCGCAATCTCCTCGACGAATGCCGGCACGTCGGCGTCATCGAGGTCGATCTGCGACGGCCGGATCGCGGCCAGCCGGTAGTTGGACCGGCCGAGCTCGTCGCGCGGCACGATGTCATGCATGTTCGACCCACGCTGAAACACCGTCTCCAGCAACGCTTCCAGCCCGTACATGTCGCTCACGCAGGCCAGCGCCGTGTACTCACCGACGGAGTGACCGCACGCGATCGCGTCTTCCACGAACGCACCCTGCTCCCGCATCTCGGCGACCTGCGCCGCGGCCACCGTCGCCATGGCGACCTGAGTGAACTGGGTCAGGTACAGCACGCCCTCGGGGTGTTGGTAGTGCACGCCGCTGGCGATCAGGCTGGTCGGGTTGTCCCGCACCACGTGCAGGATCGAGAAGCCAAGGGTCTCGCGGGTGTACTTGTCCGCGTCGTCCCATACCTTGCGGGCAGCCTTCGAACGGGCGCGGACGTCCATGCCCATGCCCTTGTGCTGGACACCCTGGCCCGGGAACGCGTAGACCGTCTTCGGGGCGGCCAATCGTGCGGTGGCCGACATCACCAAGTCCGAGCCGATGCGGGCAGCAACCTCCAAAACCTCTGCACCCTGGTCGATTCCGACACGGTCGACGCGGAAGTCCACTTCGTCGCCGGGTCGCACCATGCCCAGGAAGCGGGCCGTCCAGCCGATCAGCCGGGCCGGCGGCCGGGCCTGACCGTCGGTGGCGGTGACGACGTGTTGCGCGGCGGCCGACAGCCACATGCCGTGCACGATCGGCGATTCCAGGCCGGCCAGCAGCGCGGCGGCCCGGTCGGTGTGGATCGGGTTGTGGTCTCCGGACACCACCGCGAACGGCCGCATGTCGACCGGCGCGGTGAGCGTGACGTCGCGGCGGCGACGCCGCGGGGTGTCGGTGGCGTTCTCCGACACCGCGCCGCCGGCCCGTAGCGGGTCGGTCAACTCGGCGGGCCCGGTGCGACCACGGATCGCGAACCGCTCCTCCATGGTGGCCAGCACGGTGCGGTCGGCTGAGGCGACCGTCACCGAGATCGGAACGACGCGGCCGACTTCGGTGTCGGTAGCCACCGAAGCCGTTGCGGTGACGGTCAACTCGGCCGGCACCTTAGGAAGCGCGGCGATCAGGTGAGCGGCGTGGTCCAAGTGCACCAGGCTCAGCAGGCCTTCCACCACCGGGACGCCTGCGCCGGTGACCGCGGACCCGATGGCCGCGAAAACTGCGGGCCAGCACCGGCCGACCAGAGCGTCGGGCACGGTGGTGAGGGTCGGTGCCAGCGGCTCGCCGAAGGTGGCGGTGACGCCGGTGTGGTCGGCGACGCGCTCGGGGTCCCAGTGCACGGTCACGGTCGCCGTCCCGTTGTGCACCCGCGGCAGGGAGTCCGGGCCGTCGGCGCCTGCGGCGATCGCCAGCACCGAACGCATCGCCTCGATCGCGTCCTTGGTGCGGATCACCGGAATGGCGCCGTCAATCGTGTTGGCGGGCAAGCTGAATCGGATGTCGATCCACACGCCGGCGATCGGCACGCTCAACACCGCCTGGTCACCTTCGGTGGTCAGGCGGGCCCCGGTGGACGAGTGCGTGGCTTGTGGCTCTTCGGGTCCGTCGTGCACCTGCCATTCGCCGGGGTCGGCGATGCGGTGCACCGGGTTCGTGGCGACGCGGCCGGCCCACAATACATCCGGGGCGTCGAGCACGGTGGCCAGCGGCCCACGCACGTCGACGCGGCCCTGCCGCCGCGCGGTCACCGCGGTCGGGGTTGCGCCGGTGGAGAGAACGTCGTCGATCGCGGCCTGTTCGAAGCGGTCGAGCAGCTGTCCGACCGGCTCGTCGAGCCGGGAGATACCGGCGACCGCCGAGGTACCCGGGATGATGCAGACCTGGTCGGCGTCGTAGCGGGCGTCGTGCGCCTGCCACAGCGAATCGCTTCGCCACCAACGGCGTACGTCCTTGTCGATCACCGGCACGAAGTTGACCGGCTTGCCCAGCGTCTTGCACAGGGTGACGAAGAACGGGACATCGGCGGGGTGCAGCTGCACGGTCTCGGCGTCGGGGTAGCGCGCGACCAGCGCGGCGATGGCCTCGTCGGGACGCTCCAGCCGGGCGGCGTCGCCGAACAACGTGTCGATCGGACCGGAGTCTTGCGGGTGCAGCCGCGCTTCGGCGCGTTGCAGCATCTGCTCGAAGCGCTCGCGCCAGGTGTCGGCCAGCCAGGGGCTGCCGGGCTCGGCGGTGTCGGCCGTGCTGTCGCCGTCACCGATGGCCAACTCGACGTAGCGCTGCAGCCACTGCAGATACGACATCTCGCCGACGTCGCCGAAGTACGGCTTGGCGGTGTTGGCCATCGCGGCGATGATCTCGTCGCGGCGCGCGGCGACCGCCTCGGCGTCACCGGCGACCTCGTCGAGCAGCCGACCGCACCGGGAGGCGGTGTTGTCGATCTCGTGGATGTCGGCGCCGAGCTGGCTGCGGCCAGAGGCCATGCCGCCCTGGGCTTTTCCGGCGCCGACCCACTGATCGGTGCCCTGGATGTCGACCAGCATCTGCTTGACCGACGGCGAGGTGGTGGACTCCAGCGTCGCCATAGCCGCGGTCCCGACCAGGATGCCGTCGATGGGCATCAGCGGGAACCCGTAGGCCTGGGCCCAGCGACCGGACAGGTATTCGGCCGCGCGTTCGGGAGTGCCGATTCCGCCGCCGACGCAGACGGTGATGTTGGGTCGCGACCGCAGTTCGGAGTAGGTGGCCAGCAGCAGGTCGTCGAGGTCTTCCCAGGAGTGGTGGCCGCCGGCGCGCCCGCCCTCGACGTGCATGATGACCGGCCTGGTCGGCACCTCGGTGGCGATGCGGATGACCGAGCGGATCTGCTCGACGGTGCCCGGCTTGAACACCACGTGAGAGATGCCGATGTCGTTGAGCTCTTCGATCAGCTCGACGGCCTCTTCCAGCTCGGGGATGCCGGCACTGACAACCAGGCCATCGATCGCCGCGCCGGACTGGCGGGCCTTCTGCACCAAGCGTTTTCCGCCGACCTGCAGCTTCCACAGGTACGGGTCGAGGAACAGCGCGTTGAACTGGTAGGTGCGGCCGGGCTCGAGCAGCCCGGACAGCTGCTCGATGCGGTCGTTGAAGATCGGCTCGGTGACCTGCCCGCCGCCGGCGAGCTCAGCCCAGTGGCCGGCGTTGGCCGCGGCGGCGACGATCTTGGCGTCGACTGTGGTCGGGGTCATCCCCGCGAGAAGAATCGGCGACCGGCCGGTCAGCCTGGTGAACTTCGTCGAGAGTTTGACCCGACCGTCGGGCAGGCTGACCACTGACGGGGCGTAGCTCGACCACGGCCGGGCGACCTCCGGTACAGCGCCAACGGTGAACAGGTTGCGCTGGCCGCCCCGGGTCGCCGCGGGCACGATGCCGACGCCGAGACCACGGATCACCGGAGCGGTCAGACGGGTCAGGATGTCGCCGGGACCCAGGTCGAGAATCCAGCGGGCACCCGCCTCGTGGACGCTGATCACCTCGTCGACCCAGTCGACCGGCTGGACCAGGATGGCCTCCGCCATCGCGCAGGCCAACTCGACATCGATGCCGACCTTCTCGGCCCATTCGCCGACGATGTCGATGCTGTCGGCGAGCCTCGGTGTATGGAAGCCCACCTCGACGTGGACCGGATCGAAGACCGGCGCGAACACGTCGCCGCCGCGGACCTTGTTCTTGCGGTCGGCTTCTTCCTTCTCCGAGATCTGCTGGCAGTACAGCTGGAAGCGGGACAGCTGTTCGGGGGTTCCGGTGATGACGACCGAACGCCGGCCATTGCGGATCGACAACACCGGCGGCAATACGGTGCGGACGTCTTGCGAGAACTCTTCGAGCAGCCGGTAGATGCGCTCGGGGTCGGCGTTGCTGATCGACACCATCGGCGGGCGATCACCGAGAACGGAGATTCCGCGTCGGCGGGCCACCAGCGTGCCGGCAGCGCCGATCAGCTGCGCCATCGCCAGCAGCTCGATATCGCGCGCTCCCGCCGCTTTCAGGGCCTCCACGGCCAGGATTCCCTGCGAGTGCCCGACGACGGCCACTGGCGGGTTGGCGATCAAGTCCAGGCCCTGGCGGGCCAGGGTGCGGATCGCGGCGATCTGGGTGAGCAGGACACCAGGCAGCGACGCTGCGGCCGAGGTCAGGTGCTTCTTGGACGGAACCGGGTCCTCGGCAGCCAGCGCGCGCACCCAGTGCAGCGGCTCGAAGCCGATCGGTCGCACCACGACGAGCTCGCGGGCCACCGGCTCGAGCAGCAGGTCCACCTCGCCGACCAGCGTCGTCAGCTCGGATTCGATACCGGCCGACGACACCAGCTCTTCCAGCGTCTCCAACCACGCGCCGCCCTGCCCACCGAACGCGACCGCGTAGGGCTCGCCGGAAGTCAGCCGATCGACCAGAGCATGAGTGTCCGACGGGATTCCGTCGCGGTCGGCGGACACTCGGTGGTGCTCATAGATCGTCACGTGTGTATCTCCCTCAATGCGTCTGTCCGCCACTCGGGTGCCAGAGCCACGCTGCCCCGCAAATTCCGTCCACATTCCGATTGCGCCCCGGTCGAACCGGCCATATCTCGACTGACACCGCTTCCGCGGGTCAAGCCAAGGGGGCGTCATCGGCTGCACTAAGAGTGTCATAAGAAACCTGGGAGTTTCCGGCGCAAATTGGTTACTGGTGAGTACTACGCGCGAGTAATGGTGGGCTGGGTAACACTCCGCTCACAGGCGGCCGACGGTGTCCGGACCAAACCTGCTGCGTGCAGGTGGTTACGGTCGAGTAGCTATAACTGCGCAGATCAAGGCAGTATTGTTACCTAATCGTTATCTAGAAAATCTGCGCCATCTCTGACCTCGCGGCCTGTAACCGACAAGACGGCGCGGTGCGACTGTTGAGAAACCGGCCGACCAGCCGCTCGGCAGAAGTTTGCTGGAAACTTACCGGCGAGTAAAGGTCAGGCCCACTGGCCGAATTGCGGCTTGCAGATGTTATTGATATCCACGCCGACGCCGCCGACGTGGCGCTTGTCGATCTCGACTTGATGCAGATGCGCGGCAGGATGCGTCCGGCCACCCGGCGAGCCCCAGTTGTGCTGCCAGAAGTACGAGCCCAGGCCGTCGTGCAGCGCCCATTCAATCGTCTTGGAGTTGCCGTATACGCCGGTCCGCTGGTGGCCGACGACGGATTCCCAGCCTCGCAGGTAGGGCGCGACCTGCGCTTGATACTGCTCAAAAGACGGGTCGTCGTCGATCGAGGCATAGATGGGCACGTTGGCGGGACCGCCGGCGGCGGTGTGCAGCTGCCACCCGCGCTTGGCGTGCTGCACGCCCGCGCTTTGCCCGCCCAGCCAATCGGCGGAGGCCTCTTTCCCGTACTGGTAGCAGGACACGATCTTCAGGCCGTTCTGGTGCAGATCACGTGCCTCGTTGATCTGCATCGGCTTGCCGAGCATCCAGGCTCCCCCGGGCCGGCGGTCCGACACGTACCGGATGGAGCCCACGGCGCCGGCCGCCCTGATCTGGTCGGCGGGTATCACTCCGGCCGCGTAGTCCAGCAATACGCCGAGGCCATCCGCGGAGGCCGACGGGGCAGGCAGCGATTCCGCCGCGCTGACGAGCCCGATCAGGGCCGGTGTTGCGGC
>DATDLZ010000052.1:0-29742 GCA_036519055.1 Mycobacterium sp.
GACCTGGATTACCGCGAACGGTTCAACCTGGAGTCCGATCTGGCGGCCACGCTGTGGCATCCGAGCATTGCCGGCCTCACCGACCGCGGTGAGTTCGAGGACCAGCTGTGGATCTCGACCGAGTACATCGACGGCTCCGACGCCGCCGAAGAGCTGGGCGAGAACCATCCCGACGGCATGCCGCCGCGACTGGTGATCGAGATCGTGTCGGAAATCGCCGACGCCCTGGACTACGCGCACGACAGCGGGGTACTGCACCGCTACGTCAATCCCGGCAACATCCTGATCAGCAATTCGCCGGCGGACAGACGGCGAATTGCGTTGACCGGCTTCGGTGTAGCGCGGCCCGAGGGTGCCCATAACACGCTGACCCGGGCCGGCATGTTCATCGGAACGGCGAGCTACACCGCGCCCGAACAGTTGCTGGGCGATGAACTCGACGGCCGCGCCGACCAATACGCTCTGGCGGCCAGCGCTTTTCACCTGCTGACCGGGGCACCGCCGTTCGCACATTTCAATCCGTCCGTGGTGGTCAACAGGCAACTCAACGATCGACCGCCCCGACCAAGCGAGATCCGCCCGGACCTGACCGAATTCGACGCGATCTTCGCCCGTGCGCTGTCGCAAGATCCCGTCGACAGGTACCGGCGGGGTCGCGACTTCGCCAAAGCGCTCGAGTCGAACGGCGGTACACGATCACACATCCGCGCCACGTCCGAATTACGCGCGGCGTCCATTTTTCGCGAGGCGACCGATGGCACGGATGCCACGCCCGCTACGGCCCCCGCAACACCGAGGTCCGACGCTGTGGCACCAACCGCGCCAACCGCTGCAACCGCGCCGACCACACCCACTGCGCCGACCAAACCTGCCGCATTCGCTGCCCCCGCGAGCAAAAACGGCTCTGTCCCACATGCTTTACCGGACAGCCACGTCGACGATGCAGTCACGTCTGCGCGACCTACACCGCCCGACGACGACGTCGACGAGTCGGCCGAGGCACGCAAGCGCCGACTGAAGCACTCCGCGGCGATCGGTGGTGTGATCGTGGTCGTACTGCTGGCCTGGTTCGTGGGTGTCCGAGCGCTGCGCTCGGCGTCTCAATCCAATGACACACCAACCAGTGTCGAGACCACCTCGGCCGAGCCCACAGCTGCGATTCCTGCATTGTCTACCGCGCCGCCGGCGTTCATCGCCCCACCACCGCCACCCCCGCCGCCCCCGGTGATCGGCCCGCGGCCCGTCGTCAGCGCGCCGGTCACGACATTGCCGACGACCACCAAGCCGATGCCGAAGACGACCACCAGCGCGCCGGCGCAGACGACGGTGCCGCAGACGACAGTGCCGCACTCGACGACTCCACCGACATCAACGACGTCACCGAAGCCGCCAGGCGGCTTGGACACCCGCCCGGCGGTCGGCATGCCATGTGGCCCGGAGGGCTCCTCGGCCGTTTCGAACTCGGGCGGTCCGGTGAACTGCGTCAGCACCCCGGGCGGATTCGCCTGGGAACCACCCGGAGGGTGACCGGCGTCGCGATTTTCAGCTGTCGTCCGACAGCACCGCGATCAGGGCGTCGATGACGTCGCGGCAGTCCGTGCTATCGGCAGGTAGCCCTGCGAGCATGGACTGCAACAGCTTTCGCGCCTGCGACCGATTGCCCGACGCGACGAGCGGGCGCACCTGATCGACCGCAGCAGCCAACTGCGGGTCGGCCCCGCTGAGATTCTCGACGGCGGCGGCCAGCACATCGATCAACTCCCAATCGCGGTACAGCGCCAGCGAGCGTTCGTAGAATGCGAAGCCGCTTACCGGTTCTCCCCGCAGTGTTCCGCGGTAGCGATACGGTCCTTCCATGTATTCGATCGGCAGCCCGTGCGCGGGTGCCGGCACCATGGGCTCCCCAGTGAGATCCAATTGCAAAGAGGCACATTGCAACCGGTGGCGATCCGGCATGAACCGGTTCGGGGCCAGCGGCCGCACCAGCGGCCGAATGGAATCAGGCCAGCGGACGTAGCTGCTCACCGTGACGTCGACGTCTTCCGCGCACTCCGGAGCCCTCTCCGGGTCGGGGTAGCTAACCGTCACACCGGTGAATGGTTGCGGCACATTGCCGTCCGTCCGGTCGAACTGCCGCCAGATGCTCATGTCGACGCCGTTGTCGAGGTTGATTGTGCGCCATTCGTGCGACCGGGCTCGCGGGTCTCCGCCGGTTCCTCCGCCGCCGGCATATCTGGGAAACCATTGTCTGTCAATGTGTCCCGCGCTGCCGCTGACATCTTCGTGCCGATCGCCCCAGCGCAGCGTTCCACTCATTGCCAAGCCGGTTTGGAAATACGAGTAGGTGTCGTCCTGGCCGAAGCAGGTGATCTTGCCATCGCAGGTGTCCGCGCCGACGGGTACCGGCGCACGCGTCGGCGTGACATCCAAGTCCAGTTTCATCGATTGGCCGGCCTGATCGATGCCGCGCAGGCTGACCCGGTAGGTGTAGGGCCGCAGTTCGCCGTGGTCGTCACGGCACGCTTTCCACACCACCGGCCCGGCGCTGCTGTCGTAATGGATGTCGAGATATCCGGCGGACATCGACATCTTCTGACGCGCACCGGGCTGCATGTTCTTGGGCGGCATGTCGTAGTCGGTGTAGGTGCCGTATTCGCCTGTATCGCAATCAAATAGCGACATCGTGTAGAAATCGGCAACCACGGTGCCGCCCGGACGGTTCTTGTTGAAGATGGTCAGGAATGCGAACGAGCGGCCCGTCGCGCCGGTCAGCTCGCCGGCGATGAACCAGGTGTCGGACTCCTGGTCGGCGTGTAAGCCCTCGGCGACGGGGAAATCGAGCGCACTGTCGTTGTGCACCAGCCGGAACGGATACTTACGCCAATCAGTGTTCATGTCCCGCCTCGGGTGTCTCGATCGCGTCGTACTTGTCGGCCCCCAGGAACTCGCGCACCTTCTCGATGTGGTCGTCAGCACCAAGCTCGAGCGTTTCGGCCGCCAGTCCGTAGTCCACGATCGCAATCGCCGCCTGAGCAAGGTGCTTAGAGAACGCCCGCTTGGTGGTCTGCAATGCGCGGGCCGGCTGAGCCGCCAGCCGGGCAGCCAGTTGCAGCGCCTGCTCCATCAACGTCTCGGCGGTGGTGACCCGATTAGCCAGACCCAGCTCCACCGCCAACACCGCCGGGATGCGCTCGCCGGTGTAGACGTACTCCTTGGCGCGGATGAGGCTGGTCATGTACGGCCACAACAGTGCGCCACCGTCGCCTGCGGTCAGGCCGATCGACACATGGGGATCGCACAGATAGCTGCGCTCGGACATCAACACCAAGTCGCAGCACAGCGCCAGCGAAGCACCCAGTCCGACGGCGGGGCCGTTGACCGCGGCCACCACCGGTAGCCGAAAGTTGATCATCGCGTGCAGGATGTCCGCCGCCTGGGCGGAGATGTCGTATCGGTAGCCAAGAGAGCGGTGTTGCGCCTTCAGGAAGGCGAAATCGCCTCCGCCACTGAAGGTTTTACCGGCTCCGGTGAGCACCACGCAACGGGCACCAGTGTCACGCTCCAGATCGCGCCAGACGTCCAGCAGTTTGTGGTGCAGGGTGGCGTTGACGACGTTGAGATCATCGGGACGGTTGATCGTCACGACCCGGACAGCGCCGTCCGTCGTCACCAGAAGTTCGTCGCTCACGTCGCCTTCACAGTTGATCCACGGCAGTTGCCAGGCGGCCCGTCTTTTTTGCTATGTTAGCATCAATAGCGAAGTTGCCATCGCCTTTTCAAAGGTCGTGCCTTATGCCGGAAACCCGTGACCACCGTTGCTACGACCAGCTTTTCATCGGCGGGCAGTGGCGTAAGCCGTCCACCGATCAGCGCCTTACGGTCATCTCCCCGCACACCGAAAGTTCGATTGGCGACGTTCCCGCGGCGACGCCCGCGGACGTCGACGACGCGGTTGCCGCCGCTCGGCACGCCTTCGACCATGGACCGTGGCCGCGGCTCAGCCCGCAGGAACGCATGCGCAAGGTCGAGCAGCTCGCGACCATCTACGGCGGCCACCTCGACGAGATGGCCGACCTGATCACCGACGAGATGGGCTCGCCGCGCAGTTTCAGCCGGCTGGGTCAGGCCGCCGCGGCGGTGTCGATGATCCACCTCTCCCTGGGGGTCGCCCGCGACTTCCCGTGGAACGAGCGCCGCCACGGGGTGCTCGGCGAAGTGCACCTGCATCGCGCCCCGGTCGGGGTGGTCGCGGCGATCGTGCCCTGGAACGTGCCGCAGTTCCTGATCATGCCCAAGCTGATTCCCGCCCTGATCGCCGGCTGCACGGTGATCGTCAAACCCGCGCCCGAAACACCTTTGGACGCTTTGTGGTTGGCCGAAATGATCGAGCAACTGGACCTGCCCGAAGGGGTGGTGTCCGTTCTTCCCGGCGGCACCGATGTCGGCGAGGCGCTGGTACGCCATCCAGGGGTGGACAAGATCTCGTTCACCGGGTCCAGTGCGGTCGGACGCCGCATAGCCACGCTGTGCGGTGAGCAACTCAAGCGGGTGAGCCTGGAACTCGGCGGCAAGTCGGCGGCGATCATTCTCGACGATGCCGACATCGGTAAGACGGTCCGGGAATTGAAGTCCGCGAGCCTGATGAACAACGGTCAGGCCTGCGTAGCTCAGACCCGCATCCTGGTCAGCGAGCGGCGCCGGGATGAGGTTGTCGACGCGCTGGCCGACATGATGTCGGGCCTGCAGGTCGGCGATCCCACCGACGAGGCGACCGACGTCGGCCCGCTGGTTGCCCAGCGCCAGCAAGCCCGGGTTCAGGACTACATCCGGTCCGGGGTGAAAGAGGGCGCCCGGATGGTCCTTGGCGGCGAGGACGCACCGTATGACCGCGGCTGGTACGTGCGCCCGACGCTGTTCACCGACGTCACCAACGACATGCGTATCGCGCGCGAGGAGATATTCGGACCCGTGCTCAGCGTGCTGACCTACCGCGACGAGACGGACGCGGTCCGCATCGCCAACGACAGCGACTACGGTCTGGCCGGATCGGTGTGGACGGCCGACATCGCGCACGGCCTCGAGGTCGCCGCGAGCGTGCGTGCCGGCACCTACGGCATCAACATGTACACGCTCGACATCGGTAGTCCCTTCGGCGGTTTCAAGCAGTCGGGCATCGGCCGCGAGTTCGGCCCGGAGGGCTTGCACGAGTATGTCGAGTTGCAGTCGGTGATCAGCAAAGGCACCATGCCGCCACTGTCCGAATAACCACTACGGCTGCCGGCTGGGGCTGAGCAGGCTCTCCAGGGCATGGTCGATCACCTCGCGTCGCGAACGGCCATCGTGCTCGGCGGTGATCAGGCTGTTGCCGACGAACAGCGAGAGCACCAGGAAACTGCGCGACTCGGCGTCGTTCTCGTCGATGCTGATCTGTCGGAAGAGTGTGCGCAGGTACGCCATTCGCCGGTCGTCCACGCGGCGTAGTCGTTCGCTGACGTCGGGGCTGCGGCGGGCCCAGTCGCGGATCGCCAGCTCGACCGCGAGCGCGCGGCGGACGGCACCGCTGCGATCGCGCGCGAGTTCGAACAGATGCCTCAATTTCGTGCGCGGATCGTCGTCGGTGTTTTCGATGCGGGAGATGACGTCATCGACGACTGCCTGCTCCCAGGTATCGAGCACGCGCTCCATTAGCGCGTTGCGATCGGCGAACTCCCCGTAGAAGCCCCCCTTGGTAACGCCGAGCGACGCAGCCAGCGCCTCAATCCGGATGGCGTCCGGGCCACCCTCGGCCAGCGCGGTGAGCCCGGCGTCGACCCAGGCCTCCGGAGGTGTCTTTCTCGCGGGCACGACACGGCATTATACGGCGGCGTATTGACGCTTTACGGCCCTCAGGCCTACTGTTTATACGTGACCGTATAAAGGAGGTCCTGTGAGGATTGACAACGAGGTACAACTCTCGCGGCCATGGCGGATCCACAGTGTCCTCGGCGACTTCACCCTCGAGGATGTCTGGGCACTGCCCGCTATCTGCGGCGGGGCGGATGACTTCGGCAGCGTCATCGAGATGGCTGCCCGGTCCGACCCGACCATCGCGGACTCTGCACCGGCGCGGGTCCTGTGGGGTGCGCGTGACCGGCTCGGCGGATGGTTCGATCTGGGTCGGATATCCACGACCGCGGGCAAAATCAACCGATTGCCCATTCCTGGAACACGCGAATTCTCCGTCGCCGACCGGTTACCGAAAGATCTGCGCGGCTCAGCAAATGATGTGCATTTCGAGCATCTACCGTTTGTCCCGCTGTACCGCACCCCGAATGAGTTCGCCGCAGAGATTTCAAATCAGACAGTCCACGGTGTCATGCACCTTGCGTGGGTCGACTGCGATAACGGCTCCTACCAGGCGCAGATGGCGGTCTACGTCAAACCGCGTGGCCGGTTCGGTCGTGCATACATGGCCTTCATCAAGCCTTTTCGGTACTGGATCGTGTATCCCGCGCTCGAGCGTGAACTCGAACGCGCGTGGAATCATCGCCGCGCGGCGCAATGATAGATGCGAGCGAGGGAGTGAGCCGCCGCTGACCAGTTGATCACCAGCGGTCTAACCCCGGTCAGGCTGGCTTGAATACGTCACACTGAGCAATGTTCGAAGACACACCGACTCGGTGCCGACGTTGTCGCCGGGGCCATCGACGGCGGCCCATCATCGCGAAACCCTGACAAGCGAAAGACCGCTCCTGCGAATCCATTTGCCCAACTTAGGACGGACCCGTTATGAGCTCAGCCGACTACGGCGCAGTTGGGGTACAGAATCGGACTCGTACCCTTTTCGGTCAGGTCATGTGGGCGGTGTCCGCAACCGCCGGCCTATTCGCGCTCGGCGCCTACCTGGGCCGTGACCTTGGCAATGGTATGGCTTTCGTGTTCTACATCCTGGCGTTCGTCTGCCTGATCGGAATGCGTTTCGCCATCCGCAGCTCCGCGGGCCTGGGCATGGCACTGTTGTTCGCTGTCGGGTTGCTGATGGGGCTGGGGACGTCGCCGATGCTGACCTACTACGCCGAGGCCGACCCCCAGGCGCTGTGGGAGGCAGGCGCAGCGACGGCCCTGTTCGTCGCCGGCTGCGGCGCTTTCGGTTACGCCACCCGCACCGACCTGTCGGGCATCGCGCGTGTCGGCTTCTGGGCGCTACTTGCGCTCATCGGATTCGGCGTCGTGCTGATCTTCGTGCACATTCCCGGCGGCGCGGTCATCTACTCGATCCTCGGGCTGGTCATTTTCGCAGGTCTCACGATGGTCGACTTCCAGCGGCTCCGCCGATCGACAGATATGGACTCAGCACCGCTCATCGCCGCATCGATCTTCCTGGATGCACTCAACGTGTTCCAGTTCTTCCTGCAGCTGTTCGGGGGCAGGAGCCGAGACTGAGGAGCGTCTCACTGAGCGGTCCAGCCGCCGTCGATCGAATAACTGGCGCCGGTGATGGTGGCGGCCGCATCGCCAGCCAGGAAGACCGCGAGTGCGCCGATGTCCTCCGGACGGGTGTAGCGGGCCATCGGCTGCTTTTCTGCCACGAATTGTTGTTTGGCCTCTTCAACTGACTGTCCGGCCGCATTGGCGTGCGCTTCGACTTGCTGCGCTATCAGAGGCGTCATCACCCAACCGGGGCAGATCGCGTTGCAAGTGATGCCGTGGTCGGCGGTTTCGATTGCCACCACCTTGGTCAGTCCAACAACGCCGTGCTTGGCCGCGACGTATGCCGCCTTGTTGGCGCTTGCCACGAGGCCGTGCGCCGACGCGACGTTGATTATTCGGCCCCAGCCCCGGCGTTTCATCTCGGGCAGTGCGCAGCGGCATGTGTGGAAAGTGGCCGACAAATTGGTGGCGATCACTGCGTCCCACTTCTCGACCGGGAAGTCCTCCACCTTCGCCACGAACTGGATGCCTGCATTGTTCACCAGGATATCGACTGCGCCGAAGGCCTTTTCGGCGTCGCTGATCATCTCGGCGATCTCGACCGGCTGGGTCACATCGGCGTCCGAATAAGTCACCGTTACGCCGAACATCTCTTCGATGCTGCGCCGCTGCTGCTCGATCGCCTCCGGGTCACCGAAACCGTTGAGAGCCACGTTTGCGCCTTCTGCAGCGAACGCGCGAGCGACGGCAAGACCGATACCGGATGTGGAACCCGTTACTAATACCGACTTTCCGCGGATCATCAGACGCTAGCCCTTCCTCCACACCTCGGTTGCGAAACGAGTATCCCTCGGACGATGGATAAAAGGCCCGCCAGATGTCGTTCGCCCAGGCCGACGGCCATCGCGATTACCCCGGCAGTTGCAGGGTGAGCTCGACCGGACAGCACAATTCGCCGCGCTGGTTGACGACCTCGATCTGCAGATCAAGCAGGCGGCGCGGCGGATCGACAGTCGTGTCGCAGTGCTTGGCGACGACGTGTCCGCGGCCCACCATCGTGTCGCCGGCGTAGATCGAACCGGCCAGCCTCATCTTCCGACGCACCACCCTGCTACGTGGGCCGGCCCAGTCGGTCGCGATGCGGTCGGCGAAGCCCGCCAAGTGCATCGTGTTCACGAAAATTGCTGGGTGGCCTTGGTTTGCGGCGTAATTCGGGTCAAAGTGGCCCGGAAAGTAGTCCCAGGTGGATCCGGAGTTCATCACCACGCGCTGGTAGCTGATCTCATCGCGCACCTCGGGCAATTCCGTCGGGACGCTGACCCGGTCCCAGTCCAGCGTCACGACGCCGCCGGGGTGAAGCGGAACAGCGTGTTCCGGTTTGTCGCGACGACCGCGCCGTCCTGGCGGGTGAAGGTATCCATGGTTTCGATGAAATGGCCGGCACCGAGCTTGGTCTGCTTCTCCGGTGACACCGACACCACTTCTTCGACGACGGTCAGCCGGTCACCCTCGACGATCGGCAACGGAAATTCGGCTTCGTTGGCCGCGTTGATGAACGTCGTGCCGGGCAGCGGCACCCGGATCGCGATCGCCGACACCGGCGGTCGTCCGCTGGGTTCCCACGGCAGCGGCGTGAGCCAGCCCATCAGCAGGCCCGGCGGCGCGACCAACCCGCCCCAGGTCTGCCGTGCGAAATCGGGGTCCCAGTAGGACGGATTGCCGTCCTGGACCGTGGCGGCGAACATTTGGATCCTGGCCGCACTCACCACGGTCCCCGCGGTCCGCGGCTCAGACGGCACGCCGACCATGCGCAGCGCATCCTCGTAGGTACCGAATGCGAGCTGATAGCTGATAGGTGTCGACAAGTGCCGCTCCCCTCACACCGTGAGCGAGTGCCCGTTCGACACCGAATCCCATTGGAGCTCTCGTGTTGTGAAGTACCAGCCGCCGCGCTCGTAGGTCAGCAGATCGCGATAGCTTCCGGTGGCGCGCAACGTGGTACCGTCGCCCGTCGCGGTGAACAGCAGGGCCACGCATCGCTGGGTCGCGTTCACTCCGTCCACGCTGATGTCGTGGTCGACGGTGACCAGGCGCCCCTTGCCGCCGTCGAAAGCCTCACGCAGATCGGTGAATTCCGTTCCGTCGCGGGTGAAACGGGCGCCGGAGTGGCGGAAGGTCGCAATCCATCCGTTGCGGTCGCCTTCGGAAAAGCATCGGTTGTGCCGTGCCGTCAGGTTCAAGATGGCGTCGCGGCCCACCGAACCGTCGAGGACGTATTGCTGCTGATAGGTCATGGCCATCTGTATTTCTCCCTGTCTCAACGGCTGACGATGTAGCCGTGACTTTCACGGTCCCAGGCGGCGGATCCGACGCCTCTGGTGCGAAGAACATCTTTGCGGACCCGTCCGATAATGGTCTTCGGCAGCTCGCTGACAATCTCGACGTATCGCGGCACCGAGAAGTACGGCATCCGGGCGCCGCAAAAATCCAGCAGCTCTGCGTAATCCAGGTCGCGGTCCGGTTGCACGGTGACGAACAGCAGGATGTCATCCTCACCCAGCTCGCTGGGCACGCCGATCACCGCGGCCTCGAGCACCGCCGGATGCGCCGCGACCACGGTCTCGACCTCGACCGACGAGATGTTCTCCCCGCGCCGGCGCAACGAATCCTTCACCCGGTCGACATAGGTGAGGTTCTGGTCGCTGTCCAGCACACCGAGGTCTCCGGTTCGAAACCACGCCGGGTGCGGGTCGACAGCCAGGCCCGAGGCGTTCATGTAGCCCTCGCTCATGACGTGTGGGTAGCGGGGGCGGCACGCGATCTCGCCCACGGCGCCGTCCGGGAGCGGCTCGCCGTCCGAGTCGACGATTCGCACCTCGAAGTTGGGATTCGGCCGGCCTGACGTCCCGGGCACTCCCGCCTCGGCAACGCTTTTGACCGCGATCGGGAAGGCTTCGGTCAGGCCGTACATGGTGACGATTCGGCATCCGTAACGCTTTTCGATGTCGCGGTACACCCCGGCGGCGATCGGCGCGGCGGAGATGAAGCGCAGCGGCAGCTGCGCGTCGCGCGGATCCGGCGGCTGATTCCACAACATCGAGACCATCGCGCCGGCGCCGACGAAACCCACGGCGCCGCAGGCCCGCACCTCGTCCCACACCGAGGCCGGATGAAAGGTGGGCGCCAATACCGTGGTCCCGCCGACCAGCATCGGCGCCAGCACCGCCGGCGCGGCGCTGAGGTGAAACAACGGCATTGCCGTCCACAGCGCCTCGCCGGGTCTGAAATCCCAGGCCGACGCGGCCGTCGCGGCCGTGGTGAACAAGTAGTGCCAGGTGGTGGCGACGGCCTTTGATGCCCCGGTCGTTCCCGACGTGAAGAAGAATGATCCGATGTCCGCGACGTCGCCAACGTGTTCGTCGACGGTGTCCGAGTGTCCGCCGAGCCAATCGTCTTGCACGACAATGCTCGCGAGCCCCGGCAGTTGATCGGCCAACTCGGCGACGCGCGACTTGCGCTCACCATCAGTGACAACCACCTTCGCCCGCGACACTCGAAGTGCATGCAGCAGGAAGTCGCCCTTGTTGGCCGCGTTCACGGCGGCGGCCACCGCGCCGATGCGTCCGGCACCCAACCAGAAGTAGATCCACTCCGGACAGGTTCCGGCGAACAAGGCGACGCAATCACCTGGTCCGATGCCCAAGTCCAGCAACGCATTAGCGGCAGCACAGGACCGCTGCCGCATTTGCTCGAAGGTCACGTCGACGCCGCCGATCGACATCATCACCCGGTCGGGGAACTGCCCGGCGCGGCGATCGAGCACCGCCGCGACGCTGAACCGCTCGACCCCGAAATCAGCTGGGCCGATGGGCTTTCCGTCGCATGCGGGTGCCGCCCCAACCGGCACGCGGGACATCAGGCTCCTGCAGCCGCCGGGTCCGGATCACCGTTGGCGGTGTAGCCGAAGTCGTCCCGCGCAGCCTCTTCACCCGGGTAGAAGCGATGCGCCCAGCGACGCAGCGCGGCGTAGTCGTGCGCCTCTTCCGGTGCGAGATTGGGCTTCTCCAGATACTTCATGTTCTCCCAGGTGAAGAAGTCCTGCTTGATCACCTCTTGCTGCAGCGCCAAGAACTTGGCGGCGCGGCCGGTGGGCGCGTCGCCGGTGTCGCCGGGTTCGCGAACGGACGCCTGCGTATAGAAGTAGTCGGTGTAGTCCTCGTCGACCGGAGTCTGCCCGGTCACCTCGATGGTGGCTACCAGGTCGCCGGGGAAGCGGACGATGCCGAGGCCCAGTGAGTAGTTGTCGTAGATGATCTTGGCGTCGACCGGGCCGTTCGGGGTCAGCCAGGTCTGCTCGCGGCCACCGCCGAAGTGAGCGCTGACGGTGGCGTGCAGGTGGTAGCCGGCAACCTCGAATGAGGTGGTGTTGGCCGGGCTGGCGGCCTTGTGCACGTATTGCACGTGATACGGGTCGGCTGCGTTTTCGATGATCATCTGCGCATGAACCTTGACCCGGTTCAGCATTCGGCTGTGCGGGTGCAGCGGGTAGTACTCCTCGGTTTCCAGTTCGGGCAGCACCGGCGGCTGCCAGTACGGCGCCCGGCCGTGCCGCTCGTGCCACACCAGGATGAAGCCGTACCACTCCGTGCTGTGGTAAGTGCGGACGCGGACGTTGTTCTTGCAGCCGATCTTGCTGTACGGGATCAGCGCATTCGTGCCGTCGCCGCGCCACCGCCAGCCGTGCCAGGGGCAGACGATGTTCTCCCCCTCGACGGTGCCACCGACACCCATGTTGGCGCCGAGGTGCTGGCAGTACGCATCGAGCACGTTCACCTCGCCGGACTCGGTGCGGAACAGCACCATTTCCTCGCCGAAGTAGTGCACCCGCTTGACCTCGCCGGCCGCCAGGTCCGAGGCAAAGCCGATGATGAACCATCCGGTCGGGAATCGGTACGGCGACAGGCTGATGCCGCTGGGCCCGAATTCGCGTTCGGACGGATCGATCGAGGTGTCCGAAACCGTGTCCGTCACTACCTTCTCCGTTCCCGCGCAGCCAACTCGCGCACGGCCGCACTCACGCTCGCCGCGTTGGCGGACTCAGTCTATTTTTACTATTTTAAGCATTGAACGTCAACGCACGCTGCGGCCGACGGTAGGGTGAGTCAACATACCGGCACCCTTCGCGGCGTGAGCGTCGAGGAGAATCGAGGTTGCGGATGACGGCTTCGACAGTCGATCTGTCCGATTTCGCATTGTGGCGCAATGGCTTTCCCGATGACGTGTTCACCGAGCTACGCCGTACCAGACCGCTGTTCCGCCACGGGCTGACGCCTGGCGTCGCAAAGACCGTCAAGCGGGATTTCTGGATGACGACCAAACACCGGCATGCCGTGCGGCTGCACCGCGACCACGAGTCGTTCACGGCCGTAAACGGTCCGCTTATCCAGCCGGCCGACCTGTTCGCGTCGTATCCGACGATCATCACACTGGACCCGCCGGAGCAGAGCAAGCACCGAAAACTCATCTCGAGTGCCTTCACGCCCCGGGCGATCGCCAAGCTCGAAGACGGCATTCGGGCCCGTGCGTCGCGGATGATCGACGACCTGCTCGCCCGCGGCAGCGGCGACTGGATCGACGATGTCGCCGACGCGCTGCCGATGACCGTTATCGGCGACATCATCGGCATTCCGGAACAGGATCGGCCGCGCATCTTCGACGGATTCGACCGCATCCTCAAGGCTCAATCCACCGGGGATCAACTCGACGCCGAGATCTTCGCGACGATCTTCGGTTACGCCATGGAACTCACGGCCGAGAAGCGGCGCAATCCGGCCGACGATATCTGGAGCACGATTGCGTCCGGCGTCATCACCGGTGACGACGGCGAGCAATTCAGCTTGGCCGCAAACGAACTCGAGTTCTTCTTCTTCGTGCTCGCATTTGCCGGCAGCGATACCACCAAGAACGCGCTGGCCATCGGGCTCCAGGCGTTCGTCGACAACCCGGAGCAGATCGAGCGGTACCGCGACGACGAATCCGTGCGGTCCAGCGCCGTCGAGGAGGTGCTGCGCTGGGCGTCGCCGGTGGCGTACTGGACCCGCAGCACCAAGGTCGACATCGAAATGGACGGTCAGCACATCCCCAAGGGCGAGCGGGTGGTGTCGATGTTGCGTTCGGCCAATCGCGACGAGGAGGTGTTCGAGTCGCCGTTCACGTTCGACATCGGACGCCAACCCAACCCGCATGTCGCGTTCGGCGGTGGCGGAGCGCACCACTGCCTGGGCGCCATGCTTGCCCGCGCCGAGATCCACGCCGTGCTGGATGAACTGCTGCCGCGCTGCGACGGCATCACTCTCGGGCCGGCGCGGGTGACCTACCCGAATCTGACCACCAACATGTCGATTTACGACGAGATGCCGGTAACGCTGAGGCCGCGGTAGGCGCTCTCAGTCGACAAGCCGCAGCGCGGCCTTGGGGCACTGGTCGACCGCGGCTGCCACGTCGATCTTCAAATGCTCCGGCACGTCGGCGTCGGCGACGTGCACCACGTCGGATTTCCCGATCTCGAAGATGTCCGGCGCCAACGATTCGCAGAATCCATTGGCCTCACACAACGTTTCGTCGACGATTACGCGCATCGCTTGCTCCTTACTTTCACAGCCCTTTGGGCCGGGTGCCGATCACCCCGGCCGATGCCAGACGGGCGAGTTCTTGGTCGGTGACCCCGCAGATGTCCCGCAGTACCTCATCGTTGTGCTCGCCGAGCGTGGGCGGCGGGCGCATCAGCCACGTGCGCTGCCCATCCAGCGGGGCGAACGGCGGCCGCGGGTAACGACCCGAACCGGTGCGCGGATGCTCGAGTGTTTCCAAGAACCCGCGGTCGTTGAGCTGATCGTTCTCGGTGACCAACGACGGCGACACCACCGGTGCGACGGGAATGCCCGCAGCGGCAAGGTCATCCACGGCACGGCGCAGATCCTGGCCGCCGAACCAGTCCTGCAGCTGACGATCGATCTCGTCCGCATGGGCTTGTCGACCCGCGACAGTGCCGAACCGGTCGTCGTCCGTCCACGACGGGCGGCCCATCACGTCGACGAGGCCCTGCCACTGGTCGTCGGTGCGAACGGTGACGGCGACCCAGTCGTCGTCGCCCGCGCAGCGGTAGAGGTTCTGGACGGCCCAGCCATGTCCACGGTTGCCCCGCCGGCTCAGCGTGACCCCGAATACCTCGGCTTCCATCGGCTGAATCGCGGTGACGTTCAATACCGTCTCGATCATCGGCAGCTCGACGAGCTGGCCGACTCCGGTGCGATCGGTGAAGCACAGCGCCGCCGTCACGGCGAACGCCGCGTGAACACCGGCCAGCGGGTCACACGCACCCCGGGGTGGGATGGGCGGACCGTCGGCGAGTCCGGTGACCCAGGCCAGGCCGGCGATCTGCTCCATCGTCGGCGCGAACCCGACCCGGTCGCGCCACGGACCGTCCAGCCCGAAGGCAGGCATCCGGGCGACGACCAGTCGCGGATTGATCGCCAGCAGGGCGTCCGCGGTCAGCCCGAAGTGGTCCATCACCCGCGGGGAGAAGTTCTCGATCACCACGTCGGCGTCGGTGACGAGTTCGCTGAATAGGCGACGCCCGTCGTCTGACCCCAGATCCAGGGTCACAGAACGCTTGTTGGTGTTCATGGCGTGGAACACCCAGCCGTATTCCCACCAGTCGTCGCGGTCTTTTCGCATGCCGCCGGAGTACCGGATGCCGTCGGGGCGCTGGATCGACTCGACTTTGACGACGTCGGCGCCGAATGCCGCGAGCAGGTGCGTGGCGGCGGGCCCGGCCCAGAACGCGGTCAGATCGACGATCCGAATGCCCTCCAACGGCAGCCGGGGATCCGACGGCGGCTCGCCGTACTCGCGGGTGGGCCATGGCGTGGTGTTGTCGGCCTCGCCGAGCGCTGGTGCGCCGCGCAGTGCGGCCGGTTTGCACTGCGACATCAGCCAGGGGGTGCGTGGCTGGTGGAAGCCCGCCGGGTTTTTCACGAACGCCCCGCGTTCCCTGGCGTAGGCGGTGTCCCGGATGGTCGCGCCATTGCCCAGCGCCGCGATCGGCAACCGGAACAGCTGCCCGAGCTCGACGACTTCGTCGACGGTGCGTTCGGCCAGCCACGGCCGGATCCGCTCCCGGATGAAGTCGCGGTATTGCCATCGCCCGATTTGGAAACTCAGCTGCGGGATCTCGGTCAGCTCCGCGCAGTCGACCATCGCCGCGAAATCCAGCCACTGTTGACCGGTGACCATGGTGATCCCGATGTAGCCGTCTTTGGCCGGCTCGATCGACGGGACTTCGATGGTGCGTAACACCGGCGGCGCCTGCAGCAGCTGCGAGTGCAGCCACTCGCCGCTTTGCATCAGCGTGATTGCTTCCAGCATCGACAAATCGAGATGCTCGCCGGCTCCGCCCTGCTCGACGCGGCGGCGCACGGCCAGCGCGCCGAACGCGGCGAACACCCCGCCCATGTACTCCCCCAGGTCGCCGCCGATCGCGATCGGCGGTCCGGCCGGGTCGCCGCGGAAGCCGGTCAGGCCCGACCACGCCTGCAAGGTGAACTCGCTGGCGGCACGATCGGCGTACGGACCGGTCCAGCCGAAATCGGAGATGGTGACGATGACCGCCCGCGGGAACTCCGCCAGCACCTGCTGCGGATCGATGCCCAGCTGCGCCGCCTGCGACCGGGTGGCCGTCACCACGATGATGTCGGCGCCGGCGAGCTCGGAGCGAAGGTCCACTGCCGACGAGGTCACGCTGCGCTTGCCGGCATTGAGATAGCCGAACAGGGGTGCGTCCGTGCCGGACGGGACGGCCGATCCGCTTGCGCTGAACCGCCGCAACCAATCCCCTTGTGGCGGCTCGATTTTCCTGACGTCAGCACCGGCGTCGACCAACAGCTTTCCGCAGTAGCTGCCGGCGATCCGGTCGCTGATCTCGACAACACGGACGTCCGCCAGCGGTGTCGGTCGGCTGTCGTGCCCGTCGCTCAACGTGTTTCCGTCTACGTTCGTCGGGTTGTTGTCTATGCCATCTTAGTAAATTTGCCGGTCGGACTCCGCCCGCATAGGACCGTACGCTTGACCAGCGCGGCTATTATGCCATTACTGCTAAAATTGCAGTATATGGAGTTCGCGGCTGCAGCGGCCGCGGCTCCATTCAGCCGTTCCGCTGCTGGAATAAGATGACTGCGCTGGGAATTGGCCCCGAGGCCCGACGTCGATTGTCGGCGCCGCGGATCGCCGAGATCGTCGCGGACGAGTTGCGGCGACAGATCATCGACGGCGAATTGGCCGACGGCGATTTGCTGCCCCGCCAGGAAGTGCTCGTCGAGCAGTTCAATGTCAGCCTTGTCTCGCTGCGAGAAGCGTTGCGAATTCTGGAGACCGAGGGCCTGGTATCGGTCCGGCGCGGCAACCGGGGCGGTGCGATCGTGCACGCTCCGGCCAAGACCAGCGCCGCCTACATGTTGGGTCTGCTGCTGCAGAGTGAGTCGGTTGTCGTCGCCGATCTCGGGACGGCGATCCTGGAACTCGAACCCGCGTGCGCGGCACTGGCAGCTCAGCGAACGGACCGCGCCGACACCATCGTGCCCGAGCTCAAAGAAATCAACGACGCGATGGAGACGCACCTGGAAGACGGGCCCGAGTTCACCGAAATCGGGCGTAGATTCCACGATTCCGTCGTCCGCGGCTGCGGCAACCGCACGATCATCGCCGTTGTCGGCACCCTGGAAACGCTGTGGACCAGCCACGAGCAGCAGTGGGCCGACGAGAGCGCCGCCAAGGGCACCTACCCGTCGCTGACCAAACGTCGCGCCGTGCTCAACACGCACGTCAAGCTTGCCGACATGATCGAGGCCGGTGACGTCGACCGGGCGCGCCGGATCGCCGCCCGGCACCTGTCCGACACCCAGAGCCATGTGCTGGCCGCCGGACCGGACCAACGGATCTACGCGGTGTCGCCGCAAGCGTTGGGCCGCCCGCGGGACAACCGTCATCTCTAAGTCGTGGACGAGCTGATCGGTGCGAGAACGGCACTGGTAACCGGTGGCAGTGGTGGCATCGGGAAGGCCTGCGCTGCCAAACTTTGCGAACTGGGTTACGACGTAGTGCTTTCGGCACGCCGGGTCGACCCACTGCGCGCCGCGGCCGACGAGATCGGGGCCCGTTACATCGCCGCCGATGCATCCGACCCGAACGGCTTCGCGCGGGCGATCGGGCCGCTGGAGACGATCGACCTTGTGGTGCACGCCGCGGGCACTCTGGGCGGGACATACGCGCGCAAGCAGACTTTCGAGCAGTGGCAGACGATCATGTCGGCCAACCTGGACTCCTGCTTCGTGGTGACCGCGGCCGCGCTGCCGAAGATGCGCCCCGGCTCCCGGCTGGTGTTCATCTCGTCCTCGGCGGCGCACGAACCGATGATGGCCCGCACCGCCTACTCGGCGTCCAAGGCCGGGATGAACGCCTTTGCCCGTGCGCTGGCACTCGAAGTCGATCGAGACGGCATCGCCGTGCACATCGTGACGCCGGGACCGGTGGAAACCGAGATGCTGCAGGATGTTCCATTCGAGATGAACGCCATTGCGGCCTCCGATGTCGCCGACGCCGTCGCGTGGCTCGACACCGTGGACCCGTCGGTGGATCTACCGGAGATCCGGCTGCACGCGGTGCGGCGCGGCCCGTTCGCCCGCGAGCCCGTCGTGCCCGACGAGGCTCGCCGCCGTGCCGCTCAGCGTCAATGACCGGGCCGCTATTGCGGGAATGTTTTGATCACCGTTTCGCCGAATTCGTGCAGCGATTCCGGTGCGGCGAAATCCGCGAACCAGACATAGAACCGCTCAACGCCTTGACCGGACAAATCACGGAAATGTCCGGACAATTCGTCGGCATCGCCACAAACCAGGCCTGATCCGAGATTCCCGAAGCGCCGGGCGCTGACCTCACGCACCTTGGCCGGATCGCTGTCCTTACGAACGAAACCGATCATCTGCTGAATCGACACTCGGGCCGACCCGGCGGCGGGGGCCAGTTCCGCCAGCCTGTCGATGTGGTTGGCCGGGATATTCCACCAGTCCGCATATCTGCGAACAAGTTCCATCATTCGTCGGCCAGTCCCACCGAGGATCAGCGGTATCGGATGCGTGGGAAGCGGCGACTGGCTGCGGGTGGCATCGTCACCGCGTCCCCAGTACTGGCTTATCACGTCTAGATGACTCTCGAGTTGTTTGACCCGGGCCACCGGATCTTGTTGCCCGACATCGAATCTGGTGAACTCCGCAGGCCAGGACCCGGAGCCGAGGCCGAGCTCGAACCTACCGTCCGACGCTTCCGACAACGTGACGGCCTGCTTGGCCAACACCGCCGGATGACGAAAGGCGTCACAGAGCACCAGGTGGCCGATCCGCAGCCGCTCGGTCTTTGCGGCCACCCAGGTGGCGACGCTCATTGCCTCCCAAATGCTTTCGTCGGGCAGGCCGGGTGCCTCGAGGTGGTCGATGAACGCTATGCCGGTGAATCCGCTGGCTTCGGCGTGGCGTGCCCGATCGACAATGTCGGCGATCGGCACCCTGACCTGCGGCAGGAATAGGTACCACTCCGCCATTACCTACCACCAATCGGATCGCTGAAGTCACGACGCCGCCGCGATTGACGTTTGTCGCGCTAGTTTACTATTTTTACTATGTTAGGGGCCTTATGGACGTCGGACTGAATTCGGGTCAACTGGCGCTGCGCGACAGCGTGCGTGACGTCCTGCGCGCCGAGTGCCCGCCGGCGATCGCGCGGCAGGTCATGACGGATCCCGATCGCTGGCGCACTGTCTGGAAGACGGTCGTCGACCTCGGCTGGAGCGAACTCGCCGTGCCCACCGCCGATAGCGACAGCTCCTTCGGTCGGATGGATCTCACCGTTGTCCTCGAGGAGTGCGGCGCGGCGCTGGCGCCTGTTCCGTTGCTGTCCAGCGTCGGCCTGGCCGCGGGTCTGCTCCGTCTGGGCGGTCCCGCCGTCGACGATGTGCTGGCCGAGATCGGCAGCGGCGTGGTAGCCGCACTGGCCGTTCACCCACCGGGCCATCGACTGCCCGCGGTCCCGATGACGCTGCAGGACGGGCGGGTGCAGGGGCGGGCAGTCGCGGTGCCCGGCCTCCCCCGCGCCGAACTCGTCGTCACCCTGGCCTCGTCGGCCGACGGGCCGGTCGCCGCCGTCGTGCGCGTCGGCGATGGCGTGACCGTGCACGAGGCCGAATGCACCGACCCCGCCCAGCCGGTCGCCGATGTCGAGGTCGACGCCCAGGCGATAGCCATCGCGCCGGTGGACCTGGAATCAGCTCTGGCGACACCGCTGGTCGCGGCAGCCGCCGACCTGGTCGGTGTCGCCGGCGCCGCGCTGGACCGCGCGATCGAGTACGCGAAAACACGCCAGCAGTTCGGCAAGCCGATCGGCGCATTCCAGGGCATCAAGCACGCCTTGGCCGACAACTATGTCGCGCTGGAACGCGCCCGTGGTCTGACCTACGCCGCGGCCGCGCGGCTCGACGACCCGGCGACCTCGGTCGCCGCGGGCTGGAACGCGGCGGCACTGGCCAAGGCGGCGGCAGCCGAGGCGGCAGTCGGCTGCGGGCGCACCGGGGTGCAGGTCCACGGCGCGTTGGCGCAGACCTGGGAGCACGACATGCACCTCTATCTGCGGCATGCATGGCAAGGTGCCTCGACGCTTGGCGACAGCCGCGCGCTCTACCACGCGGTGGGACGCCGCTTCGCCGGGAGCGCCGCATGACGCACACCGAGCTCAAGACAGATCTTGTCGCCGAATACGCGGCGTGGCTGACGGACTTCCTGCCGAACGACTACTACGAGCGCTATCGCGAATACCGCTGGGACATCGGACTTCGTCGGGCTCACCAGCGTGCGGCATTCGAGGCGGGCTGGCTGCAGCCGACCTGGTCGCCCGAGCACGGTGGGCGATCACTGGGCTTGGCCGAAGCGATGGAGATCCGACTCGAGGCGGCGATGCGATCGGCGCCCAAACTACCCAACGTCGCCGGGCCAGGTGTTGCCGCGCCCGGGATCCGCCAATTCGGCACCGCCGCACAAATCGACCGTCTGCTGGTCCCATTGTTGCGCGGCGACGAGTGGTGGGCACTGGGCATGTCCGAGCCCGAAGCCGGCTCCGACTTCGCCAGCCTGCGCACACGTGCGGTACGTCACGGCCCAGACGGGAATGTGTTCCGGGTCAAGGGCAGAAAGATCTGGACGACGCAAGCCCACCAGTCGCGGTGGTGCACGCTGTATGCCCGTACCGATCCGGACGCACCCAAACATCGCGGAATCTCCTGCCTCATCCTCGATCTCGAATCCCCCGGGGTCACCATCGAACCCATTCGAATGGCATCGATCTCCGATGAGACCTTCTGCGAAGTCATTCTCGACGATGTCGAGATTCCGGCCGACAGTTTGCTTGGACCGGTCAACGGCGGATGGCAGGTGGCGATGTCGTCGCTCAACCATGAGCGGCAGATGATTTGGGTCATGAACTGGGTCGAGATCCAGCGCGGCCTCAGCTCGGTGCGGGATTCCCAAGCCACCCACGATGACTACGCCTCCGGCGAGGTATTCGCCGAACTCGGCTCGCTGCTCGCCGACGCCGAAGCACTGCGGGCGACCGGGTATCGCGCACTGAACAACGAACTGGCCGGCCGGCCGAGCCCCGAAGCCGACATTCTCAAACTCCTCGGTTCGCAGACACTGCAACGGGTTTGGGAGCTTTCAGCCGCGGCGGCCGGGCCCCGTTCGATCGACGACACCGATCTGCTTTTCGAACGCCAGGACGCCCTAGCGGCGACCATCTACGGCGGGACATCGGAGATCCAACGCAACATCATCGCCGAGCGACTGCTCGGATTGCCGAAGGGATGACGATGGATTACGACCTCGGCACCGATGCTGTCGAACTCAGAAAGCGCTTGCGGGACTTGATCTCCACGCATATCCCCGAAGGCTTCCTCGGCGCTTGCACCAACGACCCGAAAGATTTGGCGACCACCGAGTCGTTCTGCAAAATGCTCGCATCCGACGGGCTGCTGGCCCTGGCCTGGCCGAAGGAACACGGCGGTGGTGGCGGTTCGGTGTGGCAGCAGACCGTGTTGCGCGAGGAGATGTGGGCCCACCACGAACCCCGCGGTGCCCAGTACATGGGCATCAACTGGGTCGGGCCCGCGCTGATGCGGTACGGGACCGCCGAGCAGAAGGCCAGGCACATGTCCGCCATCGCTGCCGGTGAGGTGATCTGGTGTCAGGGCTTTTCCGAACCTGAGGCCGGAACGGACCTCGCGTCGCTGCGGACCCGCGCGGTACCCGACGGTGAAGGTTGGCGCATCACCGGGCAGAAAGTCTGGACCTCCTACGCCCAGATGGCGTCATGGTGCGTGCTGGCTGCATGCACCGACCCGAATGCCCCGAAAGCCAACCGGCTCAGCCTCTTTCTGGTTCCGATGGACCGGGCCGGCATCATCGTGCGGCCAATCCGCTCGATGCTTGGGCCCCATCACCTCAACGAGGTCTTTCTCGACGGTGTCGAGGTGTTCCCCGACGAGGTCCTCGGCGAATTGGGCGACGGCTGGCGGGTGATGCGCGAAGCGCTTGCCTTCGAGCGCGTCGGCATCGCCAGGTATGCCCGGTGTGAGTCACTGCTCGACCGGATGCAAACCGAACTCGGTGACAACTGGGATGAGTTGCCCGAATCCATCCGCACGCGCTGGGTGCGGGCACTGATCGACCTTCGAGTCGCCCGGCTCCTGGCCTATCGCGCGGTGTCATTGCAGGACGACCCGTCAGCCGGTGCCGCGGCAAGCGCCGCACGCATCGCGACCACCACCTGCGACCAGCAAGTGGCCGAGCTGCTGTTCGACGTGCTCGGGCCAACGGCGCTGGACAGCGGCTCGTCGGCGGCGCTGCACGGCGCTGTCGAAGACCACTGGCGTTACGCCCAGGCCGCCACGGTCGCGTCCGGAACCATCGAAGTGCAGCGGATGCTCGTCGCGCGGGAAACCTTGGGAGCTCACCGATGAAAACCGCTCTGCCAGAAGATATTGCCGAGTTCTCCGCTGTCGCCACCAAACGGCTCATCCGGTTCGGCGGACCCCAGGCCTCGCTGCAGGCCGAGGCCGACGACCGGCTCCGCCAGGATGCCCGGACCGCACTGTCGGACCTCGGCGCGTTCGACCTCGACGTGCGATCCTCTTCCGAGGATCTGCTGGCCGCCGCAGTGCTCTGCCAGGCTGCCGGCGCAACGGCGCTGCCCTATCCGCTCGTCGAGGAGCTGATGACG
Organism: Mycobacterium sp.; assembly: GCA_036519055.1. Taxonomy (GTDB): domain Bacteria; phylum Actinomycetota; class Actinomycetes; order Mycobacteriales; family Mycobacteriaceae; genus Mycobacterium. The sequence goes on from DATDLZ010000052.1 coordinate 22,783, forward strand.
ATCGACGGTGCCCGGCTCGCCTTGGTCAATCCCGAAGCACCCCGGATCGATCACGGCGACTTGGCCGGCGACTGGATCGCCGCCGACCTCGATGGCACGCGCTACCGGGTGCAGCCGTCGTCACGCACTGCCGCCAAGCTCGGACCTTTTCTGGTTCCGGCCACGTTGGGCGCGCCCGACGGGACGGTGCCGGCCGCCGACGTCGATCTGCATCTGACGCTGGGGTCCTGGCGGATCGTCGGCGCAGTGCAGCAGTGCCTGGAGATCACTCGACAGCACGTTGTCGCGCGGATGCAGTTCGGCAAGCCGCTGGCGGATTTCCAGGCGGTCCGATTCACGGTCGCCGACGCCGCTGTCGCGGCACGCGGGCTTCACGAGCTCGCCAAGTACACCGTCAGCCGAATCGAATCTGTTCCGGCGCAGGTGCGTTCGGCTGACGCACTGATCCTCCGCCTCAAGGCCGGCGAGACCGCACGACAAGTCCTGCGCACCGCGCACCAGTTACTGGGAGCGCTGGGCTTCTGCGACGAGTCCGACGTCAGCGTGCTCGACCGGCACACCCAGCCGCTGATCCGGCTGCCGGTCAGCACCGAGGTGCTCGCGATGCGGCTGCTGCCCGGCATCCGCGACGGGGGGTTCGAGACGTTGTTCTCGGGACCGGTATCGGCGTGAGCACCGGCCCCGTCGCTGCTGAAGAGGCTTCCCAACCGCTTGACGAAGGAATTCCGTTCGGCGCCAAACTTCAGCAGCTCGCCGAACAGCGTTGTGATGCTATTGCTCTCATCGTTATCGCGCGCGACGGTGCGGCGCACTCGATGACCTTCGCGGAACTGGACCACCGGGCCAATCAATGGGGACGGGCGCTGACAGCCAGCGGCGCTGAGGTCGGTTCGCTTGTCGCACTCGCGATTCCCAACTCCGAGCAACTGGTGCTGGCCGTGCTGGGTTGTTGGAAGATCGGCGCTGTCCCGGTTCCGATGCGCTGGGATCTGCCCGACTGGGAGCGGTCTCGGCTGCTGGAGGTCATCGACCCGGCGGTCGCCGTAGACGAACAGACGCTGTCTACGCTCACCGCGCGCGCCGGCGACCAGTCCGATGACCCGCTGCCGGCGGTGGTATCCCCCAACGCGAACGGGATATGCAGCAGCGGATCCACCGGCCTGCCGAAGGTCATTCTCACTCTGGCGCAAGGCACCTGGACGCCGGAGTCGTCGTTCCCGTTCCTGGCCGCCTGGGCGCCGACGGCGCAGCCGCAGACGATCCTGGTGCCCGCTCCGATGTATCACACCAACGGCTTCTCACCGCTGACCTATCTGCTGGGCGGCGACCGATTGGTGATACTCGAAAAGTTCGATGCGGCAACCGTTGTGGATGCGATCGAGCGCTACCGCATCACCAACTTCACAGCCACACCGACGATGCTCGCCCGCATCGCCGCCCTTCCCGACATACGCGAGCGGGATCTATCCAGCGTCGCGTGGATCTTGCAGGGCGCCGCGGTGATGCCACATACGCTGCTACGCACCTGGTTCGACCTGCTCAGCCCGGAACAGGTCGTGATGGCTTACGGGATGACCGAGGGCCTGGGAATCACCGCATTACGCGGTGACGAGTGGCTGGCGCACGTTGGCAGTGTCGGCCGCGGTTTCCGGGACACCGAAGTGCGCATCCTGGACCCGCAGGGCGAGCCGGTGAGTCCCGGTGAGCTCGGCGAGATTTATCTGCGCTCGCCGATGAGCGCTGGATACCGCTATCTGGGCGGTGCGCCGCTGTTGCCGTCGACACCCGACGGGTTCCGGACCGCAGGCGATCTCGGCCACGTCGACGCCGACGGTTATCTCTACATCGCCGATCGCCGCAGCGACATGATCATCACCGGCGGTGCCAACGTCTTTCCCGCCGAGGTGGAATGCGCGCTCGCCGAACACGACGGCATCGCCGACGTGGTGGTCATCGGACTCTCCGACCGCGAGTGGGGACGTCGAGTGCACGCCGTGGTCCAACTGGCCGACGGCACACAGTCGCTGACCGAACGGGATGTCATCGTCTACGCGAAAACCCGGCTGGCCGCATACAAGGTGCCCAAGACCGTGGAGTTCGTCGACCAGATCCCGCGAACGGCCGCGACCAAGGTCAACCGCTCAGCGATGGTCGAAGCCCGCGGGGGCTGATCACATCAGCGGGAGGCCGGGGTTGAGATAGCGCGTCGAATTGTCGGTGTGCCCCACATATTGCGGGCAGTACGCGGAGATGGCAACACCGATGAAGTAGCCGGACTGCTTCATCGAAAGGTCCGTATCCTTCATCAGCTTCATCGCGAGAAGGCTGGGTTTAGCGTTCTGATCGAGTCCGGCGCACACCGTGTGGGCCATAGCGATTGCGGCGTTCTGGTCCGGAAGGACGACCCCGCCCTTGGCGAGGGCATCAACGAACGTACCGTCGTTCGGGTCCGCTGACGCCGCCGCTGGCGAAAACAGCGCTGCGAGAAATAGCAGGACGGCACACGGTATCGATCGTTTGGTGCCATCGAAGGCCATACGTGATGCTAGCCGAGATCGAGACGTTTCTCTTCCTGGCCGAAACCCTCGGTGGCGACGTCTCAGCTGATGCTGTTGACGGCGGCTGCAACCCTGGTCTGGAAATCGGCCGGCAACGGAATGTAGCCGAGCGGGGTGAGGCCTTGCTGTCCGGTGGTGACGGTCGACTGCATGAATGCCTTCACCGCCGTACCCACTTGAGCGTCAGGGTATTTGGAGCAGACGAGTTCGTAGCTGGCCAGCAGGATCGGGTAAGCGCCCGGCGTAGCGGTGGCGTAGACCTTCGAGAGGTCGAGAACGAGGTCGTTGCCCTGACCTTTGATCGTGACGTCCGAGATGGTCTTGCCAACCCAGTCGTTGCCGATGCCGACGACGCCGCCGCCTGTCTTGATTCCGGCCACATCGAGGTGCTGCTTCATCGCATACGACCACTCGTTGTAGCTGATCGCGCCCTCAGTGTTCTTGACGGCTTCCGACGTGCCCTCGTTGCCTTGGGCGGAGGTTCCTACTCCTCCGTTGAAGGTCTTGCCGGCGCCCTTGGTCCAGGCGCCGCCAGATGCGGCCTGCAGGTACTGCTGGAAGTTGTCGCTGGTTCCGGATGCGTCGCTGCGGTAGATCACGTGGATGTCCTCGGCGGGCATGTTTCCGTTCAGCGCCGTGATGGCCGGGTCGTCCCAACGCTTGATGGCGCCGCTGAAGATCTTGGCGAGCGTGGGTGCGTCGAAGTTGAGGACGTCGGTCGTCTTGACGTTGAAGGTGATCGCGATCGGACCGAAGACAGCAGGCAGGTTCCATGCGTCGGTACCGCCGCAGCGCTGCTTGGCGCCGGCGTATTCGTCACCGCTGAGCGGTGAGTCCGAGCCGCCGAAATCGGTCTTGGCCGCGAGAAAGTCGGCGACGCCGGCTCCCGACCCACTGGCCGTGTAGTTCAGCTGCTTGCCCGTGCACGATTCCTCGTAGCTCGTGATGAAGTGGCTCATCGCGTTGGCCTGAGCGGTCGAACCGCTGCCGGTGATGTCCTGCTTGCCACCGCAGTCGACCTTGACGTCCTTGGCGTAGGTGGGTGGCCCGTCGAGGTGCGTACACGCCGAGACCGCCAGAGCGCCCGCGACCAGCAGGCCTGCGGCCGCCATAAAGCCCTTGTGCTGCTTCATGTTTGCCTCCTTGAAAAGGACCTATCAGCCGCACATCGGCCGCCCGTTCGTCGGGCCGGAAATGCCACGTCGTGCGCGCCTCAGCGCCGCGCGTCGGTTCGAGCACGTCCGCGAGAAGTAATAGTCACCGATAACGACATCGAATCAATCCGGAAGCAAACAACAGGTGAAGCCGTCGTCGGGGCCGGAGAGTTTGCCACCCGCGATGCCATCACGACTCGCCAGGATTGCGGATTTCGGAACGCTCAATGGCCTGAATATAGCTTTGAATTGGGCAAACGGCTGCCACGCCGACTCCCCGCACCGCCGACTTCCTTGGAAGTGCAGCACAGTTTGCCGAATTCATCCGGGTGTTAGCGGCCGTTCAGTTGTCTGACTTAGCGTCTGCGGGGTTGACGCTGGTCAGCGTGGGTCACGCACGCCGGCGAAACCGCGCTGCATCGCGGCCTTTGCAGCGTCGGGTAGGCGAGGTCGATGGCAACGACTCTGGGAGAGGTCACATGACTGACATGCTCGACAAACCACAGACTCCGAAGGTCAACGGAAAGTCGGTGCAGGAATACATCGACGAGCTGCCCCAGTGGCCTGACGGCACGGCATTGAAATCGATGCCGATGACCGCCATGCAGTTCCGGATCTGGGCGCTGGCCTGCGCGGGCAAGTTCTTCGAGGGCATGGTCGTGTTCATGACCGGCGTTGCCCTGCCGCTGATCTCGATCCAATTCCACCTGAACGCAGCCGAGAAAGGCATGGTTACCGCGGCCTCCCTGGCGGGCATCCTGGTCGGTGCGACGGCCCTCGGTGGTTTGGCGGACAGCTACGGGCGCAAGCGGATGTTCATCGTGGAGATGATCATCTTTGCCGTGTTCTTGGTGGGTCTGACGTTCGCCCCCAACTTCATCACCCTGGTCATCTGTCTGTTCGGGGCCGGTATCGCGCTGGGCTGCGACTACCCGACCGCGCACATGGTGATCTCGGAGAGCATTGCGACCTCGATGCGGGGCCGGCTGGTGCTGAGCGCCTTCGCATTCCAGGCCATCGGAGCGTTCTTCGGCACGGCGCTGGGCTTCGGCATCCTGTATGCGAACCCGAACCTGGGCGCGTGGCGGATGATGTACGCGGCGGCAATCGTGCCGGCGATCCTGGTCGTCATCGGGCGCTTGTATGTCACGGAGAGCCCGCACTGGCTGGTGTCGAAGGGCCGAACCGAGGACGGCGAAAAGGCAACCACCCAACTGCTCAAGCGCACCCCGCAATACCCCAAAAACGTGTCGCTGGCGCACTTGGCCCAAACGGCCAAGGCTGCCGACGAGCACGGCTCCTACCTGTCGCTGTTCAAGAAGAGAAACCGTCGCGCGACGATCCTGGCCTCGGTTCCATGGTTCCTGCAGGACCTGGGCGTCTACGGCATCGGCATCTTCACACCGACGATTCTGGGCGCCGTCATCGGTAAGGAGTCGAAGTCGCACGGGCTATCGGACACCATCCACAACGACATCCTGGGCGCCAAGGGCTCGGCCATGATGGACGTGCTGTTCGTCTTGGGTGTCATCGTCGCCATCCTCCTGGTGGACAGAGTCGGGCGTATCAAATTGCAGATCTGGGGCTTCATCGGCTGCGCGGTGGGAATGCTGCTGGCCGGGCTGTCCATCCGTCCGGACGGCAGCAACGTGATGTGGTTACTCTTCCTCGGTTTCACGCTGTTCTACTTCATGGTCAACTTCGGTCCGAACGCCATGACCTATCTGCTTGCCGGCGAGGTCTTCCCGACCGAGGTCCGGGGTAAGGGCGCCGGCTTCGCGGCGTCCTTCGCCAAGATCGGGGCGGTGTTGACGGCGTTCCTGTTTCCCATCCTGCTCAAGACCATCGGTACAACCGCGCTGCTTTGGGGTCTGGTCGTGTGTTTCGTGTTGGGAGCGGTCGTGACCTACCTGTTCCGGATCGAGACCGCGGGCGTGAACCTGGAGGACGTCGGCAAGGAAGTAGCCGCGCCGGCTAAGGAAGAAGCGGCGCCGGCTAAGTAACAGCGCGGTCCCGCTACGGCACCTGGGTTGTCCTAGCGGGAAGGCGGCCGACTGAATGTGTTCAGCTGGTCTTCCAAGGCACGGACGCGCTGCTCGGAGCCGGTGAACAGCTCACGCGGGAAGCGGCGATATCGAAGGATATCCGCGTAGATTGAGCCAGGATCGTCGTAATTCAGGCCCACGCCGGCCAGATATTGCAATCGCATGCTCATGTCGTCATTGATGTCCGCGCCGGCGAGCCAGGGTTTCAAGTCCGATGCGCGACCGGCGTAGGTGGCAAGAACGTCGGTCGCGTCGTGAAAGTTCACGGCGCCCAAGGATTGCGTGACGCGCGCGTACTCGGCACGACTCCAGCGGGCTTCCAGCGCCTCGACGTTGACCTTCAAGGGCTCGACCTGGCCCAGCAAGACGAGGTCGTTGCCCAGACCGTTGATGGTATTGGCCCACACGGTGCCGTTGGGAAACACATCGAAAAACGTTGCGAGCTCGCTCTTTACGGTTGCGAAGTCGCTCTCGTACAGCGGAACCCATTGAGTGACGATGCCGCCGGGCCTCAGGTGCTGCTTGACCAGCTCGAAATATTGCTTCGAGTACAGCGAGGACGTGCCTTTGACCCACGGATGAATCGGGTCTGACGTGACGATGTCGAATTTTTCCTTCGACGTGAGGATGACATGGCGGGCGTCGTCATAGTGAATCGTCGTGCGACGGTCATTCTTGACGTCGTAATTTTCTTTTCGGAAATATTTATCGGCCGCGGGTGGGACCAACGGCTCGAGCTCGCAGATCGCGATTTTTTCGACTGTCGGTTGGAGCACAAAAGAGCCTGCGGTGACGCCCGCGCCGAAGCCGACGACCAAAACGGATTTGGAGTCTGGATGAAACAGCGCGGGAAGGTTGCCGAGCATGCGCTGAAGGCGCATATCGGCGAGAGCGGTGGAAGCTTCCACTTTCCCGGCGACATGGAAATAGCGGCTGCCGTCGGGCGGTTCGGAAATCGCCACCGAATAGTTGCGGCCTTCGCCGACATACAGCACGCGTCCGGGGTCCGTTTGCAGGATCATCCGTCGGCCGTACGCGACGGCGAGCCACGGGACCGGTGCGACGTTGGCGATCATCCAGACAACGGTGGCCACCGATAGGACGGTCGCAGCGACTCCGCGTTTCCCGAGCGATCGCGCAACCGGCGCGAAGACAACCAGAGCTGACACAGTGGCGAGCGCGATCAGCAGGCGTTGGCAATTC
>DATDLZ010000053.1:0-16471 GCA_036519055.1 Mycobacterium sp.
AGAGTGCGGCGCGATCCGTCCGCTGCCGCCCTCTCCCGGCGGCGCGGGGCGCGTCGAGGGACCGCTCAGTGCCACCGCCACACTGATGACCGCAGCGATCACCACGACCGCCGCAACGATCGCCCTGACCAAGCCGGCATGCAACCGATGTTCCACGTCAGGGGCTTCCGTACCCTGCGCATCCGCGCCCGTGCCGGCAAGCAACGCCGCATGCAACGCATTACGAGCCGCAACCAGTCCCGCCGCCGCTAACACGAACGCCGCCAGCGCGGTCAATACAATCCCGCGCGTCCCATACGGGTGCAACACGGTGATCGCCAACTCGTAGGCCACCACCAGTACCAATCCCTCGATCACCCCGAGCACCGGGCTCACACCCAACCGACGCAACCCCAGCACAGCTACCGTCGCCGCCGTCGCCAGCACAATCGGCTGCAAAAAGCCCAACGTCAACGCGATAAACGCCACGTGCGCCGGGTCACCCGCCGTCACCTGCACGTGGGTAAATGCTCCATGCTGGACCACCACACTCAGCCCCAACGACAGTGCTGCACCACTGAGCGAACCAGCCACCACGACATCTAGCGGATGCCGGAACGACGGGCGGCCGCTGATCACCAGCGGGGCAATCACTACCGCTACGAACGCCGCCACCGGAACCAGCAGACCCAACTCGAGGATCCGCGGAACCGACGGTAGGTGATAGTGGGTCGAGCCCGCCGCCACCAAATGGATGAAATGAGTCTCCAGCAGACCGACCCCAACACCGAGTAGCAGTGAAAGCCCAAACACCACAACGATCACCGTGATCGGCTCGTCGTGCCACAACCGGTGATCGTGAATGTAGACCAGCACCGCCGCCGGCAACGCCACCGCCGTCAACACCAACGCCACCGGCAGCGACCCGAACCCCGCTGCGATCAACGCCGCCAACAACGCCAGCGCGGTGACATCGCGATACACATGATGACGCTCAGGATGCAGATGCGGCAACAACGTGCCCAGCACCGACACGGGACGACGCGGCCCTTGGGGCGTCGGGCTTTTCGGGTTGACCATTTTCATACCTCCGGCGGTAATCGGCGGGCCTCCCGGCGCGTTAGTCGCAGCGCCCAAAGGGCGGGATTCGCGCGCTGAAGCCTACGGCCAAACGTGATGCAATACGCCCAAATCACATCATCAATCGAGTTTGTGGCTCTTGGCGAATGAGAGTGCGCAGGTTCAACAGTTTCGCCTGGAACGAGGAGTCGACGAAGTAACCGTCAACCCAGCCGTGACATCCAGCCGTGGGTGTCGGCGAAGGTGCCACGCTGAATTCCGGTGAGGGTGTCGCGCAGCGCCATCGTCACCTCGCCGGATTCGCCGTCCCCGATGGTGAATTCGGTGTCGCCGTATTTCACTTGCGAAACCGGAGTGATGACCGCGGCGGTGCCGCAGGCGAACACCTCGGTGATCTCACCGGCGGCGGCTTTCTTCTGCCACTCGTCGACGTCGATCTTGCGTTCCTCGATGGCGAACCCCGCGTCGGTTGCCAACTGCAGCAGTGAGTCTCGGGTGATACCCGGCAGCAGAGAACCGGACAGCTCGGGAGTAACCAAGCGGGCCGATCCCCCGCTGCCGAACACGAAGAAGAGGTTCATTCCGCCCATCTCTTCGATGTAGCGGCGTTCCACGGCATCCAGCCAGACCACCTGCTCGCACCCGTTGTCGGCGGCCTCAGCCTGCGCCACCAGCGAGGCGGCATAGTTGCCGCCGAACTTCGCCGCGCCGGTACCACCCGGGCTGGCGCGCACGTAATCCGTTGAGATCCAGACAGTTACGGGCTTGATCCCGTTCTTGAAGTACGCTCCCGCCGGAGACCCGATCACCAGATAGCGATACTGCTTTGCCGGCCGCACCCCCAACCCCGGCTCGGTGGCAAACACGAACGGGCGCAGATACAACGACTCCTCACCGCCGGCCGGCGGCACCCAGTGATTGTCAACGGCGATCAGTTGACGCAGCGACTCGATGAACAGCTCACCGGGCAGTTCGGGAATCGCGATCCGGCGCGCCGAGGACTGCATCCGCGCGGCGTTGGCTTCGGCGCGAAACGACACGATCGACCCGTCCACCCAGCGATAGGCCTTGAGTCCTTCGAAGATTTCCTGGGCGTAGTGCAGCACGATCGCCGAAGGATCCAATTCGATCGGACCGTATGCGCAGACCTGCGCATTGTGCCAACCCTGGCCGTCGGTGTAATCGATCGACACCATGTGGTCGGTGTGATATTTCCCGAAGCCGGGATCGGCCAGAATCGCCAGGCGGGCGTCGTCGCTAGCCGGGTTTGCGGTGCGTGACACCGTGAACTCGAGGACGTCGCTGGTCATCAGGCGATTGTATAACCGGGCGCTATCGAGTTTTTGGATCGACGAACGGCGGGCGCACCACTTCGCATTCGACGCCGCGGCCGCGGACGTCGACAGTGACGTGCTGGCCGTCCTCGACACCGGCGTCGACATCGATCAATGCCAGCGCGATACCGACTTTCAGCGTCGGCGAAAACGTGCCCGACGTGGTGACCCCAACTGCGGTGTCGCCGTCGAGAACGTTCAGGTCTGGCCGCAGCACACCGCGACCGACCGCGCGCAGACCCCGCAGCAGCCGCCGCGGGCCCGCCTCCTTTTCGGCCAGCAGCGCGTCGCGACCGAAGAACGCGTCCTTCTTCCAGCCGATCGCCCAGCCGCAGCGGGCCTGCAGCGGCGAGATTTCGGCGGAGAGTTCGTGGCCGTGCAGCGGATAGCCCATCTCGGTGCGCAGCGTGTCACGCGCCCCCAGACCGGCCAGCTGTCCGTCCGCGCGGGTGACCGCGCCCAGCAGCGCGTCGAACACCACTCCGGCGGAGTCCCACGGCGGCAGCAGCTCGTAGCCGTGCTCACCGGTGTATCCGCTGCGGCATACCCGCACCGGCACGCCCTCGAGCGCCGCGTCGGCGTAGCCCATGTAGTCCATGTCGGTTGGCAGGCCGAGTTCGGTGAGCACCTCGGTAGACCGGGGGCCCTGCACGGCGAGCACCGCGTAGGACCGATGCTCGTCGGTGATGCTCAGCCCTGCGGGCGCAGCATCTTTCAGGGCGGCAACGACGGCAGCCGTATTGGCGGCGTTGGGCACCAGGAACATTTCGTCGGGACCGACGTAATAGGCGATCAGATCGTCGATCACGCCGCCAGATTCGTTGCAGCACAACGTGTATTGCGCCTTGCCCGGCTGAATTCGATTGAGGTCGTTGGTCAGCGCGGAGTTGACGAACTGCGCGGCGCCGGGCCCGCGCACCAACGCCTTGCCCAGGTGACTGACATCGAACAGGCCGACGGCATTGCGCGTCGCAGTGTGCTCAGCGACGGTGCCGGCATATGACACTGGCATCAGCCATCCGCCGAACTCGGCAAAGCTCGCGCCGTGCGCACGGTGGCGGTCATCGAGCGGTCCGTGCAACAGGTCATCACTCATAGGCATTTCACCCTAATGCGGGCCGCGACTGGCACACTTGGCCAGGTGGTCGATTTGGAGGCGCTGCAGGCCGCCGGGATCGCCAACGCGGGCGAGCGGGCCGGTCTGATCGAGTACTTGGCGGGCCTCGGTTTCACCGTGGACGAGATGGTCGAGGCGGAGCGCAACGGCCGCCTGTTCGGACTTGCCGGTGACGTCCTGCTGTGGTCCGGACCCCAGGTCTATACCCTGCGGACCGCCGCAGATTCGATCGGTGTGACGTTGGAGGAGGTCGAACGTGGCTGGGCCATGCTCGGCCTGACTGTCGCGGACCCGGATACCCCGGCGTTGAGTCAGGCCGACGTCGACGGCCTGGCCACCTGGGTGGCGATGAGGATGCAGTTGGGCCCCGACGCCGCGGACGGTTACCTGCGCGTCCTGGGAGCGACGGTCGCCCGGCTGGCCGAGGCCGTCTCGTCGATGATCCGGACGAGTCAGCCCAAAATGTGGCTCGGCCTCACCGGGGACGAACTCGCCACCGCGCAGGCCTACCGCGAGACCGCAGAATTCGTCCCCCGCGTCGGGGCGATGATCGACGCCTTTCACCGCCACCATCTGGTGAGCACCCGCATGTTTATCGAGAGCGTGCAGCGCGGTCCGTCGGTCACCGTGCTGTGCGGCGTCGGGTTTGCGGACCTTTCGGGTTTCACGGCGTTGACCCAGACGCTGACGCCGGCCGAGTTGTCAGCGATGCTCTCCGAATTCGACGCCACGGTCAGCGATGTGGTGCATGCCGACGGCGGTCGGGTGGTGAAGTTTCTCGGCGACGCGGTGATGTGGGTGAGCCCAAAACCGGAGCGGCTGGCCACGGCTGCGCTCGACCTCGTCGACCATCCGCGGGCGCGAGAGGCCGGGCTGCAAGTCCGCGCCGGCCTGGCCTACGGGCCCATCCTGGCCCTGAGCGGTGATTACTTCGGCAACGCGGTCAACCTGGCCGCCCGGCTGGTGGCCGCGGCGGCGCCGGGACAGATCCTGGCCGCCGAGGAGCTCTACAAGCAATTGCCGCAGTGGCCCGCCGTCGTCCAGGAACCATTGCAGCTCAAGGGTTTCGACGCTCCAGTGATCGCCTACGAGCTGGGCCGGGCAGAGGCCTGACCCGGCTGCTCGGCGTCGACGTAGGCAAGCTCCACACCGGTCTGCAACGACAATGTCGCGCTTTGCACCAGCATCAGGGCAGCGAAGACGGCCACCCACAACCACGCCTCGCCCGCCGAAAGATGTGCGGCCGGATTCCGCACCGGTAGCGCCGTGACGGCCCGCACGACGGCCGATATGACGACGATCACCGTGACGTACGGCAGCGCGGTGCGGAGCGTTTGCACACGACGGGCCGAAGACACTTCCGACAACCGCCTCTTGCGCCCGACACGCCACACCGCTGCGGCGACGACCAGGACCGCCAGCGCGATCGGGACCGAAAGGTTGTTGGCGTCGTCCCACAACGGCTGGAGCGGTTGTCGTGTTCTCGGGTCGGCCAGCGCCAGGGCCAGGTCCGAGATCGTCGCCTCGATGAAGAACACCGCGATCGGCGGAACCAGCACCGCGACAATGAATACGCAGTGTTTCGCGAGCGTCCCCGCCGAACCCGACACGAACTGCACAACCGCATACAGCAGCATGTACACGGATGCCACGAAGGAGATGCCGCCGAGCAATTCCGCCGACGCGGCCCGGCCGCCGGTGAGCGAGCAGCCGTTTTCGCCGGCCAGCAGGCTGTATTGGATGGCCGACAAGAACAGTCCGAGAAACGCATTCATCAGGGCGACGCCGGTCAGCGTCTCGTGCTCGACCTCATGCGCGGCCCGCGACTTACCGTCGCCGCGACGTCGATAGCTGCGGTCGAGCACGAGATTGATGACGACGAATGCGAAACCGGCAAGGACTCCGGCCAACTGCGCGTAGTTCCTGGCCACGATCGAGATGTCGAAGCCGGTCCACAGCACGCAGGAATCAGCGATTTGTCCTGTGGGCATCGGCGAAATACTAGCCGCACCCATGGCTTGAACAGGGCCAAGACACGAACGATGCGGACGTGTTCGCGGCATCGGCAGGCATCCCAAACCCGCGATCGTTAGGGTTGATCTTCGTGAGCACACAACCCGGTTACCTGGCCCCCGCTGTCTCGGTCGCCTCTTCGCTGCCCCGCCGCGGCGTCAAATCGGCGGTGTTGATCGTTCCGGTGGTGTCAACAGGTCCCGAGGACGTCAACGACGAGCCGGGCGCGGCGGTCGTCGCTGCCGAACCGTTTCTGTCGAAAGATGCGGTCACCGAGATCGAGGAAGGCTTGCGCGCGCTGAACGCCACCGGCGCCGCCGAGCAGGCACACCGGCTGGTGGTGAAGTCGCTACCGGTGGCCAGCGTTCTGACGGTCGGCGTGGGCAAGGCGCGCGACGAGTGGCCGGCGGACGTGATCCGCCGCGCGGCCGGCTCGGCGGCGCGCGCGCTCAGTGGCGCCGAGGCCGCGATCACCACCCTGTCCGCACTGCCGGGCGCCGGGGTCCTGGAAGCGGCAGTCGAGGGGCTGGTGCTGGGCAGCTACCGCTTCACCGAGTTCCGCACCGACAAGACTGCCCCGAAAGATCCGGCTCTACGCACGATCACCGTGCTGTCCAGCGACAAGGCCGCCAAAGCGCAGGCCGCTCATGCCAGCGCGGTCGCGACGGCCGTCGCCACCGCCCGTGACCTCGTCAACACCCCGCCCAGCCATCTGTTCCCGGCCGAATTCGCAAAGCGGGCAAAGGCTTTGGGTGACTCAGTCGGACTCGAGGTCGAAGTTCTCGACGACAAGGCACTACTGAAGCACGGCTACGGCGGCGTCATCGGCGTCGGCAAGGGTTCGTCGCGGCTGCCACGGCTGGTGCGGTTGGCCCACCACGGTTCGCGGCTGGCCAAAAAGCCGAAGCAGGCCAAGAAAGTCGCCCTGGTCGGCAAGGGCGTCACGTTCGACACCGGCGGCATATCGATCAAGCCCGCGGCGTCGATGCACTACATGACCTCCGACATGGGCGGCGCCGCGGCGGTGATCGCGACCGTGACATTGGCCGCGCAACTGGAGCTGCCGATCGACGTGATCGCCACCGTGCCGATGGCCGAGAACATGCCGTCGTCGACGGCGCAGCGCCCCGGCGATGTGTTGACCCAGTACGGCGGCACGACTGTCGAAGTGCTCAACACCGACGCCGAGGGCCGTCTGATCCTGGCCGACGCGATTGTTCGCGCATGCGAGGACAACCCCGACTATCTGATCGAGACGTCGACGCTGACCGGCGCGCAGACAGTGGCGCTCGGCTCGCGCACACCGGGGGTGATGGGCAGCGACGAGTTCCGCGACCGGGTGGCCACGATCTCGCAGCAGGTCGGCGAGAATGGCTGGCCGATGCCGTTGCCGGATGAGCTGAAGGACGATCTGAAGTCGACGGTCGCCGACCTGGCCAACGTCAGCGGCCAACGGTTCGCCGGAATGCTGGTGGCAGGGGTGTTTTTGCGCGAGTTCGTCGCCGACGGGGTCAATTGGGCGCACATTGATGTCGCGGCGCCGGCCTACAACACCGGCGGCCCTTGGGGTTACACCCCGAAAGGGGGTACAGGTGTGCCGACTCGCACCATGTTCGCGGTGCTGGAAGACATCGCGGCGAACGGCTAGCGCGGCAGGCTAGTGATGCAGCGCCGATCCCTGGAACCATCTGACCTTCTGCAGCCAGGACCGCGCAGAGGTCAGGGCGAAAGCGGCACCGCACGAGCAGCAGAAGAACCAGACCAGCCCGGCGCTCAGTGTGCCCTGCAGCGGAGGGATCAGCGCGGTGATCATCCGCACCACGCAGGCGGCGATGCCACAGCCCGAGGCGAACAGATAGAGACTGGCGATGTTCCGCGACCGCGGGTCCTTCCGCAGCACCAGCAGTGCGCGCGAGCCGAACGTCAGCAGGTAGGCCAAGGTTCCGGTGAGCAATACCCAGTACACGGACAGCCAGAAGTCGGTGGGTAGCGCGAAGAAATCGCGCGCATACGTCTTGCTGCCGTAGCTAAGCGTGAACGTCGCCAGCAACAGCGGTATGCACAACGTCGCCGGCCGCTCTACCCATTGTTTGAACGACCTCTGCAGCGCGTCGTCATCTTCAAGCCGACCGACCACGTTGTAGACGATCGCCGAGGCCGCGACGATGTAGCAGTCGTGCCCGATGTAGTTCTGCAGGTTCCACTCGCCGGTGATTTTGTGGAGGGCAACTCCGAGCGTCTCAGCGGACATCGGCGATATCAGTACGACCGTGACACCCTGCAGAGCGATGTTGAGCGTCGCGGCGACTTCCCACCGGCAGTGCCAAGTGACTCGCCGGATCCAGAGGCTCCAGCCGATGGATGCGAGGGTGATGATGATGAGTGCGCTAAGTGCCACAGCAGTACCCCATACAGAGCTAACTATTTACAGCGGAGGGGCGTCCGAGCGCGGCCGCCACTCCGCGATCTTGGTCGGTTGCTGAAGAGTCTTCACGCTGCCGGCGGTCGCCACGGCATGCATCGTGCTGCCGCCACGGATCTCTTCAGCCAGCGCGGTGACCTCTTCCGGCTCGATGAACCGGTAGCGCGTCAGTAACTCGGCGCGGTTGATGCCGAGGTTGGCCGCGGCAACCCGTAGGTTGTCTGCGGTGATCAGGGTCCCCTTGTCCAACTGGTCGTAGTACGTCGAACGCGGGAGCTCCATCGCCGTCCAGATCTCTTCCCTACTCAGGGAGCGACCGGCCAGGTAGGAGAGCACGGTGGCAAGTTCCTTGCCGCTGTCATTGGGATACACGAGGAACAAGATATCCAGTTTTTCGGCTTTTTGAACTCCGAATCGTGTTAAATACCGATTTCTTCGCTCTTTTCATCGGTGCGCATCTTTTTATTTGGATTTGAAGTCCAATCTATTGGACGTTTTGGCTACGTGATGTGTGCCCCGTCTCCGTTCGGCAGAGACCTGGCTCACATCGTTGACCGGTCGCCGTTTCGCCGCAGCCCACCGCGGCTGAACCCAGTTGCCACCGGCTTGCCCTGGGTGTGTGCCGACGGCACCGCAGTGACAGGATGGTTGCCGTAATCAGGGATGCAGCTTCGGTACACCACGCTGTGGTAAGCCAGAGGTCGACGCGTGCCCACCGACCGATCGATCGAGGAGTCGACAGCGATGGCCTTCTCAGTTCAGATGCCGGCACTCGGTGAAAGCGTGACTGAGGGGACCGTCACTCGCTGGCTCAAGCAAGAAGGCGACACCGTCGAGCTCGACGAGCCTTTGCTGGAAGTGTCCACCGACAAGGTCGACACCGAGATTCCTTCACCCGCAGCAGGCGTGCTGACCAAGATCGTCGCCCACGAAGACGACACCGTCGAGATCGGTGGCGAGCTGGCCGTCATCGGCGACTCGGCCGAGGGCACCCAGGGCGGCGCCGAGCAGCCCGCCGAACCGCCGCCCGCGCAGGCGGCACCAGAACCGCAGCCCGAGCCGGAGGCCACTCCCGCACCCGAACCACAGCCGCAGGCGCCCGCGGCGCCGGCTGCAAGTGCACCGAGTGCGTCTGGAGACTCTCAGCCGGTGCTCATGCCCGAACTCGGCGAGTCCGTCACCGAAGGCACCGTCACGCGCTGGCTGAAGAAGGTGGGCGACGCGGTCGACGTGGACGAGCCCCTCGTCGAGGTTTCCACCGACAAGGTGGACACCGAGATCCCGTCGCCGGTCGCGGGCACGCTGATCAGTATCACAGCCGAAGAGGACGTCACGGTTTCGGTCGGCGGCGAGCTGGCCCGAGTCGGTACCGGCGCCACCACCGCTGCACCCGCACCCGCACCGGCACCGGCACCCGCGCCACCGGCTCCCCCCGCGGCACCGGCTCCTCCCGCGCCGCCAGCCCCGCCCCCGGCGGCACCCGCGCAGCCTCCGCCCGCGCCCGCACCCCAAGCCGCGCCCGCACCCGCGCCCGCGGCCGACCCGGCCCCGGCGGCCGGTTCGAGCAGCGCTCCGTACGTCACTCCCCTGGTGCGAAAACTGGCCGCCGAGAACAACATTGATCTCAGCTCTCTGAACGGAACCGGAGTGGGTGGACGCATCCGCAAGCAGGATGTGTTGTCCGCCGCTCAGCAGAAGGAAGAAGCGACCAAGGCGCCGGCACCGGCGTCCGCGCCCTCCGCGCAGGCCGCGGCTGCGCCGAAGCCCAGCGCACCCACACCGGCGCCCGCGCTGGCACATCTGCGCGGAACCACCCAGAAGGCCAGCCGGATCCGGCAGATCACGGCGAAGAAGACCCGCGAGTCGTTGCAAGCCACCGCACAGCTCACCCAGATCCATGAGGCCGACATGACCCGAATCGTGGCGCTGCGGGAAAAGGCCAAGGCGGGGTTCGCTGAACGCGAGGGCGTGAACCTGACCTTCCTGCCGTTCATCGCACGTGCCGTGATCGATGCGCTCAAAGCACATCCGAACGTCAATGCCAGCTACAACGAGGACACCAAGGAGATCACCTACTACGACGCCGAGCATCTCGGCTTCGCGGTCGACACCGAGCAGGGGCTGCTTTCCCCCGTCATCCACAACGCCGGCGACCTGTCGCTGGCCGGGTTGGCGCGCGCGATCGCCGACATCGCCGCCCGCGCCCGCTCGGGTGATCTCAGGCCCGACGAACTGTCCGGCGGAACCTTCACGATCACCAACATCGGCAGTCAGGGCGCGCTGATGGACACCCCAATCCTCGTGCCGCCGCAGGCCGCAATGCTGGGCACCGGGGCGATCGTCAAACGACCGCGCGTCGTCGTCGACGAAACCGGCAATGAGTCGATCGGCGTGCGGTCGGTCTGCTACCTCCCGCTGACCTACGACCATCGACTGATCGACGGCGCTGATGCCGGACGGTTCGTGACCTCCATCAGGCATCGGCTCGAAGAAGGCGCGTTCGAGGCTGATCTGGGAATCTAGGAGGGCTTGAATCGTGACCGCTACCGTCGCGATCGCAGGCTCGTCCGGCCTGATCGGGTCGGCTCTGGTCACGGCGCTGCGCACGGCAGACCACCGCGTGTTGCGGATCGTGCGTCGGGCACCGGCGAACGCCAATGAGCTGCACTGGGATCCGGACGGCGGCGAATTCGACGCCGGTGCGTTGCAGGGCGTCGACGCCGTGGCCAACCTGTGCGGCATCAGCATCGGGCAGCGACGCTGGTCGGGTGCGTTCAAGCAGACCCTGCGCGACAGCCGCATCACCCCGACCGAAGTGCTGGCCGCCGCCGTCGCCGACGCGGGCGTCGGCGTGCTCATCAACGCCAGCGCGGTCGGCTATTACGGCGACACCAAGGACCGCGTGGTCGACGAAACCTCCTCGCCGGGAACAGGTTTCCTGGCCCAGCTGTGCGAGGACTGGGAGGCGGTCACCGCGCCGGCCCGCGACGCCGGCACGCGTGTGGTGCTGGCCCGAACCGGCGTGGTGCTGGCCGCATCCGGCGGCGCGCTACGCCAGTTGCGGCCACTATTCTCGGTGGGCCTCGGAGCCCGCCTGGGCAACGGCCGCCAGTACATGTCGTGGATCAGCCTCGAGGATCAGGTGCGGGCGCTGCGGTTCGCCATCGACGACGACCGGCTGTCCGGGCCGGTGAACCTGACCGGGCCGGCGCCGGTCACCAACGCCGAATTCACCGCGGCGCTGGGCCGGGCGGTCAACCGGTCCACCCCGTTGATGATGCCGGGTTTCGCGGTGCGGGCTGCGCTCGGCGAATTCGCCGACGAGACGCTGTTGAGCGGGCAACGCGCGATCCCCGCTGCGCTGGAGCGGGCCGGCTTCGAGTTCGAGCACAAGACCGTCGGCGAAGCATTGCGCTATGCCACCGCGACGCGCGACGTCGCTTGACCTCTCCCAGGTTGTCGCCAGGTTCGAGTTGTACCCTCTGCGCCGTGAGTTCGATCCGTTCGAGCACGGCCCCGATCGACATCCGCCAGATGGAGACCGTGGACTACCGCGTCGCCTGGCAGCTGCAGCGGGAGCTGGCCGAGGCGCGCGCGGCCGGCGGGACCGACAAGTTGCTCCTGCTCGAACACCCGTCGGTTTATACAGCCGGCCGGCGCACGGCGCCGCACGAGCGGCCGAGCGACGGCACACCCGTCGTCGACACCGATCGCGGCGGCAAGATCACCTGGCACGGGCCGGGCCAGCTGGTCGGCTACCCCATCATCGGGCTGGCCGAGCCGCTCGATGTGGTCAATTACGTTCGGCGCATCGAGGAATCGCTGATCAAGGTGTGCACCGACGCGGGTTTGCAGGTAGGCCGCATCCACGGCCGCTCCGGAGTGTGGGTGCCGGCCGCCGGGGGCCGACCGGCGCGCAAAGTCGCCGCCATCGGCGTGCGGGTGTCGCGGGCGACGACGCTGCACGGGTTCGCGCTCAACTGCGACTGCGACCTCGGCGCGTTCGAGACGATCGTCCCGTGCGGAATCAGCGACGCCGGCGTGACATCGATCTCCGCTGAACTGGGCCACCGGGTCGGGGTCGAGGATGTCCGGTCGGCGGTCGCCGAGTCGGTCTGCGACGCCCTGGATGGCTGGCTGGCAGTGCATTTGACCACCGGCCCGCCTCCTCAGCCCGCCGTTGCGCGGGCATCGTCGCCGGAGGGCTAAGCACACCGCCGCCCGCGTAGCATCGGCGTCGTGACCGTTGCCCCCGAAGGTCGGAAACTACTGCGTCTGGAAGTACGCAACGCGGAAACCCCGATCGAGCGAAAGCCGCCGTGGATCAGGACCCGGCTGCGGATGGGCCCGGAATACACCGAGCTGAAGAAGCTGGTCCGCCGCGAAGGCCTGCACACCGTGTGCGAGGAAGCCGGCTGTCCCAACATCTACGAGTGTTGGGAAGACCGCGAGGCCACCTTCCTGATCGGCGGTGAGGTGTGCAGCCGCCGCTGCGACTTCTGCCAGATCGACACGGGCAAGCCCGCGCCGCTCGACCGCGACGAACCGCGCCGGGTCGCTGAGAGCGTGCAGGCGATGAGCCTGCGGTACTCCACCGTCACCGGTGTGGCCCGCGACGACCTGCCCGACGGCGGCGCCTGGCTGTATGCGCAGACCGTGCGCGCGATCAAAGAGCTCAACCCGTCCACCGGTGTCGAGCTGTTGATCCCCGACTTCAACGGCGACGCAGACCAGCTCCGGCAGGTCTTCGAGTCCCGGCCCGAGGTGCTGGCCCACAACCTCGAGACCGTGCCGCGGATCTTCAAGCGCATTCGTCCGGCCTTCTCCTACCGGCGCAGCCTCGATGTGCTCACCGCGGCAAGGGATTTCGGGCTGGTCACCAAGAGCAACCTCATTCTTGGGATGGGCGAGACGCCCGAGGAAGTGCGTGCGGCGCTGAGCGACCTGCACGGAGCCGGATGCGACATCGTCACCATCACCCAATACCTGCGCCCGTCCGCGCGGCACCACCCGGTCGAGCGCTGGGTCCACCCCGACGAATTCGCAGAGTTCGCGGAGTACGCCGAGCAACTGGGATTCGCCGGAGTGCTGGCCGGTCCGCTGGTGCGTTCGTCGTATCGGGCCGGACGGCTCTACCAGCAGGCCAGTCAGCAGCGGCACGAGACGCCCACCGCGCAGCCGGGCTGAGCCGGGCTTTAAGTATTCTGGCGATTATGGCCAAACCCCGCGATGCCAAGGCGAACAAGGCCGCCCGAGCCGAGGCGAAAGCCACGCGCAAGGCGGCCGCCAAACAGCGCCGTAGCCAGCTCTGGCAGGCGTTCAACACTCAGCGTCAAGAGGACAAGCGACTGCTGCCCTACATGATCGGCGCGTTCGTGCTGATCGTGGCCATCGCCGTCGCGATCGCGGTGTGGTCCGGCGGATTTGCCCTGATCTCAATGCCTGCGCTCGGTGTCGTACTGGGCGCGTTGGTGGCATTCATCATCTTCGGCCGGCGCGCGCAGCGATCGGTGTACAGCAAGGCCGACGGTCAAACCGGGGCCGCCGCCTGGGCGCTGGACAACATGCGCGGCAAGTGGCGCGTCACCCCCGGGGTCGCGGCCACCGGGCATTTCGACGCCGTTCACCGGGTGCTCGGCCGGCCCGGCGTCATCCTGGTCGGCGAGGGATCGGCGAGCCGGGTCAAGCCGCTGCTTGCCCAGGAGAAGAAGCGCACCGCGCGACTGATCGGCGATGTTCCGATCTACGACATCGTCGTCGGCAACGGCGACGGTGAGGTTCCGCTGGCCAAGCTGGAGCGCCACCTCACCAAGCTGCCGGCCAACATCACCGCCAAGCAGATGGACTCGCTGGAGTCACGGCTGAGCGCACTGGGTTCGCGGGCCGGGACCGCCGCGATGCCCAAGGGCCCGATGCCCGGCAATGCCAAGATGCGCGGCGTCCAGCGCACCGTGCGCCGCCGGTAGACCACCGGCGACGATTCGGATATCAGCGCCGCACGACGGCGGTGCCGGTCACGCGGTCCTGGATCCCCCGCCCGTCGACGTCGACGAACAAGGCCGGCATGACGAACGCGATCAGCACACCGCGCGCCGCGGCGCGACCGATGCCGACGTGCAGCCGCTCGTCGACGGATGCCACCCGCAGGCCCAGCGCCAGCTGGCCCGGGGTGAACTCGAACAACCGAACGGCCACGATTCCGAGCACCAGCCAGATCACCAGGACCGCCGTCGACAGCGTGCGCAACGGGATCAGCCCGAGCGTCATCCCGAGGGCGGCCAAACCGTACGCAAGTAACCAGTCGACCAGCAGCGCCACCATTCGCCGGCCCATGCGGGCCAACGAACCCGGGCCGTGTTCGGGCAGACCGAGCGGCTGGCCCGGATACCCCTGCGGCTCTCCCGATCCGACGGGTTCCCGACCGGATGGTGGGGGGCGGTTGCTGCGGGTCATCACCCCACAATAAGGTCAGTTCTGGCCAGACTCAGGGGCAGCACGTGGTGCCACGTAACGTCGACGTAACACGGGGTTTGACTCAGGCGGCACCGCGTCCATAGCGTCTGACCGGGCATCCCGTTACGCCCATGTAACGGGGATGCTCATCAGCGACCACAGTGGTTCACAGCTCGCAGCAAAGGAGAGCGCTTCGGTGTCCGAAAATACGGCCGACGACATTTTCAAACTGGCCAAGGACGAGCATGTCGAATTCGTCGACGTGCGGTTCTGTGACCTGCCAGGCATCATGCAGCACTTCACAATTCCGATTTCGTTCTTCGACGAGAGCGTGTTCGAGGACGGGCTGGCCTTCGACGGCTCGTCGATTCGAGGGTTCCAGTCAATTCACGAGTCCGACATGTTGCTCCTCCCCGACCCCGACACGGCGCAAATCGACCTGTTCACCCAAGCCAGGACGCTGAACCTCAACTTCTTCGTGCACGACCCGTTCACCCTCGAGCCGTACTCGCGCGACCCGCGCAACGTCGCCCGCAAGGCGGAGAACTATTTGATCAGCACCGGCATCGCGGATACCGCTTACTTCGGCGCCGAGGCCGAGTTCTACATCTTCGACTCGGTGAGCTTCGACTCGCGCACCAACGGCTCGTTCTACGAGGTGGACGCGATCTCCGGTTGGTGGAACACCGGCGAGCCCACCGAGAACGACGGCAGCCCGAACCGCGGGTACAAGGTGCGTCCCAAGGGCGGTTACTTCCCCGTCGCTCCAGTCGACCACTACGTCGACCTGCGCGCCAAGATGCTGCAGAACCTGATCAAGGCCGGCTTCAGCCTGGAGAAGGGCCACCACGAGGTGGGCACGGGTGGTCAGGCCGAGATCAACTACAAGTTCAACACGCTGTTGCACGCGGCCGACGACATGCAGCTGTACAAGTACATCGTCAAGAACACCGCGTGGCAGGAGGGCAAAACCGTCACGTTCATGCCCAAGCCGCTGTTCGGCGACAACGGCTCGGGCATGCACACCCACCAGTCGGTGTGGAAGGACGGCAAGCCGTTGATGTACGACGAGACGGGTTACGCCGGCTTGTCCGACACCGCGCGTCATTACATCGGTGGCTTGTTGCACCACGCGCCGTCGTTGCTGGCCTTCACCAACCCGACGACGAACTCCTACAAGCGCCTGGTCCCCGGCTTCGAGGCCCCGATCAACCTGGTTTACAGCCAGCGCAACCGGTCGGCGTGTGTGCGTATCCCGATCACTGGCACCAACCCGAAGGCCAAGCGGTTGGAGTTCCGTTGCCCCGACTCGTCGGGCAACCCGTACCTGGCGTTCGCGGCCATGTTGATGGCCGGCCTGGACGGCATCAAGAAGAAGATCGAGCCGCAGACGCCGGTCGACAAGGACCTCTACGAGCTGCCGCCGGAAGAGGCTGCGAACATCCCGCAGGCCCCGACCCAGCTGTCAGCGGTGATCGACCGCTTGGAAGAGGACCACGAATACCTCACCGAGGGAGGCGTTTTCACGTCCGACCTGATCGAGACGTGGATCAACTTCAAGCGCGAGAACGAGATCCTGCCGGTTCAGATCCGGCCGCACCCCTACGAGTTCGCGCTCTACTACGACGTGTGATCCGCTTAGCCCTTTGAACTGCGGCTGCTACCTTCGGACCGCAACTGAACCGCGGTGACTTCCGCGCGGCGGTCGGCGATAACCTTGCCGACCGTCGTGCGGGTTAATTCATCCGCGTTCGTGGCGGTCCAGCTAGCGAGTGCGTCACCGGATCCGGGTCCACCGTTGTTGTTGCAGGCCAACTGATTTCAGCTGGTGCTGTAAGCCCAGTAGTCATACGCGCCGGGCACCGGGCACAGGTCGTTGTAGGCGGAAAGCACGAAACGACCCGCTTGGTCGGTGGTCAGGTGATAGTCGCGCACGAGGCCCGCGGCCACCTGAGTACCCGGGGCGTGCTGATTCCACAGTTGCCAGCACGCGTTGTAGCCGTCTGCCAGCATCGCCGGATCCGTTCCGGTGATGCCCACAGACCGTGCGGCGGCCAAGAAGTCCTGAGGTGT
>DATDLZ010000054.1:0-13453 GCA_036519055.1 Mycobacterium sp.
GGGGGGGGGGTGGCGCAGCGGGGGGGGGAACCTGGGCAGGCGGGGCGGCCGGTGGCTGCAGGGCCACGGGCGGAGTGGCCGGCTGCGGGGCGGGTGGCGCACCAAACGGGGCGGGTGGCGCACCAAACGGGGCGGGCGGCATGCCCGCCGGGGTCGGCGGGGCATTGAACACCTGCTGAGGCCCGCTGGTATCGCCGCTGATGCAGATCACCGTGCACGAGGGGCCCGGCCGCTGCGTCGCCCACGGCTGCGGGCCGTTGCTTGGCCCCCCGCCGAGGTCGATCAGCGGCATCTGGACCAGCGGGTCGGTCGACGGCAAGCCGTGCATGTTGAGCGGCAGGTTGGGTCCGAGGCCTTCGGCGTTCTCCAGGTGCGCGTCGCCGAGCGGCGGCGGGGGTCCGGTAATCGGGGGCAGGTCGACCGGGATGACGCCGGTGGCGTAGGCCGCGGCCCAGCCCAGCACGTTCTGCGCGTACGGCATCGAGTTGTTGTAGCGCAGGATCGACGACAACACCTGCGACTGGTCGCGCAGGTTCAGCCCTCCGGTGCAGAGGTATCGAGCCGCGGCCAGGGTGGCGTCGTAGAGGTTCTGCGGATCGGCCACGCCGTCGCCGTCACCGTCGGAGGCATAGTGCGCCCAGGTGCCCGGCAGGAACTGCATCGGTCCCATCGCACGGGCATAACCGACCCGTCCGGCGCTGGTGCTCTGGACGACGACCTCATTGCCCGGCAGCGTCCCGTCCAGGGTCGGTCCGTAGATCGGTCGTATCGCGGTGCCGCGCGCATCGGTGGCGCCGCCGTTGGCGTGCCCGGACTCGATACGCCCGATGCCGGCCAGCAGGTTCCAGCTGATGCCGCAGCCGGGGTCGGCGGTGGCCATCATCCGTTCGGCGTTGCGGTACGCGTTCAGCGCCATCCCCGGAATACCCAGCGCGCCAGGTGTATTCACCACACCTGTCGGCGGGGGGGCCGACGACGTGGCCGCCGCGATGTGGAAACCGATCTTCGGGTGCTCGACGGCGATCACCAGCGGGCCGGTCGGGTCGGTGGAGGCGTGCGCGACCGCGGCAACCGGGGTGATGGCGGCATCGCGCAGCGTCGACTTGGTCAAGGGGAACGGCGGTGCGCCGGCGCCGTCGACGCTGGCATAGATCAGGCAGGCGATCATCGCCACACCGAATGCCGGGCTCCGGGCCGTGCTGGTCAGGGCTTCCTGGACGGTCGTCGTAACGGTCTGGGCGGTCGACGTGACGGCCGCGGCTGCGGCCGGAATCCTTACGGCGTCGGCCGCGCGAACCACCAGGTGGCCCGCCGACGACGCGGCAGTGACAACGGGGCCAGGGATTTTGGGGCCAGAAAATTTGGGGATTGTGGGAACGCGAAAGATCGCCTTCTGCGTCTTTGCAAGGGCGGGACGTAAGCCCATGCGTCCCCCTACCCGCACTCGACCTGCCTCGTTCTCGAGGGTTGTGGGACCCGCGGCACCGCGTGGGCCTCGTGAACTAAGTCACCATACATAACACGGGTGACTCCAGTGACAACAATGGCGGACTCTCTGCCTGTGAAAACGCGGTTTATCGTCAGTTGTGTCAATTAGACGACGCGGCGTGTCGATCCACATCGCCGTCGGTGTCTTTTTGCGCTGATTGAACCTCGCCCAGGTGCCGGCCTTCGAGTAGCACGCGCAGGTCTTCCAGCTCGCGGCGCAGGTAGTCCCGGGTCTTGGCGACGTCGCCGATCGCCAGCCGCAGCGCGGCCAGTTCTCGGGCCAGATATTCGGTGTCGGCCTTGGTCTCCCGGGCTCGTCGGCGATCCTCCTCGAGCGCGACGCGGTCACGGTTCTCCTGCCGGTTCTGGGCCAACAGGATCAGCGGCGCCGCGTAGGCGGCCTGGGTGGAAAACGCCAGGTTCAGCAGGATGAAGGGATAGGGGTCCCAGCGCAGACTGACCGCGACGATGTTCAGCACGATCCACACGATCACCACGAGGGTCTGGATCAGCAAATAGCTGCCCGTGCCGAAGAATCGGGCGATCGATTCGGTGAACCTGCCGACGGCGTCGGAGTCCATCCGCGGCGTGGGCACTCGCGAGTTGCGCGGGGTGTACAGCTGCGGCCGCGACGGTGGCTTACTCATCGCTGTCCTAGGGCGGCGTCCAGCGCCGGCTCGTCGTTGGTTGCCCGCCAGTCGTGCGGCAGCAGATGGTCGAGCACGTCATCCACGCTGACGGCGCCCAACAGATGATGCTGCGCGTCGAGCACCGGACCGCACACCAAGTTGTAGGCGGCGAAATAGCGGGTCAGCGCCGGCAGCGAGGTGTTGGGTTCCAGCCAGGGCAGGTCAGCGTCGACGATCCCGCCGACCAGCATGGACGGCGGCTCGCGCAGTAGCCGCTGCAGCGGCACACACCCCAGGTACTGGCCCGTCGGAGTGGCGGTCGGCGGACGGACCACCAACACCAATGACGCCAACGCCGGAGTCAGGTCGGGATCGCGGACGCGGGCCAGCGCCTCGGCGACCGATGTGTCCGGGGTCAACACCACCGGCCTGGACGTCATCAAGCCGCCGGCGGTGTCGGGTGAGTGTTTCAACAACCGCCGAACCGGGTCGGATTCTTCGGGGTCCATCTGACGCAGCAGCCCCTCGGCAAGAGTCGGGTTCATCGTGCCGAGCAGGTCGGCGGCGTCGTCGGGATCCATCTCCTCGAGAACGTCGGCCGCACGCTCGTCGCCCAGTTGCATCAACAACTCTGCCTGTTCGTCTTCGGAAAGCTCTTGCAAGATATCGGCCAACCGGTCGTTGTCCAGTGCGCTGGCCACCTCGTAGCGCCGCTTGGGCGGCAGCTCACGCATCGCGTCGGCGACCTCGATCGGTCGCCATCTTTCGAACTGATGCAGCAACTGCGCCACGGCCTGGCCGGGCATGGCCAGCGCCGACGGGGTCAGTCCTTGCACACTGCGCCAGCCCACGATGTGTGTGGCGGTGCGCCGGCCGAGCCGGCGCGGCACACGCACCGCGACCCGTGTCACCATCCAGTCGCGGGTGCGCGTCTGCTCCAGGCCCAGGTCAGTGACGATGACATCGGCGTCGGCGAGCTGTGGCAATTCGGGGTCCTTGACCTGCACCTTGGTGTCGACGATCTGCCCCAGCACCAGCACTTCGCCGGGCCGTTGCTCGAACCGCTGCAGCGACACGCTGTCGGTATTGAGCGTCACCGCGTCGGGCTCGATCGAAGAAACCTGCAGAATCGGTACGAAAATCCTTCGGCGCGAGGCCATTTCGACGACGAGTCCGAGCACGCGGGGTTGCTGGCGGACAATGCTGATGCTGACCACGACGTCGCGCACCCGGCCCAGTGCCTCTCCCATCGAGCCCAGCACCTGCATGCGCGCCAGTCGCGCCGCGTACACCCTATTGATCGACGGCATGGTTAAAAGGGTAGGAGTGGGGTGTGAACAACGCGTACCGGCCCCGCCGCACTTGCCTGTCTGTGCCGGGCAGCAGCCAGAAGATGATCGACAAGTCCAAAGGTCTTCCGGCCGATGAGGTCTTCCTCGATCTCGAGGACGCCGTGGCACCCGACGCCAAGGCCGACGCCCGCGGCCGGGTGGCCGCCGCACTGGCCGCACCCGGCTGGGCCGGACAGTTGCGCGGCGTGCGGGTCAACGACTGGACCACGCCGTGGACGCACGCCGACATCATCGAAGTGGTGTCCGCTGTCGGGGCCGCGCCCGACGCCAAGCTCGACGTGGTGGTGCTGCCGAAAGTCTCGGACGTCTCACACGTCCAGGCGCTCGACCTGCTGCTGACTCAGTTGGAGACGGTCCACGGACTTCCGGTGGGCGAGATCGGCATCGACGCGCAGATCGAAGATGCCCGCGGGTTGATGAACATCAACGCGATCGCCGCCGTGCCGCGGGTGCAGGCCCTGGTGCTCGGTCCCGCCGACCTGATGGCGAATCTGAACACGCGCACGCTGGTCGTCGGCGAGCAACCCGAGGGTTACGACGTCGGCGACGCGTACCACCACGTGCTGATGACGATCCTGGTGGCCGCGCGCGCCCACGGCGTCGCCGCTGTCGACGGCCCGTATCTGAAAGTGCGTGATGTGGCGGCATTCCGGCGGGTGGCGGGCCGATCCGCCGCGCTCGGCTACGACGGTAAGTGGGTGCTACACCCCGACCAGATCGCGGCGGGCAACGAGATCTTCAGTCCGCGGCAGGCCGATTACGACCACGCTGAGTTGATCCTGGAGGCCTACGAGTGGCACACGTCGGCGGCCGGCGGTGCCCGCGGAGCGGTGATGCTCGGCGACGAGATGCTCGACGAAGCCAGCCGCAAGATGGCGTTGGTGATCGCGGCGAAAGGACGCGCGGCCGGAATGGAGCGGCAGTCCGACCCGTTCGTTCCGCCGACGGGATAACGCCGGTCAGAGCCACATCAGCATCGGGGACTTCAGCGCGGCGGCGGTTAGCACGACCATCGCCAGCAAGAACAACATCGCCACCGTGGTGAGGCAGCCGATGACGATCCCGGCGATGGCCAACCCACGGCCCGGCTGGTGAGTCCGTCTGATCTGGCTGAGTGCGACGCCGCCCAGCACCGCGCCGACGACAGGAATCAGCAGCCCGAGATAGCAGAAGATGGCCAGCGGGATGCCGAGCACCACACCGGCGATCGAGGTGATCAGCGACGCGATGGCCAGCCCATTGGTGCGATACGGGCTGACTTGATAGACCTGGTAGGGGTCATACGAACCGGGATAGGGCGGCGGTCCGCCGTACCCGATCGGCCCGCCGGGCGGTGGTGCCGGATAGCCGTATCCAGGCCCCGGCGGCGGCTGCGAAGGGTATGGCGGCTGTGGAGGATATAGCGGCGCGAACTCCGGATAGTTCACCGGCGCCTGCGGGTCTACCGGTGGATGGGGGTACTGCTCCCAGGGGCGGGGCTGGTCCGCGTGAGCGGGGTATTCCTCACCGCGGTCACCGCCCTGAGCTGTCATGGTGTTCAACCTAGCGTGACGCCCAGTTGGGCCAGCGTTTGCGCAGGTGGTGGGTAAGCCGATGGTTGTTGACCTCGCCGCGGCGATAACAGAGCAGAATGGAATTCATGAGCAGCCCTTTTCAGCCTGGACGGGTTCCCGGTGCCGCACCCGGCGCCCCGGCCGGGAGCCGCCGTGCCCCCGGATTGCCGACACCGCCGAAAGGCTGGCCGGTCGGCTCGTACCCCACGTATGCCGAAGCGCAGCGCGCCGTGGACTACCTGTCCGATCAACAGTTCCCGGTGCAGCAGGTGACGATCGTCGGGGTGGACCTGATGCAGGTCGAGCGGGTCACCGGGCGGCTGACCTGGCCGAAAGTGTTGGGCGGCGGCGTGATCAGCGGCGCCTGGCTGGGCCTCTTCATCGGCTTGGTGCTGACCTTGTTGTTCTCCAGCCCCCACCCGCTGGAGGCGTTGACCACCGGTCTGGTCGCCGGAGTGTTCTTCGGCCTCATCACCTCGGCGATTCCGTACTCGATGGCGCGCGGTACCCGCGACTTCAGTTCCACGATGCAATTGGTGGCCGGCCGATACGACGTTCTCTGCGACCCGCGGAACGCTGAGCACGCTCGGGATCTGCTTGCGCGCCTGGCCATCTGATTCGTGGCGACTCGTGCCGGGCGCGCACGCCGGATCGGCGCCATCGCGCTGGCGTTGCTGACCGCCGGATCAGCGATATCTTCCTGCGGAGCCCGCGACGGTGGGCGGGTGATCAGCTTTTACACCCCGGCCGGCGACGCCGCGACGTTCACCGCGGTGGCCCGGCGCTGCACCGACCAGTTCGGCGGGCGGTTCACCGTGCGGCAGGTCAGCCTGCCGCGGGGCACCGATGACCAGCGCGTGCAGTTGGCCCGCCGGCTGAGCGCCAACGACCACACCGTCGACGTGATCGCGATGGACGTGATCTGGACGGCCGAGTTCGCCGAAGCGGGCTGGGTGCTGCCGCTGTCGGACGACCCGGCCCGTCAGGCGGAGGCCGACGCCACCACCGACACCTTGCCCGGCCCGTTGAGCACCGCGACGTGGCGGCATCGGTTGTACGCCGCACCCGTCAGCACCAACACCCAATTGCTCTGGTACCGACCAGATTTGATGAACAAGCCGCCGGAAACCTGGAGCGGGGTGCTCGCCGAGGCCGCCCGGTTGCACGCCGCCGGCGGACCCAGCTGGATCGGGGTGCAGGCCAACCAGAACGAGGGTGTGGTGGTTTGGTTCAACACCCTGCTGGAAAGTGCCGGCGGCCAAGTACTTTCCGACGACGGCAGCACGGTCACCCTCACCGACACGCCCGCGCACCGGACCGCCACCGTCACTGCGTTGCAGATCATGAAGTCGGTGGCCACCGCGCCCGGCGCCGACCCTTCGGTCACCCGCACCGACGCGGGCACGGCGCGGCTGGCGTTCGAGCAGGGAAAGGCTGCACTGGAAGTCAATTGGCCTTACGCGCTGGCGTCGATGCTGGAAAACGCGGTGAAGGGCGGTGTGCCGTTCCTGCCGCTCAATCGCAGTGCGAACTTGGCGGGCAGCATCAACGACGTCGGGTTGTTCGCGCCGACCGAGCGGCAATTCCGCGAAGCCTATGACGCCAGCAGAAGGGTTTTCGGCTTCGCGCCCTACCCGGCGGTGCGGCCGGGGGAGCCGGCCAAGGTGACGATCGGTGGGCTGAACCTGGCGGTGTCCAAGACCACTCGGCACAAAGCCGAGGCTTACGAAGCGATCCGGTGCCTGCGTGACGCGAGCAACGAGAAGTACATCTCGCTGGAAGGCGGCGTGCCGGCGGTGCGGACCTCGCTGTACGCCGACCCGCAATTCCAGGCGAAGTATCCGATGTACGAGATCATTCGCCGGCAGCTCACCAACCCCGCGGTGCGGCTCGCGACGCCGGCCTACCAGGCGGTGTCGACGCGGATCGCCGCCACGCTGGCCCCGATCACCCGGATCGACCCGGAGACGACGGCCGACGCGCTCGCCGTGCAGGTGCGCAAAGCGATCGACGGCAAGGGTCTGCTGCCGTGACGGCGACAAGCCAGAACCGTTCGGGGGAGCGGCGACTGGCATTCGTCTTGGTCGCGCCCGCCGCATTGCTGATGCTGGCCGTCACGGCATATCCGATCGGCTACGCGATATGGCTGAGCCTGCAACGCAATAACCTGACCACCCCGAACGACACCCGGTTCATCGGCCTCGGCAACTACCAAACGATCCTGACCGATCGGTATTGGTGGACGGCGCTGGCGGTGACGTTGGCGATCACGGTCGCTTCGGTGTCCATCGAATTCGTGCTCGGCCTGGCGCTGGCGCTGGCGATGCACCGGACCCTGATCGGCAAGGGCCTGGTGCGTACCGCGGTGCTCATTCCGTACGGCATCGTCACCGTCGCCGCCTCCTACAGTTGGTACTACGCCTGGACGCCCGGCACCGGCTATCTGGCCAACCTGCTGCCACACGGCAGCGCGCCTCTGAGTCACCAGCTTTCGTCGCTGGGCGTCGTCGTGATCGCCGAGGTATGGAAGACAACGCCGTTCATGTCGCTGTTGCTGCTGGCCGGCCTGGCGCTGGTGCCGGCCGACCTACTCAAGGCCGCAGAGATCGACGGCGCCGGCGCACGGCGGCGGCTGCGCAAGATCACGCTGCCACTGATCAAACCCGCGATCCTGGTGGCGCTGCTGTTCCGCACGCTGGATGCGTTCCGGATCTTCGACAACATCTACGTCCTCACCGGCGGCACCGGCAACACCGGCTCGGTGTCGGTGCTTGGCTACGACAACTTGTTCAAAGGCTTCAATGTCGGTTTGGGGTCGGCGATTTCGGTGCTGATCTTCGGCTGCGTCACCGTGATCGCCT
This sequence comes from Mycobacterium sp., assembly GCA_036519055.1. Classification (GTDB taxonomy): domain Bacteria; phylum Actinomycetota; class Actinomycetes; order Mycobacteriales; family Mycobacteriaceae; genus Mycobacterium. The sequence continues at coordinate 7,884 of DATDLZ010000054.1, forward strand.
TCATCTTCATCAAGGTCTTCGGCGCGTCGGCACCAGGCGGCGGCGATGGGCGCTGAGCGAAAGGGTGCCCGGCGTGCCGCGGCATGGGTGACCGTCGACGCCATGGTGCTGATGTACGCGCTACTGCCGGTGCTGTGGATTCTCAGCCTTTCGCTCAAGCCGACGTCAACGGTGAAGGACGGCAAGCTGATTCCGTCGTCGGTGACGTTCGACAACTACCGCGGAATCTTCCGTGGCAATTTCTTCAGCTCGGCGCTGATCAACTCCGTCGGCATCGGTGTGACCACCACGGTGATCGCGGTGGTGATCGGCGCGATGGCGGCGTATGCGGTAGCGCGGCTGGAATTTCCCGGCAAGCGGTTGTTGATCGGTGTGGTGCTGCTGATTTCGATGTTCCCGGCGATCTCGTTGGTCACGCCGCTGTTCAACATCGAACGCAGGATCGGGCTGTTCGATACCTGGCCCGGGCTGATCATTCCGTACATCACCTTCGCGTTGCCGCTGGCAATTTACACGCTCTCGGCCTTCTTCCGGGAAATCCCGTGGGACTTGGAGAAGGCCGCGAAAATGGACGGCGCCACACCGGCACAGGCATTCCGGAAGGTGATCGCCCCACTGGCCGCTCCGGGCATCGTGACCACGGCCATCCTGGTCTTCATCTTCGCCTGGAACGATCTGCTGCTTGCCCTGTCGCTGACCGCCACCGACGCGGCGATCACCGCGCCGGTGGCGATCGCGAACTTCACCGGCAGTTCGCAATTCGAAGAGCCGACCGGATCGATCGCGGCGGGTGCCATGGTGATCACGGTGCCGATTATCGTTTTTGTTCTAGTCTTCCAACGACGGATTGTCGCGGGATTGACGTCGGGTGCGGTGAAGGGATAGCGCGATGGCCGAGATTGTGTTGGACCGGGTGACCAAGAGTTACTCCGACGGTGCGATGGCCGTGCAGGAACTCAGCCTCACCATCGCCGAAGGCGAGTTCATCATCCTGGTCGGGCCTTCCGGCTGTGGAAAATCGACGACGCTCAATATGATTGCCGGACTGGAAGATATCTCCTCCGGAGAACTGCGCATCGGCGGCGAGCGGGTCAACGAGAAGGCGCCCAAAGACCGCGACATCGCAATGGTCTTTCAGTCCTACGCGCTCTACCCCCACATGACGGTGCGGCAGAACATCGCATTCCCGCTGACTCTGGCGAAGATGAAAAAGGCGGAGATCACCGAGAAGGTCGAGGACACCGCGAGAATTCTCGACCTCACCGACGTCCTCGACCGCAAGCCCGCGCAGCTGTCCGGCGGCCAGCGTCAGCGGGTCGCGATGGGGCGGGCGATCGTGCGCCACCCCAAGGCATTTCTGATGGACGAGCCGCTGTCCAACCTCGACGCCAAGCTGCGTGTGCAGATGCGCGGCGAGATCGCCCGGCTGCAGCGGCGGTTGGGCACCACCACTGTCTACGTGACCCACGATCAAACCGAGGCCATGACGCTGGGCGATCGCGTGGTGGTGATGCGCGGTGGCGTCGTGCAGCAGATCGGAACGCCCGACGAGCTTTACGAGCGGCCGACGAATTTGTTCGTCGCGGGCTTCATCGGGTCGCCGGCGATGAACTTCTTCCCCGCCAGCCGGACCGAGACCGGATTGAGCCTGGCGTTCGGCGAGATCACGCTGACCCGGCCCGTCCTCGATCTGCTCGCCGCGAACTCGGCGCCGAGGGACGTGATCGTCGGCGTCCGCCCGGAACACCTGCAGGACGCGGCGCTGATCGACGCCTACCAGCGGATCGCCTCGCTGAGCTTCGAGGTGAACGTCGACCTGGTCGAGTCGTTGGGCGCCGAGAAGTACGTCTACTTCACCGCCGAGGGTCCGGTCGTGCACTCCGACCAGCTATCCGAACTCGACGACGAAACCGCGGGAGTGGATCACGAATTCGTTGCCCGGGTGCCGGCCGCGTCGAAGGCCGCCAAAGGCAAGAAGCTCGAATTAGCCTTCGACACATCGCAACTCGCGGTGTTCGATCCAGACAGCGGTTCGAATCTGACGGTTGCCCCGCCGCCCGCGGCGCAGTGACCCAGCCGCTGGTCCAGGTGCGGGCGCACCTGGACGCCCACTTCGGCCGCACCGATCCAGACGTCGCCAGCGTGACGTTTCTGGGTACTGAGTCTCTTGATGTGCTGCGCTATCACCCGCACGCGGACCGGGTGGTGCACTACGTGTCGCTGGGCTGCTCGCGGCATCCGATGGTCGACCCGACCGCGGTGTTCGCCGACCCTGAACATGGCCCGCGGGCCGAAGTCGTTCTGCGGCTGCGTGATCCGGGAGCCATCACCGGCCTGGCCCGCAGCCTGGCGATCGTGGCAGCGTCGCCGGCGGTCGAGGGCGTGGTATTGACGACGGATGCGCTGGTCGACCTCGGCACGCCGCTGTGGGCGCGACCGTCGGGGCGCGCACCGTTCACCGCGGTGCTGTTGGGTGACAGCGACATCGTCGACCTGCCATTGGACCCGCCGCGCGACCCGGTGCGCTTTCTGGAGGCGACGCCGATCACCGCGACCGAGGCCGCCTGGGTCCGGCTGAAGGGCGCCGACGCGATGCGCGCGGCGTGGCTAAGCGACGGCGTCGACGTGCTGGACCCCAATCGCCCTGCCGCACAGCCAAATTGAAGCTTTCGCGGCTAGAGCCAGTTCCTGTGCCGGAAGCGCATGTACAGGAACAAGCAGGAGACGCCCATCAAGGCCATCACCCCCGGGTATCCCCACGTCCAGTTCAGCTCGGGCATGAACTTGAAGTTCATGCCGTAGATGGCCGCAACCATGGTGGGTACCGCCAAGAGGGCCGCCCAGGCCGCCATCTTGCGCATGTCGTCGTTCTGCTGCATGCCGACGCGGGCCAGTGCCGCCTGCACCAGCGAGGTGAGCATGTCGTCGTAACTGGCGACCTGGTCTGCGGCCTGCGACTGGTGGTCGGAGACGTCGCGCAGATAACGCCGCACCTCTTTGGAGATCAGGTCCTTGTGCTCGGTCTGCATCCGTTGGAACGGGACGGAGAGCGGGTTGACGCACCGGCGCAGCTCCACGACTTCACGCTTGAGCAGATAGATCGGCTCGATATCGGTCCGAGCGCCGGGCTGGAACGCCATTCCCTCGATGGCGTCGATGTCAACCGCCATCAAGGTGGTCACGTCGAGGTAATGGTCCACCACCGAGTCGGCGATCGCGTGCATCACCGCAAATGGGCCCAGCGCCATGTGCTCGGGGTCTTTGTCCATCCGCTTGCGTACGTCTGACAGCCGGCCGTGCTCGCCGTGCCGGACTGTCACCACGAAATCCCCGCTGACGAAGATCATGATCTCGCCGGTCTCGACGACCTCGCGGGTCAGTACCAGCGAATCGTGCGGAACGTAGTTGACCGTCTTGAGCACCAGGAACAGTGTCTCGTCGTAACGCTCCAACTTCGGCCGCTGGTGAGCGCATACCGCGTCCTCGACGGCCAGCGGGTGCAGGCCGAAAACGGTGCCGACTTCTTGCATCTGGTGTTCGGTGGGCTCGTGCAGACCGATCCAGGCGAAGGCTTCCTGGCCGCCCAGCTGCAGCTCGGCCACTTTGGACTGTGCCTCTGTGTAACTGAAAGTCCCGGGCAGTCGCTCGCCGTCCACATAGATACCGCAGTCGACTACCGCCTGTTCGGCGGGCGGGTCCGGCGGCGGCGGACTGGGAGGCTCGTCCCGCTCAGGCCGTGCCAGAGGACGCAGTGTTTCCGGTATGTCGCGAAACGAAGGCATCCTTCACCTCCCGTCGCAGCTCGGATCGGATAAAGCCCCGGTCATGCTACGCGCCCAAGATGGCAATCACCCAGCGTGGATGGCGCTGAGGTGACGTACCTGACATCGAGGTGGGGTAGGAATTTCTCCCGCGCGTGGGTGCGCTAGTTTCGACGCGACGCGATTGGCCATTAGGCCGATATCGCCGATGCCGATCTCCACCCAAGGAGCGAATTGACGTGAGCACAACACCCCTGAAGGTTGCCGTCACCGGTGCCGCCGGCCAGATCGGCTACAGCCTGCTGTTTCGCCTGGCCAGCGGCTCGCTGCTGGGCCCCGACCGCCCGATCGAGCTGCGGCTGCTCGAGATCGAGCCCGCCCTCAAGGCGCTCGAGGGCGTGGTGATGGAGCTTGACGACGGCGCTTTCCCGCTGCTGTCCGGCGTGCAGATCGGCGCCGACCCGAACAAGATCTTCGACGGCGTCAACCTGGCCCTGCTGGTCGGCGCCCGTCCGCGTGGGCCGGGCATGGAGCGCGGCGACCTGCTGGAGGCCAACGGCGCAATCTTCACCGCGCAGGGCAAGGCGCTGAACTCCGTCGCCGCCGACGACGTCCGCATCGGGGTGACCGGTAACCCGGCCAACACCAACGCGCTGATCGCGCTGAACAACGCGCCCGACATCCCCAAGGAGCGGTTCTCGGCGCTGACCCGGCTGGACCACAACCGGGCCATCTCGCAGCTGGCCAAGAAGACCGGCGCCAAGGTCACCGACATCAAGAAGGTCACCATCTGGGGTAACCACTCGGCCACCCAGTACCCGGACATCTTCCACGCCGAGATCAACGGCAAGAACGCCGCCGAAGTCGTCAACGACGAGAAGTGGATCGCCGACGACTTCATCCCGACCGTCGCCAAGCGCGGCGCGGCGATCATCGATGCCCGCGGCAGCTCCTCAGCCGCCTCGGCAGCGTCGGCGACCGTGGACGCGGCCCGCGACTGGCTGCTGGGCAGCCCTAAGGGCGACTGGGTGTCGATGGCCGTCATTTCCGACGGCTCCTACGGGGTGCCCGAGGGTCTGATCTCGTCGTTCCCGGTGACCACCAAGGGCGGCGACTGGAGCATCGTGCAGGGCCTGGACATCAACGACTTCTCCCGCAGCCGGATCGACAAGTCGACCGCCGAGCTGGCCGACGAGCGCAGCGCGGTCACCGACCTGGGCCTGATCTGAGGCATTTCACGCGCTTGTCGATTAGGGCTACTAATGAGTAGTCAGTACGCTGGGCGACGTGTCTGAATTGGTTGAATCGATACAGACCCACAATGACGAGGGCGCGATCACCGACGCGGAGATCTTCGAGGCGCACTCGGGTGGCAAGCTATCCATCGGCCTGACGGCCGCGCTGGACACCCAGCGCTCGCTGTCGATCGCCTACACCCCGGGTGTGGCACAGGTCAGCCGCGCGATCGCCGGCGACCACACGTTGGCGGCCCGCTACACGTGGTCGGGCCGACTGGTTGCCGTGGTCAGCGACGGCAGCGCGGTCCTCGGTTTGGGCGACATCGGGCCCGCGGCGTCGCTGCCGGTGATGGAGGGCAAGTGCGGGCTGTTCAAGGAGTTCGCCGGCCTGGATGCCATCCCGATTGTGCTGGACACCAAAGACCCCGACGAGATCGTCGAGACGCTGGTGCGGCTGCGCCCGACATTCGGTGCGGTGAACCTCGAGGACATTTCGGCCCCGCGCTGCTTCGAGATCGAACGCCGCGTCGTCGAAGCGCTGGACTGCCCGGTGATGCACGACGACCAGCAC
>DATDLZ010000055.1:0-14376 GCA_036519055.1 Mycobacterium sp.
CAGCTGAAGGCCTTGAAGATGTCGTCGGTCCATTCCGAGAACAGCTCCCAGTCCGCGGCTGGTGCGCCAAGCAACGCGCAAATAATCGGGATTGGATATTGACGCGCGATGTCGGTCACCACATCGCAGCGCCCGCGGATCGTCTGGCGTTCAACGAGTTCGGTGATGACATCGATGATCGTCGAGCGCAGCCGTGCGGTGGCCCGGGGCGTGAAGGCCTTCGACACCAAACGACGGAGGCGGTGGTGTTCGTCTCCGTCGAGACTGATCAGACTCGCGGTGACGCGGTCCCAGACCGCGCCGGACGTTATGCCTTGGGCGGCCAGGAACATTCCCTTCGGGACGCGAAATCGTGGGTCGCGCAGCACCGCGCGGACCAGTTCGTAGCTCAATATTTCCGGGCCATGAGTCCCGATGGCGATCGGCGCTCGATCCCGGGCCTGCGCGACCAGTCGGTGCGCCGCCTCGGGATCGTCCACATGCTCGTAGGCCAAGATCGGGAGCCCCGCCTCGAAGACATTCGGGCAGCTGCGGGTGGGCATCGTGTCGACTGTCATAACGACTCCTCGCTCGAAACAGTTCAGCTGGGCGTTTGCCGTTGCTAACCGCGATGCAATCGTTGCTCCCTTATCGCGGCGACACGTAAGTGACCGGATACTGATCTTTCGTCTCACTGGCCGGGTACCGCTTCTAGGCTGTACGGGTGCGCTTGACGTGGCCGTTGACCGGCCGTTCCAAGGAACAGCGACTCATCGAAGCCGCAATTTTCGACTCGGACTTGGCCGGGGTCGTGGTTTGCGGGGCTGCCGGCGTGGGCAAGAGTCGCATCGCGCGTGAAGCGCTAAGTTCTGCCGGGTCGCAGGGATGTGAAGTCCGGTGGATAGTGGGCACGTCCTCGGCGCGGTCGATTCCGTTGGGAGCGCTCTCCACATGGGCAGTGTCTGCCGGTGACGACAACCTCGAATTGATCCGCAGTGCAATCGCCTCGCTGACTTCCACGTCCCCCGGCAAGCCAGTCGTACTGGGTGTCGATGATGTGGCCCTGCTCGATGATCTGTCGACCTTCGTTGTGCACCAGATCATTCAGCGCCGCGCTGCCAAGGTCGTGCTCACCATCCGCGCAGGTGATTCGATTCCTGCCGGGGTACGGGAGTTATGGGACGGCGGGCATCTTGACCGCCTCGACCTCCAACCGTTGTCCGAAGCCGAAACAACCGCGCTCATCCCGGCTGTGTTGGGCGGCCCGGTGGATCCGCAAGCCGCTGAGCGATTGTGGACGTTGACCCGCGGCAATCCTTTGTACCTGCGAAACATCGTCGAGCAGGAGGTTGCCGACGAACGGCTTGCAATGCAGGACGACTCTTGGCGCTGGCTCGGTGATCCGGTCTTACCGCCCAGCCTCATCGAACTGGTCGAAGGCCGGATCGGAGGCTTACCCAGCTCGGTCAGCGACGTGATCGACGCCCTCGCCGTTGGCGAACCCATCGAACTCGGGTCGCTCACCCGAATAACCGATCCGGCCGCGGTCGAGCAGGCTGACCTCCGGGGTCTCATCGCTCTTGACCAAGTAGGCGATCGGGTACAGGCAAGGTTGGCGCACCCGCTATACGGGGAGGTCCGACGAAATCGGGCTGCCGCCACTAGGTTACGACGGCTACGTGGCCTGGTCGCCGCCGAACTCGCCGCGTCGGATGATCGTGACGACATGCAGGTCGTCGTCCGCCGCGCCACTCTTAGCCTCGGCTCGGACCTCGAGCCCGATTCAGACCTGCTTGTTCGGGCGGCCCGCGGTGCCGTGTGGCTGTGGGAATTTCCCCTAGCCGATCGACTTACGGCGGCGGCGATCCACGCAGGCGGGGGCGCGGATGCGAAACTCATTCGCGCCTACGCCTTGTCATGTGCAGGCCGTGGCCAGGAAGCCGATGATGTGCTCGCCGGCATCCAGACAGACGAGTTGGCCGACGCCGCGTACGGGCGAATGGCCTTCCTGCGGGCCACCAATCGGCTGTTCACTCTGGCTGATCCGGTCGGGGCAAAGGAACTCATCGACGATGCATCCCGCGCCGCAGGTCCACAGGCTCGCAGCTGCATCGACGCATTTCTTACGGTGTACTGGGCGGCGATGGGCAAGCCGCAAGCGGCCATCGAGTCATCCGACAAGTTCACCTGGCAGGAGCTACCCGACCTCGTCGCGCAGCGAGTGACCGCCTGGGCCCTCGCTCTTGCGTTCGGAGAAGCGGGCCGCGCCGGCGAAGCCGCCGCAGCGGCAAAGGCCGGTTACCCGGTTCCGATACGCTCGTTCGTCATCATCACCGACGCCCACCTCGGCGCCCTGCTATTAGCCGGCCATATCGCCGATGCCGCAGCGCCGGCCGAGACGATACGACAACGCCAAATCGAGTTCCAGGCATTTCAGTCTTTCCAAGTCGGCTCGCTCGCGGTGGGCAGAGTAGCCCTTGGTTCCGGGCGACTCGACGCCGCGATTTCCCTGCTGAGCCAATCCATCGAAACCGTAGATGATTCCACCGACTCCAGCGGGTGGGGTTATCGGTGCCGGATTCCGCTGACGACGGCGCTCGCGATGCGCGGCTCGACTGCCGAGGCAGCGGCACGGCTCGGGGCCCTCGAAAAGCTGCGCCATCCCAGCTGGCGATACCTCGACTACGAGTACGCGATCGCCAAGGCATGGGTGGCCGCCGCACAGGGCGCCATCAGTGAAGCCATCGCGGTCTCGCTTGACGCCGCCGAAACAGCCAGGTCCAATGGGCAATTCGCTCCTGAAGTGATGTGCTTACAAACCGCTACGCAGTTCGGGGAGCGTTCCTGCGGGCCTCGATTGCGAGAGCTTGCAGCGATCGTTGAAGGGCCCCGCGCCGGCGTGGCCGCCCGTTTCGCTGAAGCGTTGCATGACGACGATGGTACCGAATTAGCCGCAGTGTCAGCCGAATTCGAGGATATGTGCGATCTGGTCGCTGCGGTCGATGCGGCGGCGCACGCAGCCATCGCCTACCGGCACCAGGACTTACGCGGGTCGGCGTTGGGATGCTCGGCCAGAGCCGAAGCGTTGGCCAAGCATTGCGGCGCCCGCACGCCAACTCTGCGCAAGGCGGTCGAACGATTGCCGCTGACCGACCGCGAACGAGAAATCGTGATGCTTATCGGGCAAGGGCTGTCCAACCGGGACATCGCGACACGGCTGACGTTGTCGGTTCGAACCGTCGAAAGCCACATATACAAAGCGATGGCCAAAACTGGCACGTCCAAGCGCGACGAGCTCGCGGGGCTCTTACCTTCGCGCCGGGAATGACACGGCGACAACGACTCGCGTCAGCTCAATTGATCGGCTACCGCCGCCGTATCCAGCCAGATGTTCTCCCGGCTGATCAATCCGTCGCGGAACTCGAACACATGCATCATTCGGAAACTGATACTTCGTCCGTTACCCGGCAGCCCAAGCAATGATCCGATGACCGTGCCGGTCATGAGCTGCTCGAGGACCATCGCGTCGTCGGCGAAATACTGGCTCAGGACATCCCAGCTCTCGCTGCGGAAGTTGGCGGTGAGGTAGGCGTAGAAATTGCGCGCCGCGTCCTTACCGCGACTGGGGCTGTTGGGGAATCCGACGACGTCGTGCTCGACGTCCTCGGTGTACACAGCCACCGCTCCGTCGATGTCGCCGTGATTTTCGGCCGTCATATGGCTGTCGACCAGCCCCTGCATCTGGCCGCTGTCCATCGCCGCCTCCTGGGTCATGGCCCCGCCTCAAGCTACAACTACTTACCTGCCTCTCGGTGGTCGCACGTCGCAACGCTGCGAAACATCAGTAGTGCGTCACTGACATCGATCGATCCACCGCGATCAAGGATTCCAGTAGCGGAACTCACCGACGGAGGATTGAAATGCTCACCGAAAACATTGCAGTCGTAACCTCTGACGAGGCCCGAGAGACCCTTGACGAGGCCCGGGAGCGATTGGTTTCGCCGGCGCCGGTCCTGATCAGCGAGCGCGAGGTTGCGCTTGGCACCGCAGTTGCGCTGCGGGCACGACCGACAACCCGGCGCCGATGGTTCGAGGCGATCAACGTCCTGCGGGCCGCCATGGAGCGCTCGCTTGCTCCGTCGGCGCAAGAAGCTCGTCCGGTGCGCCGCGACTACCCGAAGCGCTACACGTATTTAGAGAACGCCTGCATGGCGCGCGAGATGGATCGCCTTTGACGTTCGTGAAGGCGTGACTGCCCTGCTCAGGCGATATGGGCGGTGTGCTGGGTTTGCTGTTCTTACGACTCGCACCCTCAGCGGGCATCCTTCCGGGACTGAAACAGGGACTAAAGTTCCCGGAAGGATGCCCGCTTGCTCGCCGGTCTGGTAGGGCAGGATCTGCAGATATGGATCAGGTATGGGTCAACCGGGCGGTCAGCGCGGAGGCCGCTGTCACCGGCCGGCATCTGAGACGGCTGTGGGCGCTACCTGGCACCCAACTCGGCGTGGTGGCCTGGCCACCGGCCCGTCGCGACCGATGGTTCGGCGGCTGGCATTACTGGTGGCAGGCGCATCTGCTGGATTGCCTGGTCGACGCGGAGCAGCGCGACCCGCAGCCCGAGCGCCGCATCAAGATCGAGCGGCAGATTCGCTCACATCGACTGCGTAACAACGGATCCTGGGTCAACAACTACTACGATGACATGGCGTGGCTGGCGCTCGCGCTGGAGCGGGCCTCCCGGATCGCCGACGTCGACCGCGAGCGGGCGCTGAACAAGCTGAATGACCAACTGGTCAAAGCGTGGGTGCCCGAAGACGGCGGCGGCATCCCGTGGCGCAAGCAGGACCAGTTCTTCAACGCCCCGGCCAACGGGCCGGCCGGAATCTTCCTGGCGCGCTACGGCGACCGGCTGCGGCGAGCCCAGCAGATGGCCGACTGGATCGACGAGACGCTGATCGACCCCGAGCAGCACCTGGTCTTCGACGGCGTCAAGGCGGGTTCACTCGTTCGCGCCGAGTACACCTACTGCCAGGGCGTGGTGCTGGGGCTGGAGACCGAGCTGGCCGCCCGCACCGAGGACGACCGACACGCGCCGCGGGTGCATCGCCTGGTCGCCGCCGTCGACGAGCACATGGCGCCCGGCGGGGTGCTGCGCGGCTCCGGTGGCGGCGACGGCGGGTTGTTCGCCGGCATCACCGCCCGCTACCTGGCGCTGGTCGCCACTACGCTGCCCGGCGACTCTGCCGACGATGCCAAGGCCCGCGAAACTGCCCGCGAAATCGTGCTGACGTCAGCACAGTCGGCCTGGGACAACCGCCAGACGGTGGAGGGGCTGCCGCTGTTCGGGCCGTTCTGGGATCGCCCCGCCGAGTTGCCGACGGACGGCGGGCAGCAGGCGCAGTTCGTCGGGGGTGCGGTCACCGGTTCGGAGATCCCCGAGCGTGACCTCTCGGTGCAGCTGTCGGGTTGGATGCTGATGGAGGCCGCACACGCCGTGACCGTCAAAGAAGGGACCAGCAATGAGTAAAGTCCACCCCGATGCCGTGTCGGCTCTGGATGGTTTGTTGAAGGACGGAATCACCATCGCCGCAGGCGGTTTCGGGTTATGTGGCATCCCGGAGAACCTGATCCAGGCCTTGGTTGACAGCGGCGTCAAAGACCTCACCATCGTCGGGAACAACGCCGGCGTCGACGATTTCGGCATGGGGCTGCTACTCAAGGCGCGTCAGGTGACGAAGGTGATCGCCTCTTATGTCGGCGAGAACAAAGAGTTCGAGCGCCAGGTACTGGCCGGCGAGCTGGACCTCGTGCTGACGCCGCAGGGCACGCTCGCGGAAAAGCTCCGTGCCGGCGGCGCCGGCATTCCCGGCTTCTACACCCGCACCGGGTTCGGCACTCAGCTTGCCGAAGGCAAGGACACCCGGGTCTTCGATGGCACGGAATACGTTCTGGAAGAAGGCATTCGGGCCGACGTCGCGATGGTCAAGGCATGGAAAGGCGACAAGGCGGGCAACCTCGTCTACCGCAAGACCGCGCGCAAATTCAACCCGATGATCGCCAGCTGCGGAACGGTCACGATCGCCGAAGTGGAGGAACTGGTGGAGGTCGGCGAACTGGATCCCGACCTGGTTCACACCCCCGGCATCTACGTGGACCGCATCATCGAGGGCGCCAACTACGAGAAGCGCATCGAGTTCCGCACCACCAGCGGCGGCACCACCGCGCAGAAGAACGACAGCCCGATCCGCCAGCGGATGGCTCAGCGCGCCGCGCAGGAGTTGCGCGACGGCTACTACGTCAACCTCGGCATCGGCATCCCGACGCTGGTGGCCAACTACATTCCCGACAACATCAGCGTCACGCTGCAGTCCGAGAACGGGCTGCTCGGCATCGGTTCCTATCCGGCCGAGGATGACGTCGACCCCGATCTCGTCAACGCCGGCAAACAGACTGTCACCAGCCTGCCGGGGTCCAGCTTCTTCAGCAGCGCCGACTCTTTCGCGATGATCCGCGGCGGCCACATCGACCTGTCCATCCTGGGCGGCCTGGAGGTTGCCGAGAACGGCGACCTGGCCAACTGGACGGTGCCCGGCAAGATGGTCAAGGGTCCCGGCGGCGCAATGGATTTGGTGTCGGGCGTCAAACGGGTGATCGTCACGATGGATCACACCGCCAAAGACGGCAGCCCGAAGATCCTCAAGCAGTGCACGCTGCCGGTCACCGGCAAGAACGTCGTGGACATGATCATCACCGACCTGTGCGTCTTCGAGGTCGAGCCGGACCACGGTCTGACGCTGATCGAGTTGCATCCCGGGGTCACGGTCGCCGATGTTCGCGAGAAGACCGGTTGCGACTTCAAGGTCGCCGTCTGAGGACGAGTCGTATGTTGGAAGGATGACTGCTTCCACACCATCGCTTCCGGTTCTGACCCGTCGGCGCGTGCTGCTCGGCGCCGGGCTCGTTGCGCTCGCCGGTGCCGGTGCGTTGAGCGCCTTCAATGCGGCCGGCGCTCCGAGCGCTCCGATCAAAACGTTCGAGGTCAACCACACCGACGAGGAGTGGCGGCACCTGCTGACCCCGCAGCAGTATGACGTGCTTCGCACGGCGGGCACCGAGACTCCGTACAGCAGCCCACTCAATGACGAGCACCGCTCCGGAACCTTCGGATGCGCGGGCTGCGGCCAGGCACTGTTCTCCTCAACGACCAAGTTCGACAGCGGCACCGGCTGGCCGAGCTTCTGGAAAGTGATGGACAACGCCGTCCTCGAGCGGCAGGACAACAGTGAGGGAATGTCGCGCACCGAGGTGCTCTGCAGCCGCTGCGGTGGGCACCTCGGCCACGTCTTCAACGACGGCCCGCAGCCGACCGGCCTGCGCTACTGCATGAACGGCGTGGCGATGACGTTCCGGCCGTCGTAGCTAGTCGGCGACGGTCAGCTCGTCGTCCTTGGCGGCGCGACGGCGCTTCAGGTACGCCCGGCCGGTGGCGATGAACGCGGGCAGCATCGACACGAACAGGATGACCAGAACGATCTTTTCCAGGTTCTGGTGGATGAACGGCACGTTGCCCAGGAAATAGCCGGCGACCGTCACACCGCCGCCCCAAAGGATGCCGCCGACGATGTCGAACGCGAGGTACACCGGGTAACGCATGTAGGACACCCCGGCGACCACCGGCGTGAAGGTCCGGACAAACGGCATGAATCGGGCCAGGATGATCGCCGCGGGCCCGTATTTCTCGAAGAACGCGTGCGACTCGGTCACGTGGTGCTGCTTGAAGAACCGCGAGTCTTCCTTCTTGAACAGCGCGGGTCCGATCCGGCGGCCGATGAAGTATCCGGTCTGGTCGCCGAGGATCGCGGTGAGCGCGACGGCCGGCGCCAGCACCCAGATGTCGAGCGTGCCGTGCGCGGCCAGCAGACCACCGGTGAACAGCAGCGACTCACCGGGTAGCAGGGGAAACAGCAGACCGGTTTCGACGAAGACGATGGCCAGGATCGTCGGCAGTACGGCCGATGCGAACAGTCCCTGGGGACCGATCCAGTACATCGGGTCGAGGATGTTGGGCAGGGCCACCACGGCGGTGCTCACGGTGTTCAAGATACCGGCGTCGCGGACCGGCGATTACCAGGCGCGGTCCGGGCTGGCCTGCGGACGTCCCGACCGTGTTGCGATACTGAGGGCGACTTTGGCTGCCGGGCCGGCGGCCGCGGGCTTGCGCAACACCTGCTCAGAAGGAGAACTCATGCCCATCGCAACGCCAGATGTCTACGCCGAGATGCTGCGGCGCGCCAAGGAGAACGAATACGCTTTCCCGGCGATCAACTGCACGTCCTCGGAGACCGTCAACGCCGCGCTGAAAGGCTTCGCCGACGCGGGCAGCGATGGCATCATCCAATTCTCCACCGGCGGTGCGGAATTCATTTCCGGGCTGGGGGTGAAGGACATGGTGGCCGGCGCGGTGGCGCTCGCCGAGTTCACCCATTCGATCGCGGCGAAATACCCGATCAACGTGGCCCTGCACACCGACCACTGCCCGAAGGACAAGCTGGACAGCTACGTGCGCCCACTGCTGGCGATCTCTGCCGAGCGGGTGGCCGCCGGTCAGAATCCGCTGTTCCAGTCGCACATGTGGGACGGCTCGGCGGTGCCGATCGACGAGAACCTGGAAATCGCGCAGGAGCTGCTGAAATTAGCCGCCGCCGCCAAGATCGTCCTGGAGGTCGAGATCGGCGTGGTGGGCGGTGAAGAGGACGGCGTCGAGGCCGAGATCAACGACAAGCTCTACACCACCCCTGAGGACTTCGAGAAGACCATCGACGCTCTGGGGCACGGCGAGCACGGCCACTACTTGCTGGCCGCCACGTTCGGCAACGTGCACGGCGTCTACAAGCCCGGCAACGTCAAGCTTCGCCCCGACATCCTGGATCAGGGCCAGAAGGTGGCGTCGGCCAAGCTGGGTCTGGCCGACGGCTCCAAGCCGTTCGACTTCGTCTTCCATGGCGGATCAGGTTCGCTGAAGTCCGAAATCGAAGAGGCGCTGCGCTACGGCGTGGTGAAGATGAACGTCGACACCGACACCCAGTACGCCTTCACCCGACCGCTGGCCGCGCATATGTTCACCAACTACGACGGCGTGCTGAAGGTCGACGGCGAGGTGGGTAACAAGAAGTTCTACGACCCGCGCAGCTACCTGAAAAAGGCCGAGGCGTCGATGACCGAGCGAGTCATCGAGGCCTGCAACGACTTACATTGCAACGGAAAGTCGCTGTCGGCAAGCTGATTCGGCGTTAGCCGGAGTTGGACTCGCAGATCTTCCACTGATCGTCGCGGTACTGCAGATCAAAGCTGCGAGTCGAACGGGTCTGCGGCGCGTAGGCCATGAACGCGGTGACGTTGGCCTCGGCGTGGTTTCCGTTCACCACGACCTGGTCGATGTTGGCGACGACGGGATACTGCTTGGCCGCCGCGATGCGACGGTAGGTGTCGCTCCATTCGCGCTGGTCGTAGTTGACGTAGTCATCGCGCATGCTGCCGCAGGTGATGCTGCGCAGCGTGGTCAGGTCGCCGGTCTGCACCGCGGCGTCGAAGCTCTGAATGGTGCTGCGGACCCGGTCTTCCTGCGACGCGTTCGCCTTTCTGTCATTGCGGGTCAGCAGCACAGTGCCCAGCACCGCGATCGCGGCCAGCGCCAGGATGATCAGGATCAACGCCAGCACCCAGCCCCAGCTGCGTTGACCAGATGGGCGCAGCTTGGCTCCCAGCCGAGGCGGAATCAGTTGTGGCGTAGCGGTTCTGGCGCCTGATTGACCGCCGCCCGGCGGGCGTCCGGGCTCGAAGGCCTCGGTGGCGGGGTCGTTGGCCGCGTTGATGATCGCGGTTTCCTTGGCGTCGAATCCCGGCGCGGTGAAGCGACGTTCACCGGGCTGAAGCTGGGGTATCGGCGGCTGTTGTTCCTGGCCGGCCGGGCCGATCACCTCGGTCGCCGGATCGGCCGCGCGGTAGCCCTCGGTCGTTTTTTCGTCGGCACCGGCCGCCGGTTCGACAGCGGTGTCAGCCTCGGATCCCACCGGGCCGCCCGCGGCGCCTCGGTCGCCGGAGTCCGACGTGTTGTCGCGGTCAGGCCCTGATGGATTGGGCATAGGCGCAGCTGTCCTCTTCGGTGTCGAAATACCTATTGGAGCTTAGCGACCCGACGCGAGGTCCGCCGTGGCGGCGTCGTGGTCGCACGGCACAATAGCGGCATGACGCCGATGCATGATCTGCTGGGACCCGAACCGACCTTGCTGCCCGGTGACCCGGATGCCGAGGCCCAATTGGACGCCGGTGACAACCCGGCCGCCGTCGCCGCCGCCCACCCGTCGGCCTCGGTCGCCTGGGCGGCGTTGGCCGAAGACGCCCTCGCCGACGACAAGGCGATCACCGCCTACGCCTACGCCCGGACGGGGTATCACCGCGGGCTGGACCAGTTGCGCCGCAACGGCTGGAAAGGCTTTGGCCCGGTGCCGTATTCGCATGAGCCGAATCGGGGTTTCCTGCGCTGTGTGGCCTCGCTGGCACGGGCGGCCGATGCCATCGGCGAGACCGATGAGCAGGCGCGGTGTCTGGATCTGCTCGACGATTGCGACCCGGCCGCCCGCGCGGGCCTCGGCCTGAGTTAGCAGCCGGCTAATTCGGCCCTCGATCTCGCGCGGCTAGAGGCCCACTGAGCAGCCGCCCGGCGGCTCGATCTGGATGGTCGCGTGCTCGAGGCCGCGGTCGGCGAGGATGGCCCGCGCGTCGTTCAGTACCCGCGCAGAGTCTTCGCAGCTGGTCATGTGCGCGGTCACCATGTCCTTGCCGGGCACCAACGTCCAGACGTGCAGATCGTGCACCTCGGTCACGCCGTCGACCGCCGCCAGTGCCGCGCGCAGGTCGTCGACGTTGATGTGGCTGGGCGACGACTCGGACAGGATCCGCAACGCACCCGCCGCCAGCGACAGTGCCCGGGGCAGCACCCATAGCGCGACTAGGACGGCGACCACCACGTCGGCGTAGGGCCAGTGCGTGGTGATCGTGACCAGACCGGCGATCAGCACACCGATGCTGCCGACCATGTCGGCGATCACCTCCATGTAGGCGCCCTTGACGGCCAGGCTCTGTGTCGACTGCGATCGCAGCAGCAGCGCGACCGCGGCGTTGGTGGCCAGTCCGGTCAGCGCCACGACGACCATCGGGATACCCGGTACGTCGGGTGCCTGGCCGATCCGCCCGATCGCCTCGCGCAGGATCAGCGTCGCCACCCCGATCAGCAGCACGGCGTTGGCGACGGCGGTGAACACCTCGGCGCGATGCCAGCCGTAGGTGCGGGCCGGCGATGTGCTGCCGCGCTGGGCGAGGATAACCGCGCACAAGCCCATGAAGGTGGCAGCGACATCGGTCAGGATGTGCCCGGCATCGGCCAGCAGCGAGATCGAGCCGATCGTCAGCGCGGTCGTCAGTTCGACGACGAAGAACCCGCCGAGCAGCGCGGTGGCTATCGCCAGTCTGGGTACGGGGGTGCCGGGGCTCGCGTGATCATGGCCTGCACCCATAGTCAGCAATATATGCGAATTTACGCATGTATTGCAAGATTGACCGCTACTGATTCGACAATGATCGGCATGGCTACTCCGGGGCCGCATCATTGACAGGGCAGGGCGCCTGTAGTTCAGTCGATCAAACTAAACGGGTGTCAAGAACGGGTCGTTCATGGCAGCGTCGGAGTTCACCGCCTGCGCTCCAAGAGTCGTCTCTCGTTGGGGCCGTTGGCCTTCCAGTCGCCTAGCGTGGTGATCGTCGAATGATTGCGGAGAAGGATTGAATGGGCTCATTGGTGCAGCGCGATCTCGCCGGCATCGCCGCATTCGCTGGAAAGCGGGGCTGACCGCCCGTGCACATCGACTTCGCCCCCGAACTCGACGCCTTCCGGCAGGAAGTGGCGGCCTTTCTGGATACCGCGCCGACCCCGGCGATCCGCGAGGCCGGCCGCAAGACGACCAGCGCCTTCGCTCCGTTCGACGAGGTCATGGAATGGCAGCGCATTTTGCATCGTCAAGGCTGGGCCGCCCCAGCCTGGCCGGTCGAATTCGGTGGACCCGGCTGGTCAGTCGAACAGCGGTTCATCTTCGCTGAGGAGTACTGCGCGCGCGACCTGCCGCCACTGCTGCCAAATTGTCTCCAGATGGTGGGCCCGCTCCTGATGGAACTGGGCACGGCCGAACAGCAGGCAAAGTATCTGCCGAGGATTCTCGCGGCCGAAGATTATTGGACGCAAGGCTATTCCGAACCCAACTCCGGTTCGGATCTCGCGTCGCTCACCTGCTCCGCGGTCGCCGACGGCGACGACTACGTCATCAACGGCAGCAAGATCTGGACGACGCTGGCCCACCGTTCCAACCGGATGTTCATGCTGGTCCGCACCAGCACTGAGGGAAAGAAGCAGCGGGGCATCACCTTTCTGCTGCTCGACCGCACGGACTACCCGGGCATGACCATCCGGCCGATCGTCGGTCTCGACGGCCTTCCCGAGCAATGCGAAGTGTTCTTCGACGACGTTCGGGTGCCGCAATCCGGTCGCGTAGGGGAGGAGAACGACGGCTGGACCGTCGCGAAGCAGCTACTGAAGCACGAGCGGGGCGGCTCGGCGCAGGGCCCGTTCCTGCGCCGGCGGGTGCGTCTGATCCGCGACGCCAGCACCACCGCCAGTGCGCCGAACGGTGGTGTGCTGGCTGATGATTCGGTGTTTCAACGCGACTTGGGTGAAGTGGAGGCCGATGTCGCGTCCTACGAGTACTTCGAAAAACTAGCGATCAGCGGCCATCCCGTAGCCGATGACCCGGCGTTTCCTTCGGTCAAGAAGACGATGGGCACCGAGTTGACGCAGAAGCTATCGGTGTTGATGACGCGCGTCGCCGGTCTGGAGTCGCTTCCGTTGCAAACCGAGGCGCTCACAGTCGGGTCCTCGCATCCTGCGCTGGGCGACGAGCATGACCTGATTGCCATGCCCTTCTACCTGAATTCGCGTGCCACCACCATCTACGCGGGGACCAATGAGGTACAGCGCGACCTGATCGCTCGTAGCCTGCCGTTTGCGGGAAGGAGCTGACTGATGGACTTCTCCTTCTCGGATGAGCAGACGATGCTGCGCCAAAGCGTGTCTCAGTACCTCGGCCGGTCCTATGCCTTCGACCGGCGGCAGGAAATCATTGGCTCCGAACGCGGAACCTCGGCCGAAGTGTGGCAACAACTTCGAGAGTTCGGGCTTCTCGCGCTTCCCTTCCCCGAGGAGGTTGGCGGGTTGGGTGGATCGTTGACCGACGTCGTCGCCATCGCTGAACTGTTCGGTGAGCATCTGGTGAGCGAGCCCTATCTTTCGTCGGTGATCCTGACCGGTCGGGCGCTTGCGATGGTCGAGGAGAATGACACCGCGCGCAAATGGCTGGCCATGATCACCGACGGCGAAGCGCTCGGAGCCTTCGCTCACGAGGAGGGGCGCGGGACCGCCGACCCGGCGCGGATCGCCACCACCGCCACGCTCGGCCCCGGCGGCTATCTGCTCAGCGGTGAAAAGCGGCTGGTGCTGGGCGGCGGCGACGCACAGGTCTTGGTGGTGACGGCGCGACTGCTCGGCACTGGCCACGCCGACGATGAATTGGGCATCGTGCTGGCAACCCCGGACGTGCCGGGGGTGTCCCTGACGGCCTACCGCACGATCGACGGACGTAAGGCCGCGAACTGTGCGTTCGACGACGCGCCGGTGGTTCTTCTCGCATCCGATGCCGCGACAGCCATAGACGGGATCCTTGAAGGAGCCATCCTTGCGCTGGCCGCAGAGGCTGTCGGCGCCATGAATGCGTTGGTGGACACAACCGCCTCCTACGCGGGAACGCGGCAGCAGTTCGGGGTACCGATCGCCACGTTCCAGGCGGTGGCGCACCGCCTTGCCGACATGAAGATCGCCCTTCTGAAGGCCCGGTCGACATTGCTTTACACCACCGCGCTCGTGGAAGCGGCCCGCGCGCAAGCGCGCGACATCTCGTTGCTGAAGGCACAGGTTGGCCGCCTTGGCCGGGCGGTTGCCGAAAGCGCGATCCAGATCCATGGCGGCGTCGGAATGACCGACGAGATCGCGATCGGCCACTATCTGAAGCGAATTCTGGCCATCGATGCGATGTTCGGCGACAGCGACTACCACTACCGGAAGGTCGGTGCACGCTAGCGCGTCTCCTCGTGCACACCCCGCGCGGCAGCTGTGCGTCAGAACCAGGCGTTCCAGAATCGGGTCAGATGCATACCGGCATACGCCCAGCCCGGCGGCACATCGGAAAGGCCGTAGAACCATTCGACAACCCCGAAGAACCACTGGTTCAGCGGCGG
>DATDLZ010000056.1:0-4228 GCA_036519055.1 Mycobacterium sp.
CTGTTCAAGCCGCTGCCTTCGATGGTGGTCGCGCACTACCTCGGAGTGCCCGAGGAGGATTGGACACAGTTCGACGGCTGGACCCAGGCGATTGTGGCGGCCAACACCGCCGACGGCGGCGTTGCCGGCGCCCTGGAAACCGTCGGCGACGCGGTCGGGTCGATGATGGCCTACTTCACCCAGCTGATCGAGCGGCGCCGAACCGACCCCGAGGACGACACGATCTCCCACCTGGTCGCCGCCGGGGTCGGCGCCGACGGCGACATCGCCGGGGTCCTGTCGATATTGGGCTTCACGTTCACCATGGTCACCGGCGGCAACGACACCGTGACCGGGATGCTCGGCGGGTCGATGCCGCTACTCCACCAACGGCCTGACCAGCGAGAGTTGTTGGTGGACAACCTCGAAGGCATCCCGGACGCCGTGGAGGAATTGTTACGGATGACCACGCCCGCACAAGGACTGGCGCGCACCGTCACCAACGACGTGACGATTGGTGACACCACGATTCCGGCCGGACGGCGAGTGTTGCTGCTGTACGGGTCGGCCAACCGCGACCAGCGTGTGTACGGGCCGGACGCCGACGAGCTCGACGTCACCCGCTGCCCGCGCAACATCCTGACCTTCAGCCACGGCGCTCACCACTGCCTGGGTGCGGCCGCGGCCCGAATGCAGTCGCGGGTTGCATTGACCGAATTGTTCTCGCGCTGCCCCGATTTCGAGGTCGACGAGGCCGGCATCGTCTGGGCCGGCGGCAGCTATGTGCGGCGCCCGCTATCGGTGCCGTTGCGGGTCGCGTCGTAGATGGCCAGCGACTGGCTCGCGGAACGTCGCACCGAGGTGGCGGCCGATCGCATCCTCGACGCCGCCGAGGAGTTGTTCACCCGACACGATCCCGGTTCGGTGGGCATGAACGAGATCGCCAAGGCCGCAGGGTGTTCCCGCGCGACGCTGTACCGCTATTTCGAGAACCGTGAGGCCTTACGCATTGCCTACGTGGCCCGCGAAACCCATCGGCTCTCCGAGTCAATCGACGTCGACGGGATCGAGGACCCTCGGGAACGGCTGGTAACCGGTATCGTCACCACGCTTCGGCTGGTCCGCGAAAGCCCGGCGCTGTCAGCCTGGTTCGCAACGGCCGCTCCCCCGCTGGGCGCCGAGTTGGCCGAGCAATCCGACGTGATTACCGCACTGGCGACCGCATTCGTCACCTCGCTCGGCGACGACCACCCCGTTAATGTTGCGGGACGCGGCCGCTGGCTGGTCCGGGTGATCACGTCGCTGCTGATTTTCCCCGGTCATGACGAAAGCGACGAGCGGGCGATGCTCACCGAGTTCGTCGCCCCGGTCGTGGTGCCCGCCGATCAGGTCAGCCGCGCACCCGGGTGAACCGGTGTAGCAGCCAGGCCGGCGGAATGGTGACCACCATCGTCGCCACGAACAGCCCCGCCATCGAACCGGTGTAGACGTGATCCTGCATGATGTAAACCATCGCGAATTCCATTGTCACCAAATGGATCAAGAAGATCTCGTAGGAGATCTCGCCGAGCCACACCATGGGCCGACTCGCCAGTAGGCGGCAATACGGGCCCTCGTTGCCGAGCGCCAGCGGCGCTACCGCCAGTGCGGCGATCACCGCGTAGAACACCGCTTTGTACAGCGCTTGGGATAGGCCAAGGGGCGACGTCGTCGGGTCCCCCGCTATCGGTGTGGAGGCGATGAAGTAGCAAATGATGGCGAGCGGCAGCGCGACGAACGCATAACAGCGCACGCCCATCCTTTGCAGCACCGTCAGGCTCATGCCGGCCAGAAACCAGATCAGGTAGGTGGGTAGCCACAGCCGGGACCCATTGGGAATCGATGTGGTGAGGTGAACCCCAACCAGCCAGGCCGGAGAGATCAGCGCCAGCGCACCGATCCAGAACAGCAACAGCTTTGGGCGCCACTGCCGTCGGCACAAGACCACCAACAGCAGGTAGGCCAGCAGGGGAAGGACAACGTAGAACGCGGCTTCCACGGCCAGGCTCCACATCTGGGTCAGACCCTGATGCAGATATCCCCGCATGTAGTTGAAGGTGTAGATCTGCGTCAACGTCAGGTTTCGGAACAACCCGACCCAGGTGTGGCCGTAATTGGGTCCCGCATGCCGGAAGTGATAGATGCCGTACGCGATCAAGACCGTGACGACGTACGCGGGCATGATGCGCCGCACCCGGTGCCACCCGTAGCGACGTATCGACGGCTCCGGGCCGCCCGTCGCGGCGGACTTCACCCATGGCCGGAACAACAGGAAACCCGACAGCACAAAGAAGATCGGGACGCCCATCTCCATCCGCGAACAAAACAGGCCGAAATAGCCCTCGATGTATTTGCCCGTTGTGTAGGCCGCGTGCGTGGCCACCACCAGAAGGGCTGCGACGGCGCGGATACCGGTCAATGACGCGACCCGATCCGGCCCGGCGACCTGTTCGAGTCCGCCCTGGGCCGCGGTGTCGGCCTGGGTCATCCCTTGTGTTCCCGCCTCGGTGCGCCACGACCGCCGCCGCGGTTTTTCTCTGCAGCCCGATCCGGCTGCAGGTTGATCAGCACACCGGAAATGCGAGTCTTCTCAAGCGCTTTCAGCGTCGCATGGGGCAACTTGGCCGGCAGCTCCACCAGCGAGAAGTCTGGCTTGATCGTGATGTGGCCGAAATCGCTGCGGTGCAAGCCGCCTTCGTTGGCAATGGCACCGACGATCGCGCCCGGTCCGATCTTGTGACGCTTGCCGACCGCGATGCGGTAGGTGGCGAACCCTTTTTTGGGGCCCTCGCCCGCGCCACGGGCCGGCCTGTCGGGCCGGTCGGGACGCTCTTTGGACCGGCGTTCGGGCGGCGGCTCCGTCAACAGGAACGCTTCGCCGTTCCGCGACTGCAACGCCAGCGCCGCCGCGATGTCGGCCATCGGGACGTCGTTATCGCGCTCGTAATCCACGACCAGACGACGGAACAGTTCCAGACCGGACGCTGCGAGACTGTCGGTGATCGAGTCGGCGAATTTCGCCACCCGCTGTGCGTTGACGTCGTCGACGCTGGGCAGTTGAGCTTCGATGAGCTTTTGTCGGGTCGCCTTCTCGATCGACTTGAGCAGGTGGCGTTCCCGCGGCGACACGAAAAGCAGCGCCGACCCCGACCGCCCCGCCCGACCGGTGCGACCGATCCGGTGCACGTACGACTCGTTGTCGTGCGGAATGTCGTAGTTGAGCACATGCGATATCCGCTCGACGTCCAGCCCGCGGGCCGCGACATCGGTGGCGACCAGAATGTCGATTCCCTTGCTGCCACCTTTTTTGAGGGCAGCGATGGTCCGCTCACGCACGGCCTGCGGGATGTCACCGTTGATGGCCGCTGCGGAAAAGCCCCGGGCGCGCAGCTTTTCGGCTACCTCTTCGGTGGCCTGCTTGGTGCGGACGAAGACGATCATCGCCTCGAACTGCTCGACTTCTAGCACCCGGGTCAGCGCGTCCATCTTGCGTGGGCCGGCAACCTGGATGTAGCGCTGCGAAATGTTGTCGGCGGTCGCGGTTTTCGCGTCGACCTTGACCTCGGTCGGGTCGTGCAGATACTTATTGCTGAGCTTGCGGATTGCCGGCGGCATCGTCGCGGAGAACAGCGCCACTTGCTTGTACTCCGGCGTCTCGGCCAGGATCCGCTCGACTTCCTCGGCGAAACCCATCGTGAGCATTTCGTCGGCCTCGTCGAGCACCAGGTAATCCACATGGGACAGATCCAGAGTTCCGCGTTCAAGGTGGTCGATCACGCGGCCGGGGGTGCCGACCACCACCTGCGCGCCGCGCTTCAGCCCAGCCAGCTGCGTCGTGTAGGACGCTCCGCCGTAGATCGGCAGCACGTTGATCTGGGGCAGGTGGGCGCCGTACCGGCTGAACGCCTCGGCCACCTGTAGCGCCAGCTCCCGGGTCGGCGCCAGCACCAGCGCCTGGGTGACTTTGCTGCTGGTGTCGATCTTCGACAGGATCGGCACCGCGAACGCGGCCGTCTTACCGGTCCCGGTCTGCGCCAGCCCCACCACATCCGACCCCGCCATCAGGGCCGGGATCGTCGCCGCCTGTATCGCGGAGGGGGTTTCATAGCCGACGTCGACGAGCGCCTGCAGCACCGACGGGTGAATCTGCAGGTCGCCGAAGGTCACCGTGCCATCATCTTGGGAGTCCATCTCGATACGGAGTTTAAAG
>DATDLZ010000057.1:0-10359 GCA_036519055.1 Mycobacterium sp.
GATGAAGCCGAGGTGCGCACACTGGGCGCTCAGGATGTCGCGGACAGGCTGGTCGACGACGGGCTGCTGCGACGGCGATCCGGCAGGTACTATCCGGCGCCGGGCGTCGATCCCCATCCGGCAGTGGATATTCGGGGCCCAACGGGTGGGCAGATCGTCATCGTCGAGGGCGATACCGGACGGCTGCTGGGAACGGCCGGTGCGGGCCAGGCAGCAGCCTCGGTGCACCCCGGCGCGGTGTATCTGCATCAGGGCGAGAGCTATGTGGTCGACTCGTTGGACTTCGACGAGGGCTTGGCCTTCGTCCACAGCGAGGATCCCGGATATGCCACGTTCGCGCGCGAACTCACCGACATCGCGGTGACCGGAGCGGGCGAACGCCGCGTTTTCGGATCGGTCACCCTGGGCCTGGTGCCGGTGAGCGTGACCAATCGGATCGTCGGTTATTTACGCCGGCGCCTGACCGGTGAGGTCATCGACTTCGTCGAGCTCGATATGCCGCCACACACCCTGGACAGCACCGCGGTGATGTACACCATCACGCCGGAAGCGTTGCACCGCAGTGGAATCGATCCGTTGCAAATACCGGGATCACTCCATGCCGCAGAACATGCGGCAATCGGGCTGCTACCTCTGGTGGCCAGTTGCGACCGCAGCGACATCGGCGGGTTATCCACCGCGGTGGGGCCGGAATTCGATGGCCTGCCAAGCGTCTTCGTCTACGACGGCTATCCGGGCGGAGCGGGTTTCGCCGAGCAGGGCTTCCGCCAGGCCAGTATCTGGCTGGGCGCCACCATGGCCGCCATCGAGGCGTGCGAATGCCCCGCAGGATGCCCGTCGTGTGTGCAATCGCCGAAGTGCGGTAACGGCAACGATCCGCTGGATAAGGCGGGGGCGGTACGGGTGTTGCGGTTGGTACTCACCGCGCTGGCTGAACCGACCCAGACATACGGATGACGACCGACCCCTCGAACGGTCGACTTCCATATGGATTTGGCCGCAGCAACCACGATGAAAGCGCTTTCCTCGCGGCTGAAGAAATGCGCACATGCCGAAATCACGCCAGCGCAACGAACGGTTGGACAACGCAATCCGTTCAAATCCCAATTGGGTGCAGCAGCAAAAATACCCGTCCGCCGGTGACCTGTGCAAGTCACCGGCGGACGTGTCAAGGTCGCCCACGGGTCGACCCTGTGGCGGCCTCACGGATTCGATAGGGAGGCAACGAGTTATCCGACGTGGGACGGCTAAAATAGCGACCTATGGCCCACGACTGGTTGCTGGTGGAAACGCTTGGTAGGGAACCGGCCGTGGTAGCGCTGGGACGGCAATTGCGAAATCTTGTTCCAATAACGGTGTTTTTGCGGCGTAATCCTCGTCTTGCCGCCATCCAGTCAGCAATCGCCGAGTCGCTGCAAACCGGCCAAAGCCTGGTCAGCCTTACCCCGAAGAGCGACCGGGTGATCCGCACCGAGCCGGTGGTGATGTCCGACGGCCAGATACACGGTGTGCACGTCTGGAGCGGGCCGGCCACCGACGATCCCCCGGAGCGACCGATTCCGGGCCCGCTGAAATGGAATATGACCCTCGGGGTCGCCACCGATACGCCGGAGTCACTGGCCAACACCGGCAGGAATCTGGAGATCGAGGACCCTGAGGGCCGCCCGTTCGCGCAAAGCTGGCCGTCCGGCGATCTCAAGCCCAACGAAGGCAAGGCGCTGGCCGCGGCGGTCAGGTCGGAAGCGGGTCATACCCTGTGCGACACCTGGGACAGCACCGATTGGCAGGGCAATCACATCCGGGTCAGCTTCGTCGCTCGCAATCGTCTGGAGCCGGGGCCAGATGGCCGCGACCACGTGATCGCGCGCGGGATGAATTGGCGGGCCGAACCTGCCGACCGCGCGCAGTCGGCCGACCGACTCGCCCAGCAGATCCTGCACGGGTTGGCGCAGCCGGGCGTGCACCGGGCATTGTTCGATCCCTACAACTGGACCGTGCTGAAGTGGCTCGACGAGCCGTGCCCGTTCTATGACTGGCGACGCATCTCGGCCGACGCCCCGCGGATGCATCCCAGGGATGAAGCGAAGATGGCGGCGATGACCGCGGAGTTCGCCCGTGGGGCCGCCAGTGGGGTGCTTCGGATGCCGGGCAACGACGGCGGATGGGTGCCAGTCCATGTGACCGTCAGCCGGGTGGAAATCGAGCAGGAGACGTATGCCGGACTCGCCTCGCTGCGATTGCCGACACGGACCGAGCTCGCCGAGGCGGGCCTCTCCGAGTCTGACTAGACCGGGCCGGCGCGGGCGGCGGCCCGCGCTGTACCCCACCGGCCGACTGCCAGGCCCACCTCAACTGTGACGACGACATCCAGGTCGTCGACAGCGCAGCCGGCCGGATCAGCCCGCATCGCCCGGGCCACCGCGCCGGCCTGTGCGCAGGCTGACTCGGCGCCGGCGGGCACTCGTGCGGCGGCGGCCAACGCGGCCAGATCGGCCGCGGCCTGAGCCCGGTGCCGCGCCACCACAGCGGCACCCAGGCAGGCGCAGCCGCCGGTGACCGACAACAGCACGACAACCATCGCGGCCGCGACGACGGTGGTCGATCCCCGCTCGTCACGGCGGTTCGACCGCCGACACCCCGGTCGCCGCGATGTGCAACACGGGTAGCAGATTCGACCGGGCAACGACCGTCGCGATGACGAATCCGCCGTCCCGGTGCAGCTGCACGACGGCGCCGCCGGGCGCGACCCCGCGGGCCGCGGCAACGGCCGATCGCTCGTCACCACGCGCGGCCAACCGGGCCGCCTCGCGGGCCGCGTCGATACAGCGAACCTGCATCGACACCGCTGCGATGCCGGCCAGGCACAGCATGAGTACCGCAACCAGAATGGCGACACCGAACGCGGCTTCCACCGTGGCCGCACCGGCATCGTCGGCTAGGCCTTGGTGTTGAGCGCCCGGGCGATGATGTTCGTCAGCGCGCTCACGATCGAGTCGCCGGTAACGACCGTGTAGAGGATGGCGGCGAACGCCGCTGCCGCGATGGTGCCAATGGCGTACTCCACCGTGGACATCCCGGACTCGTCCAGCGACAACAACGTGATACGTGCTTTGAATACCTGAAACCGGTTGGCTGTCTTCATATTTCCCTCCACTGTTATCCCAGACAGCGCCCACCGGCGCCGTCACAACAAGCCCGACTGCAGTACGTCACCGGCCAGCCCCGCGACGACCGGGATGATGCCCAGGCAGACGAATGCGGGCAGGAAACACAGGCCCAGCGGACCGGCGATCAAGACCCCGGCGCGCTCGGCGGCCGCGGCGGCGGTGTGCGTGGCGTCCTGCCGGCATTGCGTGGCGAGCGTCGACACCGCTTCGGCCAGTGCCACGCCCGACACCGATGACCGCCGCGCCAGCCGCAGCAACGCGTCGGTGTGCGGGTCGAGCGAGCCGGCCGGCAGATCCGGCGGCGCATTCCACACGACGGCGGGGTCGGCGCCCAGCGCCAGCAGGTCGGCGGCGCGACGCAGCACCCGGGCCAGTAGCGGCGGGGCCGACGCGGCCGTCGCGGCAGCGGCAGTCGACACCGCCATGCCCGCGGCCAGGCATACTGCCAGCACATCCAGACTCGACGCGAGCGCCAATGGGTCGTTGCCGCGCAACGGCTTTCGCGAAAACCGCGGCGTACGGGCCGGCGTTCCGGCGCGCGCCCGCACGGTCGAGGGACCGGCGTCGCTCAGCAGGGCCGCGGCCAGCAGCATCGCCGCGGCGGGTGCCATCACGCCACCGCCCGGTCGGTGATGTGGTCCGACCACAGCAGCCCACCGCAGACGAACGTCAGCCCGACCACCAGCAGCACGCCGCCCAGTCGCCCGCCCAGCAGGAACGCCACCGGTCGCGCGCCGATGAGCTCGCCCATCACCACCGACAGCACCGGAAGACTCGCGAGGATGGCCGCCGTCGCACGAGCGCCCGCCATGCCGGACCGCACCTGCCCGGAGAATCGTTGTCGCTCAGCGATATCGCGCTGTGCCGCACGCATAAGGGTGGACATCGCCAGTCCGTGATCGGCGGCCAGCTGCCAGCACACCGCGAGCCGGTCCCACTGCGCCGGCAGCGCCGAGGTCGTGGCCACGCCGCGCAAACCCGCGGTGACGTCGGCACCCAGCCGGGCACGCGCTGCGACCGCACGACACGCACCGGCGACCGGGCCGTCCGTTTCTTCTGCCGCCACGGCGAAAGCGCTCGCCGGGTGTGCGCCGATTCTCAATTCGCCCACCAGGACGTCGATCGCGGTCTCCAGCTCCTGGCTCTCGTCTATCCCCCGACCGCTACGCCTTCGCCGAAGGTAGCGCAGATACATGGTTCCGGCGAATATCATGCCCGCGAAAGCCGTTGACAACGGCAGTAATACGATGCTCGCAGCTAACACGCAGGCCGCGAGCCAGCCCGCAGTCCACGGCGGTAACGGCGTGCGGCCCTGGCGGTCACACGTTAGCCGTCTCCGCGGTGACGACGGAAGTACCAGCACCGCAACGGACAAGGCCAGCGCGGCGGCCATCGGTCCGGTCATGGCTGTGCTCGGCTCTGCAAGAGCCGGCGCAAGTCGGCGGCCTCGTCGGTCAGCCCGCGATCGGCGTGCCACACCGTGATCGCCCGCACCCGCCCATCGGTTTCCCGTAGGACGGCCATTTCACCGAGGCGTCGTCGCCCGGTGCGATCGCGGGCAACATGCAGCAGCACCTGAACCGCGGCGGCCAGTTGACTGTGCAGCGCAACGCGATCCAGACCACCGAGGGCGCCTAAGGCTTCCAACCGGGCCGGGACTTCGCCGGGGTTGTTGGCGTGCACCGTGCCCGCGCCGCCGTCATGACCGGTGTTCAGCGCGGCGAGCAGATCGACCACCTCGGCGCCGCGGACCTCGCCGACCACGATCCGGTCCGGTCGCATTCGCAGCGCCTGGCGGACAAGTTGGCGCACGGTGACCTCGCCGATGCCCTCGACATTGGCGCACCGCGCCACCAGCTTGACCAGGTGTGGATGCGGCGGCGACAACTCAGCCGCATCCTCGACGCACACGATTCGCTCGTCGGGTGCCACTGCGTTCAGCATCGCCGACAGCAGGGTGGTTTTGCCCGCGCCGGTGCCGCCCGATACCAGAAAAGCCAGCCTCGCCGCGATGATGTCGTCGATTAGTTCCGCGGCCGTGGGTGCGATGGCGCCGGCTGCGATCAACGCGGACAGGTTCTGGGTGGCCGGCCGCAGCACGCGCAGCGACAGGCAGGTGCCGCCCACGGCGACCGGCGGTAGGACGGCGTGCAGCCG
Source organism: Mycobacterium sp. (assembly GCA_036519055.1). Classification (GTDB taxonomy): domain Bacteria; phylum Actinomycetota; class Actinomycetes; order Mycobacteriales; family Mycobacteriaceae; genus Mycobacterium. The sequence continues at coordinate 5,325 of DATDLZ010000057.1, forward strand.
GACCGCGAAGTTGCCGGTGCCCAGCCCGGTCAGTTGACCGTCCACCCATGGCTGCGCGTCGTCGAGACGCCTGCCGGCCGCCAGTGCCAGCCGCTGCGCCAGGCGACGGACGGCGGCCTCGTCGGTGAACTGAATATCACTGCGCCGCAGACCGTTTCCGTCGTCAATCCACACCGCGTCCGGCGCACTGACCAGCACGTCGGTCGTCCCGTCGGCGCACAGCAGTGGCTCGAGGATTCCCGCACCGGTCAGCTCGGTTTGCAGTATCCGAAGATTGCTCAGCAACTCGGTGTCGCCGAGTACGCCACCGGACTCGGCCCTGATCGCATCGGCCACCACTTTGGGTCGCAGCGGAACGGATTCGGTCGCAAGCCGCTCGCGCACCCGGTCGATCAGCGAGCCCGTCATGCCGCGCGGCTATCGGGCTGAGCGACCGGCAGCACCGCCAGGACACGGCGGGCCCCCGCCGCCAGCGCCGAACGCCGTCCCAACCGTAGGCCGCCGTGCTCGAGTTGCTCGGCCAGCCGTGGGTCGGGCTTCATCGACACCAGCAGCGGTAACCCGGCGATCTCAGCCACCTCCTCGGCCCGCAGACCGCCGGGCGACGGACCTCGCACCACCAGCCCGATATTGGGGTTCAAGCCTGCGAGCATTGGTGCCATCGTGGCGGTCGCCGCGCAGGCCCGCACATCGCACGGGCTGATCACAACGACGAGATCGGCTGTCTCCAAGACGGTTTCGACGGCGCCGGTTAATCGACGCGGGAGGTCGCAAACCACGGTCGCACCGCCGCGACGTCCTGCGTCGATGACCGCCTGCACAGCGCCGGCGTCCAATTCGTAGCCGCGCCGAGTGCCCGACAGCATGCTGATCCGGCTGTGTCGCGGTAACGCGTCGCGTACCGCCGACCAGGTCAGCCGTCCGCCCTGCAGCGCCAGATCGGGCCAGCGCACACCGGGCGTCGTCTCGGCGCCGACCAATAGATCGATGCCACCGGCCCAGGGATCGACGTCGACCAGAAGTGAATCGCTCGCAGACTGCGCCAGCGCGACCGCGAATAGTGAGGCACCCGCCCCGCCGCGCCCGCCGATCACCGCCACTACCGCGCCAGCGGCGCCCTCGTCGCGCGCCGAATCACCGGCGTCCGCCAACTCGCGGACCAGATCATGTTCTTGCGCAGGCAGTTTCAGCACATGCTGAGCACCCACATCGATGGCAGCGGCCCATGTCGTCGCGGCCGGGTCGGTGCCCGCCACCACGATCACGTGCGCGCGGCGCGGCAACCCGGTGACGGCACATCCCTGCGCCGCGGACTCGTCGAGAATGACCGCCAACGCCGCCGACCACGCTTTCCGGCTCACCGGTAATGCGCTGCCGGCGTGGACAACTCGCACGCCGACGGCCGCTGCAACCCGATCAAGTTCGGCACGCAACGCAGGCTCGGCAAGCACGGCCAGAATCCCGCGGACGTCGGTGGTCGCCATCGGCCCACCGTGCCGGTGCGGGGCGCACGCCGCCAGTCGCGCGGCGGGATTTGTGGACAAAATTGGGTCTGTGCACAAATCGCCGACGGCGGTCAAGCTAAGAATTTGCCCGACAAAAGGGACGACCCCCGCCAGGGGGGGAGGAGGCGAGGGTCGTCGTGAATCAGCCCCGGGGGGTCGGGCTGATACACCCTCGGCTAAGCCGAGTGATTCTTACTATACACACGAGAGTGTCACGCCGCGCAAGGGTTGTTTTCGAAAGATACACACAATCTCTAAGTAGCTGAATCAACCGGATTGTGGTCTACATTAGCCGCCAAACCATACCTGACCGGCGCTTTTACCAACAGCGTCGCGATTTGCGGTTGCACCGCCCTATGCTGGGCCTGTGACCGTATCCGACTCGGCCGCTGACCAGCAAACATCATCGATGCCCGCCAGCCCCAGTCCGCGCACAGCAGCTTTTTTCGATCTCGACAAGACCATCATCGCCAAATCCAGCACTCTGGCGTTCAGCAAACCCTTCTTCGCCCAAGGACTGATCAACCGCCGCGCCGTCCTCAAGTCCAGCTACGCCCAATTTCTGTTCCTGCTCTCCGGCGCCGACCACGACCAGATGGATCGGATGCGCATCCACCTGACCAACATGTGCACCGGCTGGGACGTGGAGCAGATCAAGACGATCGTCAACGAGACGCTGCACGACATCGTCACGCCGCTGGTGTTCGCCGAGGCCGCCGACCTAATCGCCAGCCACAAACTGTGCGGCCGCGACGTCGTGGTGGTGTCGGCATCCGGCGAGGAGTTGGTCGCGCCGATCGCCCGTGCGCTTGGGGCCACGCACGCGATGGCGACGCGGATGGTTGTCGAGGACGGCAAGTACACCGGCGAGATCGGGTTCTACTGCTTCGGCGAAGGCAAGGTGCAGGCGATTCGCGAGCTGGCCGCGCGCGAGGGCTACCCGCTCGAGCACTGCTATGCCTACTCCGATTCGATCACCGACATGCCGATGCTCGAGGTGGTCGGCCATCCAAGCGTGGTCAATCCGGACCGCGCCCTGCGACGCGAGGCGTCGGCCCGCGACTGGCCGGTGTTGGAGTTCTCCCGGCCGGTATCGCTGCGCGACCGCATCCCGGCGCCGTCGGGTGCTGCGGTCGCCACCACCGCCGCGGTCGGCATCAGCGCACTGGCCGCCGGGGCGCTCACCTATTCGTTGCTGCGCCGACTGTCGCTGTAGCCGGCACCACAGCAAACTATCCGTGTCACGGGTCAGCATCACTTCAGCTTTTTAACGACAATTGACTCTTGATGTGACCGGGGTCACGGAGTACAAAGGATCTACGGAAGCCCGGTACGGCCAAGATCGGTCCAGAAGAGAAGGGCCTGTCTCCCGGATCAGGGCAACCGAGCACGGTTCCCGGCACCCACGCGGAGTCATAGCCGCGATAATGGCAGAAGTGTTGCGGGCCTGCGTAATTGCGAAGAGTGAACGGCGTCGACGGCCCTTTGGGTGGGGCTGCAACCGGAAGCGTCGCAAGATCGCCGAGGCCACCCCACGCAACCCACAGATGCACGCATGGTAACCGAGATCCGTGCTAGCGGGCGGCGAGCCGAATCCCTTCGGTACGCCGCCCGCTTTATTCGTCTGAGCCGCCCGATGCCGGCCCTTCGGCAAGGGTCTCAGCAATCGACAACGCCTCCTGCGCGCCGGTGCGCATAGCCCGGCACGACAACACCAGCCACGCGGTCATGCCTTCAGGCGTGCCGTCCGCGAAGCCGCGCGCCGCGTCACGGTAGTCGGCGGCGCGACGCATCCACTCCACCTCCGGCACGCCCAGGCCGTGCGGGTCGAGACCGGTCGCGATGGTCACCAGTCGCGACACCGCGCGTGCGACCACGCCGTCCGCGGTGCCGAACGGAGCCAGGGTCAGCAACTCGCCATGCGCGACCGCGGCGATCACCGGGGCCGCTGCCTTGGTAGCGCCGGTCACGATCTCGGTGAGCAACTCCAACCGGGGTCCGACGTCGGCGTCGGCGCGCGGCCTGCCCAGCCGGCTCTCGTCGACCCGGTCGGCGGCGGCCAGCATGTGCAGCCGTGCCAGTGCCTGCAGCGGCGCGCGCTGCCACACCCGCACCAGGTTGGTCTCACCGCCCTCCAGTGCCTGCGCGACGCGCAGCGCGCCGGCGAAGACCGGGTCTTCCATGACAGAGACGTCGAGCTGATCGTCGAGTTTCCGGCCGCCGCCGTCCAGCACCGCCGATGCTCTGGCCGACCGCAGTGCCGCCTCGGCGGCGGTCACCGGCCACCGCCGCAGGTTGGCGCGGTGGCGATGGGCCCGGCCGAGCGCCTCACGAGCCTGGTCGCTGGCGGCTGCGACACCGGGCAGCTCCATCAGCGGAGCCAGCGGGTCAGAAGTCACGAGCTGTCACGATAGCCAGCCCCGGCGCCCGGGATCGCGGCCAGTAGCTGCCGGGTGTAGTCATCACGCGGCGTGGTGAACACGTCCTCGGTGGCCGCGTGCTCGACCACCCGGCCCGCGCGCATCACCATGACCTCGTCGGCGATCTGCCGGATTACCGCCAGGTCGTGGCTGATGAACAGATACGTCAGGCCCAGAGCCGCTTGCAGCTCGGCAAGCAATTCCAGGATCTGCGCTTGCACCACGACGTCGAGCGCGGAGACCGCCTCGTCACACACCAGGACTTCCGGTCGCAGCGCCAAGGCGCGCGCGATCGCGACCCGCTGACGTTGCCCTCCCGACAGTTCGCGAGGTCGCCGGTTCAGCAGCGACGAAGGCAGCGCGACCTGCTCGGAGAGCTCGCGGACAGTCTGCGAACGCTGACGGCGGTCGCCGATCCGATGGATCCGCAACGGTTCGGAGATGATGTGCGCAACCGAGTACATCGGATCCAGGCTGCCGTAAGGATTCTGGAACACCGGCTGCACTCTGCGGCGAAAGGCCAGCGTCTGGCGGCGGCTCAGCGATGCGGGATCGGAAACGTCTAGGCCGTCGAAAACCACTGTGCCCGCGCTGGGTTGAAGTAGACCAAGCACCATCCGGGCCAGGGTCGACTTTCCAGAGCCGGATTCGCCCGCGATCGCCAGCGTGGTACCTCGGCGCAACCGGAACGACACGTCGTCGACGGCACGCACCTCTACCTTGCGCCACGGCGCTCCGCGGGACGGTCGGTAGACCTTCGTCAGCCCCGAGGCGACGATTACGTCCGATGCATCCGGCGTAACAGGCTTTGCGATGGGTTTGTCATGTAGCGACGGCGCGGCCGCCACCAAACGCCGCGTGTAGGGATGCTGTGGATCACCCAGAATCTCCTGTGCCACTCCGGTTTCCACGACCGCGCCCTGGTACAGGACTATCAGGCGCTCGGCCCGTTCGGCGGCCAGCGCGAGATCATGGGTGATCAGCAGCACCGCGGTGCCAAGTTCACCCGCGAGTTGCTGCAGATGGTCGAGCACCTGACGCTGGACGGTGACGTCCAGCGCTGAGGTCGGTTCGTCGGCGATCAACAGCCGAGGCCGGCCGGCCAACCCG
>DATDLZ010000058.1:0-23131 GCA_036519055.1 Mycobacterium sp.
CAGCGCCGCCACCGGGTCGACAACTCCGTAGCCGACTTGGTTATCCACCCCGCGCGGCGGATTGTGCGCCGTCTGCAGAATCCGGTTGATGATCTGATGCGCGGTGAGTCCCGGGTACTTGGCCCGCACCAATGCGGCCACCCCGCTGACATAGGCGGCTGAAAAGCTGGTGCCCCAGAACGGCATGTTCTTTTCACCTGCCCGGATCGGCGGGTACGCGTTCACCGGTCCACCGGTCTGCGGGGACAGCCCCATGATCCCCACGCCGGGTGCCGCGGCGGCAACCCACGGCCCGGACAGGCTCTTGCTGACCGGAGCGCCGGTGTTGTCGACGGCGCCGACGGACAGCACATAGTCGGAGAACCACGACGGCGACGACACGGTCTTGACCTGATGCCAGTCGCGCGGGTCGCCGGCGTCCAGCGGGTCGAAGCCGGGATTCTGGGCGCATTCGTCTTCGCCCTCGTTACCGGCCGCCGCGACGATCACTGCGTCCTTCACGGTCGCGGCGTACCAGACCGCCGCGCCAATTGCGCTCTGGTCCAACGGGTCTGCCGCTGAGACGCATGCCGTGACGCTGATGTTGATCACCTTGGCGCCCATGTCGGCCGCGTGCACGATCGCGCTGGCCAGCGTGGCGATGGTGCCGGCCTTCTTGCGGGCCTCGGTGTCGCCGCCGCTCGGCCTTTCCAGTTCGTAGGCCCGTGAGGACTGGCGGATGGAGATGATCCTCGCGTGCGGTGCCACCCCGGCCACACCGTCTGGCGCCCCCGGTGGCAGCGGCGGAACCTCAGGGTCGTCCGGGGCACCGCCGGGAACCGGGTCGCCGGGCCCGTTGGACGGCTCGTCCGGCGGGGGCGGTGGCGCAGGTGGCGGAGCGGGTTTGGTTTCGGTGATCGTCACCGGCGACGGTGGCGGCGGTGGCGCGATCGGCGGCGGCGGTCCACCGGGAGGTGGTGGTGCCCCCACCGCCGGCGGCGGGCCCGCCGGTGGCGGGAACGCGGGCGCGACCGGCATCGGGGCGGGCATGGGCGTGCCTTGCGGCGCGGCCGCGATCAGCGACGCCACCACGGTGCCGTGCGAGTCGCAGTCCATCAGCCCGTCGCCGCCCATGATGTAGTCGCCGCCCGGAACCACCGGCAGTCGCGGGGTCGGGTTGACCCCGGTATCGATGACCGCGACGGATACACCGTTGCCGGTCGAGTACTGCCACGCCTTGCTGACGTTGAGCAGGGTGAAACCCGGCGCGGTGACGGCCACATTCGGTTCGGCGACGGTAATGGTCCGCGCGCAGATGTTGCTCTGCCGCATCGGCGCTTCCGGCCCAGGCTTGCCGTCCGGCGGAACCCGGCCGGGGTCGACGACGGGTGGCGGAATCGCGTGTGCTGCAGGCAGAGTCGACGGCAGAGCGACCAGCAGGCCGACGAGAGTGAGGGCGGAGATCCGCAACGGCGCCAACGGACGCATCATCGCATGCGCACCCAGTTGAACAACCCACCAATCCACGCGGCCAGCGGCAACGCGGCGATGATCGCCGCGATCTCCAGCCATTCGGCGATCATCCGGACCAATGGGGTGAACCTTGTTATCGGCACCAGCATGGCGGCCACCAAACCCGCGGCGCCGAATCCGGCCAGCAGCAGCGCGCCCCACAGCACCGCGTCGGACGCCGCCGCCGGCGCGTGCCAGACGTATTTGATGACGCCGACGCAGGTCGCCGCGGCAGCCCCGGCCACCAGCGCAATGGCCTGCCGCTTGTCGGCGAACGCCCGACCCCGGCTGATGAAGATGAGGACGAACAGCCCTGCCAGCACCACCGCGTAACCGCTGCGGTGATGGCCCGGCATCAGGGTGGCCCACACCGCGGCCGGCAGCGCCAGACTCGCGCCCACGCAGATTCCGGTCAGCACGTTGTTGGCGCGGACGGCGGCCGCCGCGATCTGCGCCCCGCGCGGCGTGGTGTCGGGGCTCATCTCCTCCTCGACGGCCTCGTCCACCGGTGACACCGCGTCGACCGGTAGGCCGGCGCTGCGCCGGAAGAGGTCGCGCCCGGTGACTGAACCGAAGTACGGCGGCCGGATCCTAGCCGACCACAGCGCGATGGTGGGCGACAGCGTCAGCAGGAACAGCAGGATGACCAGCGTGCACATACCCAGCCACTGGGCGGGAACCGGTCTCCACATCCGCGCCGCGGCGATGGCTCCGCCGAGCCCGCACAGGGTCACGACGGTGGCCGCCACGTTGATGTAACGCCCGCTCAACACGGCGACTCCGCAGGTGAGCATCGCCGCCGCGAGCGCAGTGATGAACAGGTGCGCTGCCCCGACGGCGCCAGGAGCGCCCGCGCCCAGGCTCACCGCAAGTAGCGGTACCGAAATCCAGGCAAACCCGCCGATCAAGTCGGCCCGATGCGGCCACCATCGCGCCGCCGCGGCGGCGCCGCCGATGGTGAGCAGACCGAGCACGCCCGTGACGATGCTGGGCACCATCGAATCACCGGCGACGCGGTTACGCACCGCCATGGCCAGCACCGCCGCCGAGATCATGGCCAGGATGGCCAGCGAGGTGTGCGCCGCGGTGGTGGCGGTGACGGGTTCGAACAGTTTCTTGCCGACCCGGGCCAGGCCGGTGGACAACGACTCGTATTGCGGCTCGAAAGAGTCGCCCTCGGCCGCGGGCACCAGCACCAGCGTGGCGCCGTCCTCGACGCCGAGTTCGTCGAGAGTTTTGGTGACGTCGAGTCGCACGCCGTTGGCTTTGTGCAATTCGTAGCCGACCCCGGATTCGAGTCCGGTCAGGCCTCGTCGTTTGAGTTCATCGTTGAGCAACTCGACGATGTTGTCGATGAAAACCTCGACCGGCACCGACGCCGGGTACACCTGCGAGACAAGGTGTTCGCCACATACCACCGCAACTGCGCAACGCGCCGGGAATGCGACCTTCGCCATTAGCGCGGCCTATCGGCGTCCGGAACGTATTTGTCCGCCAACGCCGCAGTGATCTCAAATAGCCGAAGCCGTGTTTTCTTTTGCAATTCGTGGCGGGTGTCGATAATGCCGCCTTTAGCCAAATGGGGATCGAATGGCATGAATTCGACCGTCGCACCCGATTGCCCGAATCGTTCGGTGAGATATGCGCGCGCATCGGCATCGTATTTATTGCGACTGTCATTCAGAATAACCATGCTGCGTGACACCAATTCGTGGTAACCCATCGACCGCAGCAGGTCGATGGCGCGGGTCACCGGCAGCGAGGTGTCGGCGGTCAGACCGGACACGAAGACCAACGTGTCGCAGGCGTCGAAGACGGCCTTCATCACCGGGTGCTCGAGGTCGTCGGAGGTGTCGACGACGATCACGTTGTGTGTGCGGCGCAGCCGAGACAGCACCCCGGCGAACATCGACGGGACCAGCGGCCGAGGTTGGTCCGACGCGCGGTTCCCGGCCAGCACATCGAGCCCTAAGCTGTTCTGCCCCAAGTGCTCCCGAATGTCGGCATAGCCCTGGACATCGGTGTCGTTCAACACGGCTGAGTAGTCGCCCGGCGGGGACTCGTCGATTCGGCCGGCCAATGTGCCGAAACCGGGCGCCGCGTCGATGGCCACCACGTTCTCCGGCCGGCATTCGCGGAACACCGCACCGATGCAGGCTGTCAGCGTCGTCTTGCCGACGCCGCCCTTGCCCGACACCACCCCGACGACGTACTGCTTGCGGATGTGGCGGCGGATCCGTCCCTGCAATTCTCGGTAATGCCGCTCGGCCGGTGATTCGCCGAGATTAATGGTTTGAAAAGATGCGGAATATAGAAACTTCCGCCAGCCCGAACCCGGCGGAATTTTGCGCGGCGTAACCATATCGGAGATGCGCAGAGTTTCCGACACGGAGTCGGGATGCTGGGGCCGCGAACCCGCCGGCGGTCTTGGCGTTTGCCGGCCTTGCTCCGGTGAATTTGGTGCCGGGTTCCACGGATTTGTCACGATGCCGATGCTAACACGCGTGCGGAACCGCTCACTTACACAACCTTTCGATACGAAAACCATTCATCATTGGCGGGAAGTCGCCGCATCATCCGGTTGACCGCTGCGGTGATGTTGGTGGTTGTGCCTGGCGCCAGGATCATCCACTTTTTGCCGCCGGACGGTTCGTGCTCGGCAACGATCCGCCCCTCAGGTGTATCGATGATGGTGACCGCGTGCGGTTCGACGTACGCCCGCGTCGGTCCGGCGAGCGCCAAGCCGGATTGCACCGCGACGATCCCGGCCTGGGCCGATCGTTCGGCATCTGCGGCCATCTTCAGGATCTGAAGTTGATCGGGGTCCAAGCGCTGACTCGCCAGAAAGGCGTCCAGGGCCTGCCGGCTGGTTGCCTTCTCCTTCATGGCATCGACGTCGAGCGTCACCGGCCGCAACGGCGCCGGTTCATGAATGCCACACAGTCGTTCGATCTGGGCACGGATCACGGCGTTGGCGGCGCCTTCGGCGGTCGACGTCCCGGCGCCACCGATGCGGATCAGCTCTTCGGAGCGCTCCATGATCACCCACCACTCAGCGAAGCGCCCCAGCAACGCCCCGGTGAGCGCGGTCCCGTTGGCCGGGGTGCGCACGTTGATCAGCAACGCGATATCGCGCCGCGAAAGCACGGTCAGCCATTCGACGACATTGCCGTCGACCTTGCCCGCCTCGTCGATAACCCCGGCGCGCCGCAGATCTGCGGCGACTTTGTGGGCCAGCGCCGCATCGCGTGTCTCGACGCTCGGTCGGATGGACCGCAACCCCAATTCCGGGGCGAGTGTTTCGATTCCGGTGAGTATCTGCAGTACCCACAAGCCATCGACGGTGGTGGTTAACACGAATCGTCGCTTTGAAAGCCGCTGGGGCGCAAGCTTTCGCGTGCGCCCCAGCCTGGCTTCCTAGTCACCCCGCAGCGAGCGAGGCGTCCAATGCCAACGCGTCGGAGGTGATCGAGTTCAACACCTGGCCGTGCTGACCCACTACCTCGGCCAAGTGCTGCAGCGGCTGCTCGATCTGCAGCATCGCTTCTTGGTACGAGGAGTGGTACTGACCACCCATGTGGCTGGCCAGCAGGGCGTTGACGTTCGTCAGATCTGCTTTGCACTGCTCCAGAGAAGCCGATGCCGACTGAAGGGTGCCGGTTGCGTGCTCGATCGCCCCGGCTTGGTAAGTGATTGTGTTCGGGTCCGACATATCTGTCTTCCTATCCCTCTATGGCTGTTGGTTGTCGACGGCTGATCAGGACGGCGTGATCGCCTGAAGTTGACTGCTCGCGTCGTGGTCGTGCTGGGCGAACTGCGCGACCGAAATACCCAGCTTGTGGGACAGCTCGGTGCAACCGTGAATGATCCGCGTGAGGTCGGTGTTGATCTCGATCGCCTTCTGCTGCGAGACGATCGCGGCGGTACCGCTGTGTGCGCCGGCCGCGACGATTTCCTCGACTGCCGACAGACCTTGGTTGGCAGCGATGGTCGCGTGCTCCATGAGGTCTTCGATCTTCGACTTGACCTGGAGGGCGACATCTTGCGGAATCCGGGGGAATGCTCCTGATGGGTCAGCCATCTACTTCTTCTCCTTTATGCCGGCGCCCCGGGTAGGGGCATTATCGAGAGTCTAAGTGTGCTTTTCGGTAGCTGTCACTTCACCATTTTTAGCGTCATCCAAATATCAAATTTCCCCTCTTGTCCCAATTGCACCAATGGCTTCATTGCCCGCGCGGCGCGCTATAGGTCCGTCCGTTGCGGATCCTGTTGGTTGGAATTCACCACGATCCGTGCATGCGTGACATCGTCCTTTTTGTCACCGGACGGGCTTTCACCGCGTCCCAGCATCCCGGCCGGCGACATCGGCATGGCCGAACCACCGACGCCGCGAGCCGTCGGACTCTTCAGGTCCGCCGCGTTCAGCACACCCGCCCGTCCGGTCGGCCGGCCCCCACTCTCCGGCTCGAACGTGCTTGCCGGCGACGTGAAGCTGGTCAGGCTTGCGGCGCTGGAACTCAGCCCACCGACACCCGCACCACCGGCACCCATACCGCCGGCCGCGGCTCCCCCGGCGCCGCCAAGTGGTGCACCCATCGCCTCCAGCCCCGCGGCTTCCGCGGGCGCATTCGCCCCGGTGAACATGCCCATCATGCTTTGGAGCGGGCCGAGGCCACTCTGAGCCATCTGCATCGGCGCTTGCGTCATCTGAGTCAGGGGCTGCATGGCACCGGAAATCAGCTGCGGGCCTTGCCCGAGCATCGACGTCATCTGGTCGGCGGCCCCAGTAGGCGCCGATCCAGCACTCGCGAGCTGTCCGCCGGCGGTGGTCGATGCCTGGGCGGCATCCTGGCCCGCGGTGCTCCCGACCTGTCCCGCGAGGGTGGCGGCCGAACCCAGGCCCGCCGGCGCCACGTCACCGGCGACGGCCGGCGGCGGAACGGCAGCCGCAGCCGCGATCGAGCCCAACGTGGTCGCATACAACAGACCGACGCTGGAATTCTGCGGCCAGTAATCGCCGAAATATTGAATGTCTTGCGATGTGATGCCGGGGAAGTTCTGCCCGAACCAGTTAGTGGCGCACAAGGTGCCCCACAGATCCCGATTCGCCTGGCACGCCACCGATGGAATCACCGACGGTGCGGCCATCGTATAGGCGTCCACTGCGGCTTGCGCGAGCATCACGTGTTTGGCGCAGTGTCCTGCCAGCGGCTCCAGCCCGCTCATGTTGAGTGCGGTTCCCCTGGCTACGTTGGCGGTACCGGCAAGGCCTGTCCACGACGCGCTGGTGGTCGCAATGTTGGTGGCGGACACCGCCATTCCCATTTGGTGACTGGCTGCTTCGGTGGCCATCACCGCCGCGTAGGCGACGATCGATTCCGGGCCGGGACCGCCCTCAAAAATCAGCGCGACGAGCTCGGGCGGCGCAGCGACCCATCGTGGGTCGAGTGGCATGCCGCGCCTAGAACGAGAACTTGGCGGCGCTGATCAGCTCTTGAAGCACATAGCTGATCGACGACATGCTCTGCCCGGTCGCATACGACGCCCGCTGCCCGAAGTGTGCTCCGGCCACCCCAAGGTAGGTGCCGCCGGCGCCAGCCATTGCCGCCGCGAACGCCGCATCATCGGCGGACGCAGCCATCGGCACTACGCCGGTCAAGGCCGCAGAACCAGCCGCCGTGGTGGCCGCCATCTCCCCGGTGACCACCGACTCCGTCAACGAGGACAGGTTCACGGCCTCCGGTGAAACATCGAACATCGACATGGTGTCTCCCTGCTCTGACCCGCAGAGCCCCTGCGGAATCACCCGAGTCTAATGTTTTCGCATTTCGTGTAGGTGCGAACTGTGCAAACCCTGTGCAACACTTAATCGCTGGATTCGGGCGTCCCGACCAGCACTCCCTCGATGTCGCCCTCGGTCGTGACCAATAGCCCACGCCCGGGCGGCAATTGATGAGCGCTGATCCGCGCGAAAACCTTCACATTTGCCGGATCGTTGTCCATGAACAAGGTCGGCGACCGAGATCCTGTCATTTTCTGCAGGAACGGATTCATCACGACTTGACCGGCCCAGTTGCCAGGCAACCGCGCAGCTATCACGTGCAAGCCGACTTGCCGGCTGCGCTCGATCAGTGGCAACAGCGGCGCAGTCGCTGCCGGTTTCACCACCTGATTGTGCGGCCTGAGCTCGTGTTCGTCGTCGATCAGGACGAACTGGCGCGGGCCGTCCCACGCCTTGAGGTTGAGCAGCTCCTCCTGCGTCAGACCCGACGGTGGGAGGCGATCCCGCAGTTCGGCGGTCAACTCGGCGATCACCGCGTCGATGTCGTCCGCGGTGTAGGCATAGGCGCGCACGTGCGGACCCCGGATCTTTCCGATCAGCGTGGTTTTGGGGTCGATCACCGTGATCTGGGCCTGCTCGGGAGTGAAGCGCTGAGTGATCGCCTGGCCGATAGCCGCCAGCGTCGTCGTCTTGCCACAGAGTTGGCGGCCCATCACGAGCATGTTGGGCAATGTCCGGAGCGACAGGGCCACCGGTTGCAACCCGCTCTCCCCGATGGCGAACGGAATGTTCAGGGCGTCGGCCCCCTCCGGGGTGCGGTCGTACGCCTCGATGATCTGCGTCAAAGCCACCCGCTCGGGCAGCCGCGACAGCCGCTCCACCCGGTCTGCACCGGTGACTTGAGCGATGACCTCACCGATACCCCTGGCGGTCACTCGCTCACTCTCGGTTCCGGTGATCTCCGGTACCCCGATCAGCAATTCGTGGCCGTCCCGCGTCAGGCCGAAACCTGGCCGGTCCAGCGTGTTGCGCGCGGCTTTGCGCCGATCCATCGAACTACCCATCTGCGACTCGTCGGGGTTGCTCAGCCGAAGCTGGATGCGCGCATTCGACACGTTCAGCAGGCCCTGCTTCTGGCCGACGAACCAGCCGTTGGCGCTCGTCATGACGTGTACGCCGTACGACAGTCCTTGCCGGGCAATCGCGATCGCGCGATCCCCCGTCGCGAAGTCTTTCTCGTAGAGGTCGCCGTAGTTGTCGATGATGAGAAATACGTCGCCGAATTTGTCTTCCGGATCGGTTCCGCCGCCGCCGGCTGCGCCGAAGCGTCGTTCCCGGAATTCGGAGATGTCGATCTGATAGTGCTTGAACGACGCCTCTCGGGCGCGAATCAATCCCTCGATCGTCGCGATTGTTCGCGACACCCCTTCGGTGTCGTTGAGGCTCACCACACCGGCCACATGAGGCAACTCTTCCATGGGATACAGCGACGCCCCGATGCAGAAGAACGTCACCCGCTCTGGGCGGTACATCAGCGCGGCCGACGTCATCAACGTCATCAACGTGGTGCTTTTGCCGCGCTGGGCGGTGGCAACCACCATCACGTTGTCCATCTCCACGTCGATGGAATGCACTAGCTGCGTGTGGTCCTCGGGGACGTCGACGATCCCGATCGGCAGGGTCAGACCCGGGTTCTGCCCGTAGTCGACGTGCCAGGGTTTTCCACGCCAGTAACTGACCAGCGCATCGACCGGTTCGCTGATTTCCAGTGGGGGAAGCCAGATTTGGTGGGGCAGTCGAGCCTGGGTCGACACCAGGGAATCGCGGATGACGTCGAGCAGCTTCTTCTTTCTGAAGCCGTCGGCGTGGAACAGGAACTCGTCGGGCTCGTCGGGCTCGTCGGCGACGGCGAGAGCCGCGGTGTCGTCGGCACTGAGCGGCTGGTACTCCCAGGTGAGTGGCCGGGGCTGGGAGAAGCTGACGTCGATGGTCCGGTTGACGTTCGTGACCTTCTTGGGCAACACAAAAGGCGCTGACAGGTAGAAGCAGCGGAACGGCTCCAGGTCACGCGGACCGACTTTCATCAGCGCGTAACCATTTTCCTTCGACGGCAGGTGCAACGCGGCGTCGCTACCGATGACGTCGCGCGAATCCTCGGCCGTCTCCGCGCGCAGCGCGACCCGGAAGGCGATGTTGCTCTTGGCTTTACTCAGCGACGAGAGGTCGAGACGCTGACCGCCGAGGGTGAAGAAGACGTTACAGCCACGACCTTCCTGACCGATGTGAATAACCAGCTGGATCCACTCTTGGTGGTGGTGGAACAGCTCGAGGTACTCGTCGATGATGACCAGCAGAATGGGGACCGGCTCGAGATCCCTTCCGGCCAGCCGCATTTCCTCGTACTCGTTGGCATCACGCGCGCCCGCCTCCTTGAAAAGCCGGTAGCGCCGGTGGATTTCGCCGTCGATCGCTTTGCGCATCCGTTCGGCCAGGTGCCGATCGTCCTTGCCGAGGTTGGACAGCGACCCCGCGACGTGCGGTAGGCCCGCCAAGTCCTGGGCGGCGGACTCGAACTTCATGTCGACGAAGATCAGGATGAATGTCTCGGGCGAGTGCGTCAGCGCGATGCCGTTGGCGAGCGACAGGAAGTACTCCGACTTGCCCGATCCCGATGTTCCAATCACCACGGAGTGGAAACCGAAGCCGCCGAAGTCTTTTGCACGGAAGATGACGTACTGCAATTCGCCGCCGGGTTTGACTCCGACCGGCACCATCGCCCATTTCGCGTCGCCGCGTCCGCGACTGTCGGCCCACAGCCGGTCGACGTCGAGTTGACGTGGATCGTTGATGCCCAGCGCCCGCAGCAATTCGCCTGCTTGGCTGTCGGTTTCGGACAACTCCCCCGCACTCATCGGCGACCAGCGCGCGAGAGCCCGCGCGTAGCGGTAGGCGGTGCTTTCGGCCAGCATGTCGGCGATCGCGTAGAACGCGTCGCGGTGATAGAGGTGCCTGTCCCGCAAATCGAAACGCTGATCTTCGTCAGCGAAACCGACGCCGAGACCGGGCCGGGTCGCCAACCGCAACACCGTGATTCCGGCCATGCCTTTCTGCCCGGTCACGCCCTCCCACTGCTCAGGCGTTCCGATGTTGTCGTCGACAATGACCCAGTGCGGGCCGATCCTGGTGCCCAATGACTCCATTGCCGAGGGCATCGACGACGGGCTGGTGCCGACCGGCGGCGCCCACGGCCCTCGGCCCTTGCGGTGCAGCTCGGCGTCGAGCGCCTCCTCCAGCTCGGTCGGCGACGCGAACAGCAACCGGCGCAGACCACATGCGTCGAACATCTCGTCGTGCTGATTGTGCGGCAGCCACACCAGCCACGACCACAGCTCCGGATGGCGGGTCACCACCATCAGCTTGAGGTCATTCGGGCTGTGATACACCGCCAGCGAACACAGGATTGACCGCGCCAGGTTGTGCAGCTCGGTGGGCTCGGGACCGATGAAGCTGAAGCCGGGCTTGGACCGCAGATTCAAGACCTTCCCGATGCCACGGATCTTGCTCTGCTCGAGGATGAAATCGCGCAGCGCGCCGCCGGTGACCGGTTCCAGCTCCTCGCCGATCGGCACCTCCGGCCACTGCAGCGACACCGCTGAGTCGCTGGCCTGCTGGATGCCGGTGCCGAGGCGGACATCAAGAAAGTCCGGGTCGTCCGGACGGCGCTCCCACATCCGCGGCCCGCCGATCACGGTGTCGAGTTGTTGCGGGTCGCCGTGCACGAACAGCTGGCTGCGACGCAGATCTTGTGCGGCACGCTGAACTTCTTCGCGATCCTCATCGAGCTGGCGCAGGTAGATACGCCGCTGCTTTTCCTGCTCGCCCCAGGAGATTCGCCGGCCTCGACCGAAGCGCCCGCTGAACATCAACGCGCCGAAGCCGGCCAGCCCCATCATCGGGAAGAAGCCGGACTGCAGCGACCGGACTCCAGAGGTGTACATCACCACCAGGGTTCCGATGATCCCGACCAGCAGCGCGGGCAGCGCGATCATCAGCAGGATGTTCCGGGGCTCGCGTTCCGGCAACGCCAGCGGCGGTGCGATCGCCACCCGCACCGGCGGAACCATCGGGGCCGGTTTGCGGGCGCCCCGTACGAAACCGCGTTTGGACATGCCTAACCTCCCGCTTGTGGGTTGGCTTCCGGAACCGGCGCGACCGCTCCGCCGCCGGTGAGGGTGTCGCGCGCCAGCAGCGCGCTGTCATGACTGATGGCCGGGCCGGCCGCGAACGTGCGAACGATCGGCCACGGCGCCTGGACGGCGCTGCCCGGGTCCAGGCCCAGCGGCTCAAGCGTCTTCCTATCCCACTGCACGCCGAATCGAACCCCTTGCGGCGAAAGCCAATACAGGCTTTCGCGGCTGCCCGAGCTGGCGACACCACTGGTCGTCGCGACGAAATTCGCCGCGCCCGGCAGCACCAGTGCCTGGTCGGCCTCGACTGACTCGGGTGCGCGGTCGTCGCGCACCAGCCGAACCAGGCGTGGATCCATGCTGATCGGCACCGGCAGACCGCGTCCGCTGACGATGGTGATCGTCGCCTGCGGGTCGGTCGTCTGCTTCTGCCACGCGACGCAGGTCACCGGATTGACCGATGTGTCAACGAAATTCAGCTTGCCCGACGGATAGAAGCCGACATTGAGGACGTCGACAGCCGGGATGTGGATCAGCTTGTCCGGAGAGATCAGAGTTGGCGTGGCCGACGCCTGGGCCGTTGCGGTACGCAGGAGGTCGGCAACGAAGCTGGTGATCTTCTGCACCCCGTTGGTCAGCAGTGCGTAGAAGCCGGTGACAACGCCGTTCGAGTCGCGCGTCTCCAGGACGCTGCCGACCGGCGAGCCCGGTAGCCACGTGGACGGTGTACCGAGCTCCGGGATCAGCGGAATCACAAGGGGTTCCGTCGCCGGCATCGCGTCGAACAGCGCGTTGGAGATCTCGATCGGATAGGTGACGCCGGGATCCAGCCCCAGGTTGAAGGTTACTGATCGGTCGGTGGGGTCGATCTGGGACCGCTGGCCGCCCCACACCACATAGGTCGCGCCTTTGTGCGTGACAAGGACAGCCTGTGTCGGCTCCATCGGGGCAGCCCGGCCGCCCGTCGAGAGCTCGCCGGCGATCGACGTCACCAGTGGCATCGCTGCGCTGCCCCGGGTTGGCGCGGTGTCGCACACCGACCACGCCGACACCGAGCTCGGGGTGACGGTAAGGCTGTCCGGCACACCGGGAATGCCGACGATCGGGCCGGTCGGGTACTTGGCGATCTCGGCTGCCTTCACCCAGGTCGGCGCGGCAGCGTTGCCGACGGCCAGCCGCGCCGACGTCAGATTGAGCGCGGGATACAGCCGCCCGTTGATCTTCGCGTAGACCGCGCCGGTGTCGCGGTTCCCGATGATCGCGGACTGCCCGACCAGACCGGCGGGTTTCATCACATGCAGCAGCGCCATCCAGCCGATGCCGATCAGCACGAAAACCATCGACAGTGCCACTGCCGCTTGCTGTTTGCGGTCATCGTGCTTCATCCGCACCGAGAACCGGGTGATCGCGGCCTTCAACCTGCGGTTGTAGAACAGGTGCCCCGAGTTCTGGTCCCGGTTGGAGAGATTGAGTGGCACGGTCAGTGTCCTTCCGGCGAGCGATCAGCATCCGCCTGCCGCTCAACTACATTGCGCAACAACAAATCCCACGTCACCGCAGGGCCCCGCCATACCGGGCCTGGTTCTCGGCTTCGGCCTCTCCCCGCAGCGCGGCGATAGCAAGGTTCAACCGGTCGGCCAGCTCACCGTGGGTATAACCCGACATCACGGTCGGATGCAACGCCAATTCGACCAGCCGGCCGTCGGAATTCGCGACCGCCTGAATATCGCCGAGATCGACGCTGTAGGTGATCGTCTCGGCCTGGCCGACGAGCGCTTCCCACTTATCGGCGGCCTCACTCAGTTCACGCAGAACCGATTCGACGAGATCCTTGTCGCTTAGCTGCGCGCGACTGCCCGGCCCCGGCATCATGACAGTATCTAGACCCCTCCGACCAGCGTCAATTCATTGTCTGCAAGCTTGAGCATCGCAGTCTGTCACGGGCCGGCCTTCCACCCGCTGGCCGGTGGCGCGCTCAGCAACTGGAACCACGCGAAGTGGTAGTTCGCACTGACCTGATTCTTCGTGGCGATACCTTCGGTCGCGGCCAGCAGCAGACAATTCAGCAGCAGCCCCGCGTCAATGTCGGGATATTGCGCCAATAGCTGGTACCTGGACGTGTCCAGGTAGACCCGCAAAATGTCGATCTCGGCTTCGACGATGCCGGTGCCCGCGGCACCCGCCTTGGCCAGCGTGTTGACCATCCGCGGCAGGCCATCGCGCCAATGCGTCGCTTCGCCGAGCACCCAGCCCAGGTCGTCGACCTCTGGCAGCTCGCGCGGCTGCGACGAAGTGTCGGTGACCTCGTAATCGCTTGCCCAACCCAGTGGGTCGCCGGGGGCGTACTTCGCAGTCAACGTCGTCTGGCCGAGCAACGCCGCCGCGGTGCCCGTGCGCCGGGCCGGCTTCAGCAACCTGACCTCGGCAGGCATCGTGATTCCCGGCGGTATCCAGCCGTGGGCAAGGTCGGTCACCAACAGTGTGGTGCCGTCTTCACGGGTGCCGACGGCCCAGCGCAACCCGGGTTCTTGCCGCGCCACGAATTTGAGCAGCCGTTCCAGCCGGTCGCGCTCCGATTCGGCGGGCTCGACCACCGGCAGATGCCGCGTGGCCTCGGTGACGTCGGTCCCGGGCTCCGTGTGACCGGCGGCAGGCGCCGGGCTCGGCGGCTCAACGGCTGGCAGTTCAACGGCCAGTGGTTCGACGACCACTGGTTGGACAGCCAGTGGCTCAACGACCGCCGGCTCTGCGAGAGGCGTGATTTCCTGCAGCAGCGAGGCGAGTTCCTCGAGGACCTCCGTGTCGTCGGATTCGAATGCGTGTTTCGGCTGCGACTCCTCCGGTTCGGCGATCTTCGGCTCGGCGGTTTCAAGCTCCGCGGTCTCAGGCTCCGCGGGTTCAGCAAAGGGCGGTTCCCAGTCCTCCAGCGGTTCAGGTTCCCAGCTTTTCGGCTGTTCAACGGACGGCGCCGGCTGGAAGTCCTGTTGCCAACTGTGCTGCTGTTCAACGGAAGGTGCCGGCTGGAAGTCGTGCTCCGGCGCCGCCGGCGCGGGTATATCGGTCGGCGGTGCCGGCTCCGGTTGCGGCGGTGCGAGTTTGAATCGCGTTGTCTTCTCGGTGTCGACGGCACCATTCACGGGCCGGTGCTCCGTCGGCAATTTCGACTTCATGCTGTGAAGGTGACGAACTGTCGACTCGACTCGCCTCACCGCGAAGGCGCGCGCATCGTTGATGACCCTGGCTTCTTCTGCCTGTCGGGTGGAATCGATCAATCCCGCGCAACGAATGTTCTTGAGTTCTTCGTTCGCCGAATTGACTATCCGCTGCAAGTCGGCCTTCAGGTATTTGACAAGCGGAGCGGTCTCGGCGGTAACTGTGGACAGCTCAGCAGGCCACAACCCGCCGGTCACCCACGGAGTGCAGTCCACCGGCGACCGGAAGGCCGGGATCTTCAGCGATTCTTGGGCAGCTCTCCGGAGGCGCTGACGCGCCGTATTTCGCCCGAAGATTGCCACCGGCCAAGCCTACCGTCATCGCCAGCACCTCTCCTGCGCTGTTGTTGGTTGAAAACGGCGGGTGAATTGTGTGAATAACGGCATCTGAGTAGCGTGAGCGTGTGGCTGAATCGGGGCTGCAGCAGCAGTTGAATGAAGTGCGTGCGTTGCTTGGCCGGGCGCGAGAGTTGTTCGGCGCCAATCCTGTCGAGCCGCCCACCGATATCGCCCCGGATCGCGACGCCGTCAAGACTTGGATTCGCTAGTTATTCAGTCGGTGTCGTCACGCCGAGGTAATTCATGCGCGACGAGCCTTTCGATCGCGATGTCGAGATCGTCGGTGGTGGGAACCTCGGCTGACGGGGTGTATCCGGCCGCCACGATCTCGCCGCGGACTTCCATCACCGCCTTGAGGTAGGAGACGTCGGCGGTGAGCAGGATGCCCTGCGTCAGGCTTTCCGCGTCGGTGTTCATCGCGGCCTCGGTCAGCGTGACGCTGTGCATGTATCCACCGCGGCATGAGCGGACCAGGATGTGGCCGCTCGGATGGACGGTGTCGAACGCGGGATCGGCCTCTGTCATCGACCGTCGTCGGAGATACGTTCGAGTTTCTCGGCGGCCTCTGCCTCGTGCTGTTCCCACATGCCGGCCGATTTTGTCAGGTTGTCGGCGATGTCCGCGTGATTGTCGGCCTGTTGCTCGTAACAGAGCCGCCGTTGCTCGAGCAGCTCTCGTCCGGCCTCCCTCAGTTCGCCGAAGATCGGACCCAGCGAGTCCAGGCTCTGCTGAATCGCCTCGTGCGACGACGGCAGGGTTCGCAGATATTCGGATGTCTCTTGGTGGTGGCCGGCGGCTTCACGCAAGTGCGCGGGCACCACGTGGATTCGGTCTGCCATCCGCTGTCTCCTTCTGACGTGCCGGCACGAGCCGGACTACTTCTACGTGGTCTCGGTTCTCCGGGCGATCGCCGGCCTGGTGGGCGCCGGTGGGTCGGTTCTGTTCGGTTCGGGTGCGCTGACCGGCACCGGAGGGTGCTCCCAGCCTAGGAAGCCAGGGCCGTTCACGGTGGAGATGTGCTGGATCTGGCCGTTCACCAGCGCCCGGCTGTCGCCGAGCGCAAGCGCGTGACGGTCGGTGAACATGCCGATGTC
This sequence comes from Mycobacterium sp., assembly GCA_036519055.1. GTDB lineage: Bacteria > Actinomycetota > Actinomycetes > Mycobacteriales > Mycobacteriaceae > Mycobacterium. Next base: position 16,106 of record DATDLZ010000058.1, read on the forward strand.
TCCGGGCGCGAGCTGCGATGTGTCCACCGGATCGCTGACCGCGGTACCCGGCGGCGGGATGGTCATGCCCTCCTGCCGGAACGCGTCCGCGATGGGAGTCCCGTTGGCCGCGGCCTCGATCGCGGCGGCCAGCTGTGGGCTTGCGGCGGTGAGGGTCTCGCCGTTGGGCAGTGTCGCGATCGTCGGCCCGGTGGCAGGCTCGGCGTGTTCATGGCCGGCCCGCTCGGGATCGTCCTCGTCGGACGCCAGCCGGTCCTGGGGCTCGTCGGACTTCAACCGCACGTCGTCGAGATCCTTCGGCGACAGTTGTTCGTCGCCACTCGGCAGAGGCCCGGGCAGCGCCAGTCCCCCCGGCATCCCCCACCCGGCACCGCCCGGCAGGCCGCCCCCGCCGAACGAGGGAATGCTCGGCGTCCCTCCGGCGGTCGGCTCGGATACCGACGCGGCATGGGCGGGCATGTCCTCGGGCGGCAAGCCGAGGTCGTCCTCAGGCAGCCCACCGAAATATGGATCGGAGTCAGGTTCCGTTGCAGGCGGCCGGCTTTGGGCGGCATTAGGCCCCGGTGCAGCGGGTTCGGATCCCGCGGGCGGGCGCTTGTCGTTCGTGGCATCGGCGCCGGGCTGGGCCGAGTTGTACAGCGACGTCCACGCGGCCATCAGCGCCGAGTTCGAGGTGTCGTCGAGGCTTGCGCCGGCCACCACGGCACGGATGTCTCGCAGCTTGCCGATCAGGTACCGCTGGAAGTCACGAGCTCCGGCCGGTGTGTCAAGATCCGACCGCGTTGCCACGGCGCCTTCGATGTCGCGCTGCAGTCGGTTCAGGGCTTGCGTACCGGCGGCGGTCTTCTGGTGTGCGTTGAGAACTGCTGTCACTACTTGCAGGTCGACCTGTGCGGTTGTCGAGTTCTGATGTGCCAGAGCAACTTCCGCATTCCTGATCGCGTCCGCCGCATCGCCCTCCTGATGTTCGGGGGCGGGGACGTCATCAGGCGTTGTCATCGCTGTCCTGCCTGAACATGGTGGCGACAGTAACCACGGGACCCCCGGTCGACAATTCACTGTGTGCACAACCCGACGCCGCTCGGGTGCTAGCCGGCCGACCCGGTGTACTGCCCACGCAACGTGTCCAGGACGGCCTTCTTCGCGTCGCCGAGCTCGCGAGCGGTCGACACCACGGCCGAGATTTCACGCTGCTTGGCGATCAGAAACTTCTGGAACTCACGCGCACCCATCGCGGTATCGAGCCCGAGGGCGGCCTGATTCGCCACTGCACCATCGATCTCGGCCGCGATTCCATCCAGGCGACGGACCGCTTCGACCGTTGCCGCGTGCGCTTCGGCGAGCGCATCGGCCAGGGCACGGTCGGCGTCGGCAACCGCGGCATGCCGCGTCGACACCGCGGCCTGGCGCTCCCCGATCGCAGCGATCGAGCGTCCGGCCTGCTCTGGCATCCCTTGTCCGTGCTCGCCCACCATCGCCGCTACCCCGTTGGACGCCGGATTTGCACGCCGGCGCCGAGCGGACTGATCCGCACCGTGGCGCCGGAGTGGGGTGCTTCGACCACCAGGTTGTTGCCGATTGCGAGTTGCACGTGCCCCGCGGTGGGGAAGACCAGGTCGCCCGGACGGACGTGCGAGCGCGGGATCGGGACTCCGTCGTAAATCTGCTGATATGTGGTGCGGTCCAAGTGAATTCCCGCCCGAGCGTAGGACCACTGGGTCAACCCCGAGCAATCGAACTGGTCCGGGCCGGTCGCGCCCCACACGTAGGGCCGGCCCAGCCGCGACAGCGCCGCCCGCACCGCGATACCCGCGCGGCTGTTCGGCGGCGGCAATCGCAACCCCGCTGGGTAGGAGCCGTGGTGCAGCATCCGATAGCGCACCGCGCGCCATCTCGACCGATGACGACGGGATTTGCGACGGGCGGCCAGCACATGCGCCTGCTGTGCCCGCAAACGAGCTACCCGGCGGCGGATCGCTTCGCGCTGAGCGATCGGGTTGTCCGGCAACGCAGTATCGGCGCGGGCTTCGTCGAGAACACCCTTGGTCAACCCCTGAGCGTTGGCGTGATCCCGGTGGGCTTCCTCGACGGTGGCGGCCACCGCGGCGTCGGCCGTCGCCGCGGCGCGCAGATCGTCGCGGCTACGGTTCACCGCTGACTGGTAACCGCCTTGTCCCGCGGCGGTATTCAGCGCCGCGGCGCGTTCCAGGACTCCGTCGTACGGCGCCAGTCGGGCGTCCACCGCCACCGACCGGGTGCGGCCGGCGAACAGCTCATGCGCACGGCTCAAGGCCGCCAACTCGTTTCCGCTCACTGCTGCTCCCCCTCGTCGATCGCAGCGTCAACATCGGTCTCATCGGCCAGATCGGCGAATGCCCGGACCCTCGGAAGCGCTCCCGGCGGGATGATTCCCCTATTGCGGATGTCCCACATCTCGGCGGCGGTGACACCGATCAGCGCGGCGATCACCGGTTCGGGCAGCGACGACTCCGCGCAGGCCCGATCGAAGCGCGCGCTGAGGCTCATCGGCATCCGCTCGATGAGCGCGCCCCGCGTTTTTTCCAACGCCTGCAGATGCTGCATAAGCCGTCCCGCCGATGCCGCGTCGGCGTTGACCACCTTCCGCCAGGAGTTGGCGGCGAGCATCTCGGCCCTCACGCACTGTCCGATCACAGAGAGAATATACGTCTCGTATTCGTTTGATGTGCTCGCGGGCGATCGGCCGATCAACGAGTTGAGTGTATCGAGCTGAGCTTCGGCGTATTCCTCGTGCATTTCGGTGTCGGTATGCCGGTCGACCACGATCGGCCCGGTGGTGCGCGGCGGCGGCTCCGGCGGCGTAGGCGCGGTCAGGCGCTCGAGTTCGGCGGCGGTATCAGCGGCCACCACGAGCCGCGAGTAGGTGCCCGGCGGCAGGCCAAGTCCGTTCTCCACCTTCTGAACTGTGCCTTTGTGGGGCTTGCGGGCGCCTCGTTCGAGGTAGCTCAGGCCCATGATGCTCACGCCGGTCACCGATGCGAAGTCGGCCAGAGACCAGTCGCGCGCCTCACGGAGTTCTCGGATCGTCGCCCCTGCCGATTCGCGGCTCACCGTGCGGCTCCGGCCATATCCGGATACTACACAGCCGTATACGTTCTCCAGGTGTTATATGTTTTTGTATCCTTTCTCTTGTCAAACCCGGTCCTGTCTGTATACGCTTCCGCATACGTTTTGGTACTAAGGAGGCGGACAGATGGGGCATCCATGCTCGATCAACCCGGAGATGTGGTTCGGCTACGCCGATGACGACGGCGGCGACGGCGCCGCAAAGGCGCGTGCGTACGAGCAGTCGGCCACCGAGGCTCGGCTGCAGTGTCTACGGCGTTGCCCGTTGGCGCAACAGCGGCTGTGCGCGAAGTATGCGGTGGAGAACCGCGAGGAATACGGCGTCTGGGCCGGCATCAAGCTGCCCGGCGGCCAGTACCGCAAGCGCGAGCAGCTGGCGCAAGCGCATGCCACCCTGCGCCGGATCGCGGCGGGGGAGATCAGCCCCCGGCAGCTGGCCGACAATGCGGCCTTGTTGACGCGGCGCGAAGGGGATACCGCGCCGGCCACCGCGACTGTGTTTCATCTGCCCATTCGCCAGGTGGGGCCGCGTTCTGCGGCCTGATCCCTCGCCGTCCCAGCGGCGGGATTGAATCCGGCGGCAGCGGGTAATAAAAGGTCAACCGACCCGGGGGGCCTTGCATGACGTTCGACCTGACGCCGACCGCGGCACAGCACGACCTGGCCCGGCGGGCCCACGAGTTCGCCGAATCGGTCATCCGGCCGGTGGCCCTGGACTACGACCAGAAGCAGGAGTTCCCCTGGCCGGTGCTCGAAGAGGCCGCCCAGCGCGGCTTCTACAGTCCGCTGTTCTATCGCGATCTCATCGGCGACCCGACCGGGCTTTCACTGCCGATGTTCATGGAAGAGCTGTTCTGGGGTTGCGCCGGAATCGGTTTGGCGATCGTGATGCCGGCGCTGGCGCTCTCGGCGATCGGCCAAGCCGCCTCCCCCGAGCAGATGCTGGAGTGGGCGCCGCAGTGCTTCGGCTCACCGGGTGACCTCAAGCTCGCGGCGCTGGCGATCTCCGAGCCCGAAGGCGGCAGCGACGTCCGGAATCTGCGGACCACGGCCAAACGCGACGGCAGCGACTGGATACTCGACGGCCACAAGATGTGGATCGGCAACGGCGGCATCGCCGACGTTCACGTGGTCAACGCCGTCGTCGACGAAGAACTCGGCCACCGTGGCCAGGCGTTGTTCATCGTCCCGGGCGGCACGCCCGGCCTGGAGCTGGTGCGCAAGCTCGACAAACTCGGCTGCCGAGCCTCACACACAGCCGAGCTGAAATTCAACGGCGTCCGGATTCCCGAAGGCAACCTGCTGGGCGGGCAGGACAAGCTCGAGCACAAACTCGCCAAGGCGCGCGAGGTCGTCGCGGGTGGAAAGCGTTCCGGCTCAGCCACATTGGGCACTTTCGAGCAGACTCGCCCGATGGTTGCCGCGCAGGCGATCGGCATCGCGCGAGCGGCCCTGGAATACGCCACCACCTACGCCACCCAGCGGGAGGCGTTCGGCGGGCCGATCATCGACAACCAGGGCATCGCTTTTCCGCTCGCCGAGATCGCGACACAGATCGACGCGGCTCGGCTGCTGACCTGGCGGGCGTCCTGGATGGCCGCCCGGGGGATCGCGTTCGAACGCGGGGAAGGCTCGATGTCGAAAATGGCGGCCAGCGAGGTCGCGGTTCGCGCGACCGAACGGGCCATTCAGACGCTGGGCGGCTGGGGCTACATCACCGACCACCCGGTCGAGAAGTGGTATCGAGATGCCAAGCTGTACACCATCTTCGAGGGCACCAGCGAGATTCAGCGGATCGTCATCTCCACCGCGCTCGGCGCCACGGAAGGTGCGCCGCCGCTGCATGTCGAACTCGAACCGACCGGCGGGCCCCTGAATCGGGTGTTCGGCCGCGGCACCCTGTTGCGAGGCCGAGTTGCCGACGCGGCGCTTGCCGCCAAGGACCGGGTTCCCGAGCCGCTCATGCGGGTCGCCATGCAGGTCTTGCGGCCACCGCGAAAATAATAGCTATGCCTACCGATAAGACCGGCGCTGAGGCCACCGTCAGCGCAGCCGAGGGAAAGTACATCATCGCCGTCGCCGGCGAACCCGTCGGGCTTGCAGCCGTCGCCGACCGCGACAACCAGCGGGTTTTCTACCACACCGAAGTCGAGGAGCGGTTCGGCGGACGCGGGCTGGCCACCATTCTGGTTGCCGAGGCGCTCGCGGCGACCCGCGCGGACGGCAAGCGTGTTGTCCCGGTCTGCCCGATGGTGGCCGCCTTCATCAAAAAGCATCCCGAATTCAACGACATCACCGACAAGGCCACCCCGGCCATTCTGCAGTGGGTCGAGACGCTTTAGTTCTGCCGGCCGGCGAGCTCGGCGACAAATCGGTCGGTGAACTCGTCCACCGGTGCTGTACCCGCTTGCCGGATAACGAATTTCGTCAAACCGGCGTCCAGGTAGCCGTCGAGCTGTCGGTGCAGCTCATCCCAGCCGGCAGCGACAAGCTCCCCCGGATCGACGTCCGGACGACGGTGACGCACCGCCGCCGCCACCTCTGCCGGCAGCTCACCGTCGGCAACCGCCAGCGAGATGCCGTAGTGATCGGGCTCGATTGCCCGGCCGGCTTCTTCGGCCGCCCGCTCGATCGCCTTGCGGCCTGCGCCTGCCTCACCCGGCGTCAGGAAGCTGCCCAGCCACCCGTCGGCCAGTGTGCCGATCCGGCGAAACGCTGCCGGCGCCGAGCCGCCCAGCCAGATGTCCAGCGGGGGAGTGGGTCGCGGCATCACCGCCGCCGCGGTGACGGTGAAAAATCGCCCGGTGTAGCTCGCCGACTCGTCGACCAATGCCGCACGCAGCACCCGCAGCGACTCGTCGAACACCGCCGCGCGCTCCCCGTCGGGAACGGTGAACACTTCACGCTCGGCCGGAATCGCCGAGCGCAGCCCGAAGACCGGAAGAACCCGCTTGGGTGCAAGGGCCGCCAGCGACGCCAACTGCTTGGCCACCAGCACCGGATGCCGGCCCGGCAGCACCGCGACCGACGTGCCTACCTTCAGATGCTCAGTGCGGGCCAGCGCGTAGGCCATGCCGACGACCGGATCGACCGCGGGGGAGTAGACGAGTTCGGAGAACCACAGCGAGTCGACTCCGCTGCTCTCCAGATGGTCAATGGTGCCCGCGAGCTGATCGTGCGGTGTGTTGGCGCCGAGGCTGATTCCGAAGCGAACCTTCATTCCCATGGCAACACGGGAGACCCGCTACTTGTGCCCGCTACCGGGTATTTGCACGCGCACCCCTCACGAAGCGTCGCATGCGCTGATGAACCACATTTCTGCTCGTGGCCCGGTGCCACGGTTGAAGGCCACACGGACTTGCGCGATCAGCCTCTGTTAGCCGTGTGAAGTTGAGGATGGCGGCTGCGCCAGTTTGACCGGTGCTCCAGGTGAGGAGGCCGACTCGCGCAGCACTAACTGGTTGGGGCGCACACCTGGAGGCACGTCGAATGCCAGCCTTACGCTCACCTGAAGCCCTGGGTCAATCTTATTAGCTAATGGCGGTTCCATGAGGGTTGCCGAATGCCCACGCCCTTCGCTATCCGTCAGCGACTGAGCGGCCATCTCGAAAACCCGCGGTCCTGTGCCGACATTCCTGACTGCCATTGACACGATCGACCAGACACCTCGGGCACTGGTGGGGCCGAACGTAGGAGAAGTGCTGATGTCGTTGACGATGAACGCGAACTTTCCGTCAACGACCTCTTGCCCTATCCCAGCCGGCGCGGAGGTGGAGTGAGACAAGCCGCACGATGCGAGGAACACCGCGACTGGCACGAAGAGCAACGGGGCGAACCTTCCAGGGCGGCCGAAAGACATGCGGTCAAGAGTATTTAGGTTTTGCCACCGCACTAGCAGCTTCCGGCGCAGTTCATTTTTCG
>DATDLZ010000059.1:0-24687 GCA_036519055.1 Mycobacterium sp.
CATCGTCTCGATCTGGCCGGTGAGCATGCGCTGTACCGTCACCGCGCATGCGATCAAGTCGGGCCGGTGTTTGGGAAAGAGCACCCCCTGGGAGATCTCGCCGACCTGGTGTCCGGCCCGCCCGATGCGTTGCAGTCCGCTGGCCACCGACGGTGGTGCTTCCACCTGAATAACCAGGTCCACCGCGCCCATGTCGATGCCCAGTTCCAGGCTCGAGGTCGCAACGACCGCCTTCAGCCGCCCGGATTTCAGGTCCTCTTCGACGATGGCGCGCTGTTCCTTGCTGACCGAGCCGTGATGTGCACGGGCCAGTACCGTTGGGGCGCCGTAGGTTTGGCCACTGCCCAGCAAGTGCGCGGGGGCGCCGCCGGCAACCTTCGGGTTGGCGTCGGACGGCAATTCGGTGCCCGTGCGTTCGGCGTGAATCTCGTTGAGCCGGGCGGTCAGTCGCTCAGCCAGCCGCCGCGAGTTGGCGAACACGATCGTCGAGTTGTGCGATTCGACGAGGTCGACCAGTCGTGCCTCGACATCGGGCCAGATGCTGCTATTGGCCAGGTTGGCCATATCGGGGACCGGAACCTGCACGGTCAACTCAAAAGTCTTGGCCGCCGGCGGGGAGACGATGGTCGTCGGGGATGCCCCGGACAGGAACCGGGCCACTTCTTCGGGTGGACGCACGGTGGCCGACAACCCGATTCGCTGCGCTGGCGCCTGCAAGATGTCGTCGAGCCGCTCCAGTGAAAGGGCAAGGTGCGCACCCCGTTTCGTACCGGCGATGGCATGCACCTCGTCAACGATCACGGTCTGCACGCCGGCCAAAGTTTGTCGCGCCGCCGACGTCAACATCAGAAACAGCGACTCCGGCGTCGTGATCAGCACATCGGGCGGGTGACTGATCAGCTGTCGACGGCGGGCCGGTGAGGTGTCGCCGGACCGCAGCCCGACAGTGATCTCCGGCGCGGACAGTCCCCGTTGCGCGGCGACCCGGGCCATCCCGGCCAGCGGTGTACGCAGGTTGCGCTCGACGTCGACGGCCAGCGCCTTCAGCGGCGACACGTAGAGCACCCGGGTACCGGCTGACCGCTCACTGCGCGGTGCACCCGCCAGGGCGTCGATGGCCCACAGAAACGCGGCCAGCGTTTTGCCGGAACCGGTCGGAGCGATGACCAGCGTGTTATGGCCGTCGGCGATCGCCGACCAGGCCTCGGCCTGCGCGGGGGTGGGCGCCGCGAACGTACCGGCGAACCAGTCGCGAGTGACGACGCGGAACCGCGCGAGTGCGTCGTCAGGTACAGGGGTCACCCAGCCATCATGACAACGGGGTACGACAACGCTTGTTAGCGCTGGTCGGATGCCATCGGCTTGGCCAAACGATCGGGGATGTTGTCGACCCGGATGATCGCGTCGAGCAGCGCATGAGCGCAGGCATCGCTGAGGTGGCCCGCGTCGGTGTCCGGGTGAATGATGCGTTGCCTGCACACCTCGAAGGTCATCGCCAGCCAACCGTGGATGACGATCCGCAGGTCGCGTTCGACAATGGGATCGAGCGGATTGCCCGATCCGTCGACCTCCATGACGCGGCTCATGATGTGTTCCATCTGGCGGTCCTTGGCTTCGTCGTCGATGCCGAGTAAGACCGGATCGGAGCGGCCGAGTCCGACATATGCCGCCCACGCGGCGTGCGGGTGCTCCTGGTGGTACTGCATGTAGGCAAGTACACCGCCGCGCACCTCTTCGAAGAGGTTCTGACCGGGCGTCGCCGGGGTGTTGGTGGTCTCGAACAGCTGATCGGCTTGCCCTTTGACGACGGCGGCGAAGAACGCCCGCTTGTCGGGGAAGTAGTGGTACATCAACGCCCGGGACACACCGGCCCGCTCGGCGATCTCGTCGATGCGGACCTCGTCGTAGGGCCGTTGCCCGAAGACCTCCGCACCTAATGCCAGCAACTCGGCACGGCGATCATCCGGGGATAACCGGCGCCGGGGCGTACGCATAGAGCAGATGGTACTTGTCGATCCCTTGCGCAGGTCGTCAACGCCCGGGAAGCCACTGCAAACTTCATATTGCCCAGGTACTCGCCAATTCCCGATCATCACCGCGTGTTCGTCGCGAATCCCGTAGGGCCGGTCTACCAGGATGTTCGTGACCTCAGCGAAGTCGGCGGCGGTTCGTGGTAGGGCTCCGGGCCAATCCCCGGGCAACACGCGCTGTCCGGGATCTCACGCCCGGGCAGGCCGCATGCGCCATAGAATCGGTGCGCCATGGATGCCAGAAGCGAGCCCACTCGCCGCGGACTGAGTCAGCGCATCGGTGTGCTGGTTGACGGTTTCGAGACCGTGATTTACGCCATCGCCTTCGTGCTCCTGGTCGCGGCCGCCGTGCTGGTGGTGATCGGCGGCGCAGAGGCCGTCGTGCAGGCCGCGACTCATAAGGTCAACACGCTGCAGGGTGGCGTCCTGGTCCTCGACCGAGTCTTGATGGTGCTGATCATCGCCGAGATCGCGGCGACGCTGCGCGCGGTCCTGCTCTATCACGAAATCGCCGCAGAGCCTTTCCTTTTCATCGGGCTGATTGCCTGCGTGCGACGGATCCTGATCGTGACCGCGGCATCCGAGCAGGTGCATTCCGACAAGGAACTCGACCGCCTCCTGTTCGAACTGGGCGCTCTGGGACTTTTGGTCATCGGCATCGCCGCGGCGATCTTCATGATCCGGTACAGCTCTCGACGCGCGGCGCCGACGCATGTCGAGGATGGCTGAGGTCACCTCGGACGTTGGTTTACCGGCCTCTGGTCAACGGGTATACGCATGTGGCGCGTGTTTCCGCGCGTGATAGCGATAGAGGATCCCCGGATGCAAACACAACATCACCCCTCAAGCAGCGACCGTCTTGGGCGCGAAGACAGCGAAGTGCACGCCGCTGTCAGGTTCGGTGTGCTGGCCGCGGTCGCGGGGTTGGCCTTTCTGATCGTTGCCGCGCTGTGGGACAGCACCTGTAAGGGCGCGATGTCCATCGACACGGTGGCATGTGGGGCCCCGCAGCTGACCATCCTGGCGTTCGGCGCCCCCGTGATCCTGCTGGCCGCGGGAATCTGGGCCTTTCTGCGTACTTACCGTGTCTGGCGTGACCACGGAGTGTGGTGGGCGTGGCAGGGCGCCGGATGGTTTTTGATGATCCTGATGTTCGTCGCGCTCACCATGGGCGCCCCGATTGCCGGGCCGATTCTGGCGCGCTGATCGCCAGTCGCATCGGGTTTTAGTTGTCGCCGCGAGTGGGTATCTGCTTATGACCATGATGAGCTTGGTCGGCGGAAGGACCGCCCGTCACCTGATCATGGGGACGAGATCACGAATGCGATGACATAGATGCCTACTGCGATCAGTACGAGGATCACCAACGTGATGACGGAGATCACCGCAATGCGCCGAATGCGGCGCGTGCGCTCAATTTCCGTCGTCTCGGTTGAATCCATGGCGCGTGCAACACCCGGCGGCGATGATGACTAACCAGCTGGAGCGCGAGGGTAATGTCGGTCAAACAATGCTGGGAGGCCCGATGACCGCTGCTGCCAAGCCCGTCAAGAACCAGCAACGCGGCGAAGGCGCGGTTGAATTGCGCGTTGCGGCGAAGCTGGAGAACCTGGCGGTTTTGCGGACGTTGGTGGGGGCCGTCGGCACCTTCGAGGACCTGGATTTCGATGCGGTGGCCGATCTGCGGCTCGCGGTCGATGAGGTGTGCACCCGCTTGATTCGCTCCGCCACTCCGGACGCCACTCTGGCGATCGTGGTCGATCCGCGCGACGACGAACTAAAGGTCGAGGCGTCGACTACATGCGACAGCGACGAAGTCGTGACACCGGGCAGCTTCAGTTGGCATGTGCTGACGTCGCTGACCGATGACGTTCAGACTTTTCAGGACGGTAGCGGCCCTGACGGCCATCGCGTCTTCGGTGTCACGCTGACTACCCGACGGGCGGGCTCTGCCAGGTGACAGCGCGAGCTGGCGGTGGTTCGTCATCTCGTCCGAACGAGTACGCCGACGTTCCCGACATGTTTCGGGAGCTGGCCGGTCTTGACGCCGAATCGTCTGACTTCCAGCGTCATCGGGACAAGATCGTCGAACGGTGTCTGCCGCTGGCCGACCACATCGCCCGCCGGTTCGAGGGCCGTGGTGAACCCCGCGACGACCTGGTTCAGGTGGCTCGCGTCGGACTGGTCAACGCCGTCACGCGGTTTGACTTCGAGGCCGGTTCCGACTTCGTCTCTTTTGCGGTGCCCACGATCATGGGAGAGGTCCGCCGGCATTTCCGCGACAACAGCTGGTCGGTCAAGGTCCCACGGCGGCTGAAGGAACTGCACCTACGGCTTGGCGCCGCGACCGCCGATCTTTCCCAGCGGCTTGGCCGCGCACCCACCGCGACCGAACTGGCGCACGAGCTCGAGATGGACCGCGCCGAAGTCATCGAGGGCCTGGTGGCGGGAAGCTCGTACAACACGCTGTCCATCGACAGCGGCGGCAACAGCAGCGGGGATGAGGAAGCCCGTGCCATCGCCGACACGCTCGGCGATGTCGACACCGGGCTGGAACGGATCGAGAACCGCGAGGCGCTGCGACCGCTCCTGGAAGGTTTGCCGGAGCGCGAGCGAACCGTGTTGGTGCTCAGGTTCTTTGACTCGATGACGCAGACGCAGATCGCCGAGCGGGTCGGCATCTCGCAAATGCACGTCTCGCGACTGCTGGCTAAATCGCTGGCGCGATTACGGGACGAGCTGGAATAACCGGTTCGGATCCTGGTCTTCGTCGTCTGCGTCCGGCACGTCGTCTATCGACGCGACTAGGGGCAGCGTGTTGTCAGGGTCGCAGATCCGAAGCAGCCGGGACACCGCCTTGTTCGGCACCACGGCCCAGCGCAGATTGGCGCCGGCGCACTTGACGTTGATCAAGTGCAGCGCCGAAAAGCCAGCCGTGCCAAAGAATTCCAGCCGACTCAAGTCCAGCATCAGCGGCGTGCAGTGGACCATGCACAGGTCGAAGTAGTCGGCGAGCTGACTGGCATTGGATGCGTCGAGCTCACCGTGGACGGTGACCACCACGCGAGACGAATCCCACTCCGCGGTGAACCGTGCGGAATGGTTCTCCCATGCGGGCGGTGGGAGCGCCGCGTCGGTTCCATGAACCGGCGAAGCAAAGTTCGGGTGCAGAGCAGACATCTAGTGACTCCATCAGTCGACAAGCAATCTGTGGATCACGTCAAGCGGTTGGCTTCCGCGCGTGAGGAGAAACTGGGGAATCCAGCCTTCCCCTCACGTCAATTAACGCTTCGGAGGGCGGCTGCGAACTCAACCTGTTTAAGACACTACCCCGACTACTGTGTGCCCACAACGTATGTGGGTGTTTCTCATAAATCCGGCTCAGCAGCCTGTGGTCGGTGGCTTCAGCTCGAATTATGTTCAGTCACAACGATTGCGGCGGCAAATCGCCGAACGGACTCGGCTGCTGCGTCGGCCGCGTCGTCGTGGCCGGGCCGCCCTCGGGTGGCGATCGCTCCGGTCGCCGGATCCAGCGTCACCTCGGCCAGCAGCTCACCGGTCGTGGGCTCACACACCGCCCACGAGTAGCGCGAGTCCGCGGCCCACTGGGCGTCACTGCGTGCGACGTACTCCGGGTCGGTTACGCCGAGATCGGCCAGCGCGGGACGGTCGTCGATGCGGCCGTCGGCCCGCAGGCCACGCAGATACCACTGCCCCGCGTTGATCTCGACTGGGTCCAAGTCCGGCTGCTCCTCGGGCCGCTTCGCGCCCCGCGCTACTTGATCTCGGCGAGCACCGTGCCCTGGGTGACAGCCGCCCCGGTTTCGACGGCCAATCCGGTGATCACGCCGTCCTTGTGCGCGGTGACCGGGTTCTCCATCTTCATCGCCTCCAGGACCACGACCAGGTCGCCGGTCGAGACCTCTTGCCCCTCTTCGACGGCAACCTTGACCACGGTGCCCTGCATCGGGGCGGTCACCGCGTCACCCGACGCCGCAGCGCCGCCGTGGGCGCCACGCTTGCGCGGCTTGGGCTTCTTGCGGATGACGCCGGCCGCGTCGCCACCGCCGTTGGAAAGCGCCAGGTCACCCGGCAGCGAGACCTCGAGCCGGCGGCCACCGACCTCGACGACGACCTTTTGCCGCGGCAGGACTTCGTCCTCGTCGATGGGCTCGCCGCCGGTGAACGGTTCGACGGTGTTGTTCCACTCGGTCTCGATCCAGCGGGTGTGCACCGTGAAGCCGTTGTCGTCGCCGATGAACGCCGGGTCGGACACCACGGCGCGATGGAACGGAATGACGGTGGCGAGTCCCTCGACGTGGAATTCGTCCAGCGCCCGACGCGACCGGGCCAGGGCCTCCTCGCGGGTGGCGCCGTACACGATGAGCTTGGACAGCATGGAGTCGAACTGACCGCCGATCACCGAGCCGGCCTCGACACCGGAGTCCAGCCGGACACCGGGTCCGGTGGGGATGTCGTACCGGGTGACCGGGCCGGGCGCAGGGAGGAAACCACGGCCGGCGTCCTCGCCGTTGATCCGGAACTCGATGGCGTGTCCGCGCGGGGTGGGGTCTTCGGTGATGTCCAGCGTCTCGCCGTTGGCGATCTTGAACTGCTGCAGCACCAGGTCGATGCCCGCGGTCTCCTCGGTGACCGGGTGCTCGACCTGAAGACGGGTGTTGACCTCGAGGAACGAGATCAGCCCGTCCTGGCCCACCAGGTATTCGACGGTGCCGGCGCCGTAGTAGTGCGCTTCCTTGCAGATCCGCTTGGCGGATTCGTGGATTTCCTTGCGCTGCGCGTCGGTCAGGAAGGGCGCGGGCGCCTCTTCGACCAGCTTCTGGAAGCGGCGCTGCAGCGAGCAGTCACGGGTGCCGGCCACCACGACGTTGCCGTGCTGGTCGGCGATCACCTGCGCCTCGACATGGCGCGGCTTGTCCAGGTAGCGCTCGACGAAGCACTCGCCGCGGCCGAACGCCGCGACCGCCTCGCGGGTCGCCGACTCGAACAGCTCGGGGATCTCCTCGATGCTGCGGGCCACCTTCATGCCACGCCCGCCGCCGCCGAAGGCCGCCTTGATCGCGATCGGCACGCCGTACTCCTTGGCGAAGGCGACCACCTCGTCGGCGTCCTTCACCGGGTCGGGGGTACCGGGCACCAGCGGAGCCTGGGCGCGGGCGGCGATGTGGCGGGCGGTGACCTTGTCGCCGAGGTCGCGGATCGACTGCGGGCTGGGCCCGATCCAGATCAGGCCGGCGTCGATCACCGCCTGGGCGAAGTCGGCGTTCTCCGACAAGAAGCCGTAGCCGGGGTGAATCGCGTTGGCGCCGGACTTCTCGGCAGCCTCCAGCAGCTTGCCGAAATCGAGGTAGGACTCCGCCGAGGTCTGACCACCCAGCGCGAAGGCCTCGTCGGCCAGCTTCACGTGCGGAGCGTCGGCGTCCGGCTCGGCGTACACCGCCACACTGGGCAGACCGGCGTCCTTGGCCGCGCGGATCACCCGCACCGCGATCTCGCCGCGATTGGCGACGAGAACCTTGGCGATCGTCGAGCTAGCGTGACTAGGCACTGCGCCTCCTGTGTGACTGAACACTTCTCACATGTCTAAGAGAAATTCTTACAAGTCGTGTCGGGGGAAGTTTAAGCGGCGCGCCGTGGGCGACCAGACCCGGTGTCTACTTCAGCCGGAATCGCGCAGTCGGCGCTTGATTCGGGCCAGCATCGCCGACATTCCGCGCAGCCGCAGCGGGCTGACCAAGGCCGCCAGGCCGAGGTCGGTGTAGAAGTCCTCCGGGACCGCCAGGATGTCGGCGACGGGCTGTTCGTCGAGACCGGCAGCGAGGATCGACGCGAAGCCGCGGGTGGTGGGCGCCTCGGGGGGCGCGCTGAAATACAGCCGCACCCGATCCGGGTCATGCGCGTCGATGTGCATAAACAGCGGCGATTGGCATTCGGGTACTTCCTCCATCGCCGCCTCTTCGAGGCCGGCGGGCAACGGTGGAAGTTCATTGGCGAATTCCAGCAGCAGCGTGAGCTTGTCCTGGCCTTCGACTTCGGCGAAGTCGGAGACAACCTCGGCCAGCGGCGCGGGCATGCTCATCAGGCGGGGACGGTCCCGGGGCTTTCACCGGCGACGATCGGCACTCGCACGGCGTTACCCCATTCGGTCCACGAGCCGTCGTAGTTGCGCACGCCGGGGACGCCGAGCAAATGTGTCAGCACGAACCAGGTGTGGCTGGACCGCTCGCCGATGCGGCAGTAGACGATGGTTTTGTCGTCCGGCCCGATGAACCCGTAGAGCTTCTCCAGCTCGTCTCGGCTGCGGAACCGCCCGCTGTCGTCAGCGGCCTTCCCCCACGGGATCGAGCGTGCCGATGGGATGTGGCCAGCGCGCAACGCGCCTTCCTCGGGATAGTCCGGCATGTGGGTGCGCTTGCCGGTGTACTCGTCAGGCGAGCGCACGTCGATCAGCGGCTCGGATCCCAGGACGGCCAGCACCTCGTCTTTGAACGCGCGGATCGGCGCGTCGTTGCGCTCCACGACGGGGTAGCCCGACGCGGCTCGGCTCGGAACATCCAGCGTGGAGTCGCGCCCATCGTGCATCCACAGGTCGCGTCCGCCATTGAGCAGCCGTACATCCGGGTGGCCAAAGAGCGTGAAGACCCACAGTGCGTACGCCGCCCACCAGTTGCTCTTGTCGCCGTAGATGACCACGGTGTCGTCGCGCGAAATCCCTTTGCGGTCCATCAGTTCCGCGAACTGCTTACCGTCGATGTAGTCGCGCACCCGTGGGTCGTTGAGGTCGGTGTGCCAGTCGACTTTGACCGCCCCGGGGATGTGGCCGACGTCGTAGAGCAGCACGTCTTCATCGGATTCGACGATGGCAAGTCCGGGTCGGCCCAGGTTGCCGGCCAACCAGTCGGAGGTGACCAGCCGTTCCGGGTGCGCGTAGGCGCTCAGCGTCGGGCTGGGATCTGCTGGTAGAGGCACACCGCGAGCCTACCTGCCGATTAGCGTCGGCTGCTTCGGCGTTGACGCGAGCGACAGTTGCCCTTCAGGCCGGGTTGGCCAGCCACAGCTCGGCGACCGAAACACCGACACGTTCCAGCAGCACCCTGGTCTGCGGCAGGCTCAAGCCGATGACGTTGGACGGGTCGCCTTCGATGCCGTCGATGAACCAGCCGCCCAGGCCGTCCAGCGTGAATGCTCCGGCGACCGCCAACGGCTCTCCGCTGTCGAGATAGGCATCCAGATCCGCTGCCGCCGGTGTACCGAAATGCACTGTGGTGACAGATGATTCGCTTGCCCGTTTGCTGACGTTGCCGTCGCGTAGCCGTACCACGCAGTGTCCGGTGTGCAGCTGACCGGAACCGCCGGCCATCGATTGCCACTCGCGTCGTGCCGCATCGGTCGATGCGGGTTTGCCGCTCAGTCGACCGTCGATGTAGAGCATCGAATCACAGCCAATGACAACACAATCCGCGGCAACCGCGGCGTCCACGATTGTCGCGACGTGATCGGCCTTGGCCTCGGCGAGGCTGCGAACCACGTCGCCCGGAGCGGCGTCTGGTCCCAGGCTGGCGATGATCGCGTCCTCGTCCACGCCCGACACAACGACCAACGGCTCGACACCGGCCTGGCGCAGCACGCGCAGCCGGCCCGCCGAAGCGGAGCCGAGCACGAACCGGGTCAAGTGCGCCACTTCCCGGCTGCGCCGGCATCATCGTCGTTGGCGCGCGTCATCGTCGCATGTGGGTCCGTTGCACCAGGGTGAGCTTCTGCCAGCTGAAGACCGAGTAACGCAGTTTGTCTACGGGCAGTCCCCATCGGGTGACCTCCGACTGACCCACGTCACCGCTATCGCCACCAGCGCTGCCCAGCACCGCGATCAGCGCGGCCACCTCTTCGTCGGTCGGGTTGCCCTTGAGCACCCGGATGTGCGGCTCGTGTGGCTGTGCGGCGTCCGGCGTTTCGACGTCGTCGGGCACATGGGGCTGACCGTTCGTCACAGTGGAATGTTCCCGTGCTTCTTCGGCGGCACCTGGGCGATCTTGCGCTCCAGCAGGCGCAGCGCCGTCCCGATGTAGCCGCGGGTGTGCGACGGCGGGATCACCGCGTCGACGTAGCCTCGCTCGGCGGCGATGTACGGGTTGACCAAAGTGTCCTCGTACTCCTGCTGCAGTTGTAAGCGAAGCGCATCAACATCCTCGCCGTTCTTTGCCGCCTCGCCGAGCTGTTGCCGGTAGACGAAGCCGACCGCGCCGGAGGCGCCCATCACGGCGATCTGTGCCGTCGGCCAGGCGACGTTGACGTCGCAGCCCATGTCCTTGGAGCCCATGACGCAGTAGGCGCCGCCATAAGCCTTGCGGGTGATGACGGTGATCTTGGGAACGGTGGCCTCGCCGTAGGCGTACAGCAGCTTGGCGCCGCGGCGGATGATGCCGTTGTATTCCTGGCTTGTGCCCGGCAGGAAGCCCGGCACGTCCACCAGCATCACGACCGGGATGTTGAAGCAGTCACAGGTCCGCACGAAGCGGGCGGCTTTCTCCGAGGCGTTGATGTCCAGACAGCCGGCGAACTGGGTCGGCTGGTTGGCCACAATCCCCACCGGCCGGCCCTCGATGCGGCCGAACCCGATCACGATGTT
The DNA here is from genome assembly GCA_036519055.1 of Mycobacterium sp. Taxonomy (GTDB): domain Bacteria; phylum Actinomycetota; class Actinomycetes; order Mycobacteriales; family Mycobacteriaceae; genus Mycobacterium. The sequence goes on from DATDLZ010000059.1 coordinate 10,678, forward strand.
CTGCGCGTAACCGGCCTGCACCTCGAGGAACTCGTCGTCGTCGAGGATGCGGGTGATCACCTCGTGCATGTCGTAGGGCTGGTTGGCCGAGTCGGGGATCAGCGTGTCCAGCTCGAGGTCTTCATCGGTGAGGTTGTCCTCGATGGCGCCCTCCGGAACCGGCACCGGATAGCGCGGCGGATCGGTGAAGTTGTTGGGCGGCAGGTAGCTCAGCAGGTCGCGGACGTAGTCCAAGGCGTCCTGCTCGCCGGAGGCGACATAGTGTGCGGTGCCCGACTTGGCCATGTGCGTGTGCGCACCGCCGAGCTCCTCCATCGTCACGTCTTCACCGGTGACGGTCTTGATGACATCGGGACCGGTGATGAACATCTGGCTGGTCTGGTCGACCATCACCACGAAGTCGGTCAGCGCGGGAGAGTAGACGTGGCCACCGGCGGCCGCGCCCATGATCAGCGAGATCTGCGGGACGACGCCGGAGGCCAAGATGTTATTGCGAAAGATCTTGCTGTACAGGCCGAGCGAGACCACACCCTCCTGGATGCGCGCGCCCGCGCCGTCGTTGATCCCGATCAGCGGCCGGCCGGTCTTGACCGCCAACTCCTGCACCTTGACGATCTTTTCGCCGTAGACCTCGCCGAGGCTGCCGCCGAACACCGTGACGTCCTGGCTGAAGATGCAGACGTCGCGGCCGTCGATGGTGCCGTAACCGGTGACGACACCGTCACCGAGCGGGCGCTTCTCGGCCAGCCCGAAGTTGGTGCTGCGGTGCCGGGCCAGCGCGTCGAGTTCGACGAACGACCCCTCGTCCAGCAGGGCGTAGATGCGCTCGCGCGCGGTCAGCTTGCCCTTCTCGTGCACCTTGTCGACGGCGGCCTCACCCACCGGGTGCAGGGTCTCCTCGCTCCGCTTGCGCAGTTCGGCGAGCTTGCCCGCGGTGGTGTGAATGTCGATATCGTGCTCGGCTTGCGCCTCGACCGAGGTCTCGGAAGTCATGGCTGTCAATCTTAGCGGTCCCTTAAGTTTGCACCCGCATCAGCCCGTCGACGCTCTGCGTGTCCTATGGATCGGACTTTTGTTCCGCTCGGCCACGCGAAGGTAACCTTCGTCACTTGTCGCCTTATTTGTCCCATGGGGCCGGGGGCCGGAGGATCGCGCGTGGTGAAGTCGGAAAGCGGCCGGGACCTTGACTCTCTCAGATCGCCCTTGGACGTGGCGGCGTTGCGCGACGGGCTGGTCGGACCCGTTATGCCGTGGCGTCAACTCGACGTCGTGGCCGAAACCGGTTCCACCAACGCCGATCTGCTTGCGCGGGTCGAGGCCGGCGCTGACATCGACGGGTCGGTATTGCTTGCCGAATACCAGAGCGCCGGCCGCGGGCGCCACGGCCGGCAATGGTCGGCGCCGCCGCGGACACAGGTCGCCCTATCGGTCGGGGTGGCCGGCGGCTCGGTACCCCGGACGGGTTGGGGATGGTTACCGCTGGCCACCGGGGTCGCGGTGGCCGACGCGCTGGCCGCGCTGGGTGTCGAGGCGGGCCTGAAGTGGCCGAACGATGTGCTGGCGGGTGGCGGCAAGCTGGCCGGGATCCTGGCCGAGGTCGCCTCACCGACGCCGGTGATCGTGCTCGGCCTCGGGCTCAACGTGACGCTGACCGCCGAGGAAGCGCCGGACCCGGTGGCCACCTCGCTACTGATGCTGGGTTCATCGGCCACCGATCGAAACACGTTGGCGCGCAGAATACTTCGCGAGCTGGCAAGGCGCGTCGACGCGTGGCGGACCGCAGGGGGCGCAGATCCCGCGTTGGTCGCCGACTATCAGCGCTACAGCGTGACGCTCGGCTCACGGGTCCGGGCCAGCATGCCCGGTGACCGTGAGGTGGTCGGTGTCGCGCGAGCCGTCGACGAAACGGGGCGACTGTGTGTCGACACCGGTGGCCAGACGGTGACGATCTCGGCCGGAGACATCACGCACCTGCGTCCCAGCGTCTAAAGTGCCAGCGTGGGCTACCCCGACAACGTGCTGGCCGGCGACGAGCAGGTCGTCCTGCACCGCCACCCGCACTGGAAGCGACTTTTCTGGCCGGTCACCGTTCTGATCCTGGCGAGCGCGGCGGCATCGTTCGGTTGCGCGGTGGTCAACGGCACCACGTGGGACCCGACCGCCAAACGGGTCGTCTTCTGGGTCATCGGCGCGATCTGGCTGGTGCTCCTGGGTTGGCTGACGGTGTGGCCGTTCCTGAACTGGCTCACCACACATTTCGTCATCACCGACCGGCGGGTGATGTTCCGGCACGGAGTGTTGAGCCGCAGCGGCATCGACATCCCGCTGGCCCGGATCAACAGCGTCGAATTCCGGCACCGGCTGATCGATCGGATACTGCGCACCGGCACGCTGATCGTTGAGTCAGCGTCACAAGATCCGTTGGAGTTCTACGACATTCCGCGCGTGGAACAGGTCCACGCGCTGCTGTATCACGAGGTTTTCGACACCCTCGGGTCCGAGGAATCGCCGAGCTGATCCGCCCGGCTCCGGCGCGCCAGCCAAGCGCCCAGCAGCGTGACCGTGCCGTTCGCTTCGACGTCCTCGAAAACCTCGGCGATCCCGCCCGCGGTGAGCGTCGATTCCAGCGCCTGGTCGCCGCTTCGGGCGGATTCGTCGGGGAACACCCAGCGCCGAAACGCCCAGAAGCGGAACGCCATCTGCAGCAGGTTGCCGATGATGTAGGCCGAGATGAAGTCGGCGATGTTTTCCAAGGTCAGCGACACCATGGGCACCCGCAGGTCCAGTACATAGCTGGAAACCCACAGCGGCGCCATGCTCAGCAGCACCCCGACGCCGCTGAACGCGAAGAACAGCAGGGCCTCGTGGTGACGCTCGCGGCCGCCGCGGTCGCGAAAGCTCCACTCCCTGTTCAGGATGTACGACGCAATGACCGCGACGATGCCGGCGATGACCTTGGCGGTCACCGGCTTGGGCTCCAGGATCGTCAGCTTCAGCGTGTAGAAAATCGCCGAGTCGATGACGAACGTGGTCGCGCCGACGATCGCGAACTTGATCAGCTCGTGATGGCGGTCGGCAAAGGGGCGGATCGGCCCGGGCAGTCGGGCGATCGTGGCATCGGCGAAGGACACAATGTCGCAGTCTACGTATTACTGGTTAAGGGTGCTCTGTGACTGTGTCACCGCCGCTAAATCACCCGTTCAGCGGCCGTGACACCATGATGCCGTGCCGAGTACCCCCAACGCTTCGCCGCAGGTCGCCATGGTCGGCGGGGGCCAGCTGGCCCGGATGACCCACCAGGCGGCGATCGCGATGGGCCAGAGCCTGCGTGTACTGGCCGCCGACGCCGCCGATCCCGCCGCCCAGGTCAGTCCCGACGTGGTGATCGGCTCGCATACCGATCTCGAGGCGCTGCGTCGCGTGGCTGCCGGTTGTGCGGCGCTCACCTTCGACCACGAGCACGTGCCCACTGAGCTGCTGGAAAAGCTGGTCGCGGAGGGCGTCAACGTCGCGCCGCCGCCAGAGGCGCTGGTGCACGCGCAGGACAAGCTCGTCATGCGGCGACGGCTGGAAGCCCTTGGTGCGCGGGTGCCGCGCTATGCAGCGGTCGAGCGACCCGACGACGTCGATGAGTTCGCCCGACGGGTGGGCGGCCCGATCGTCGTCAAGGCGGTCCGCGGCGGGTACGACGGCCGCGGGGTGCAGCTGGCCGCCGATGCGGCGCAGGCCCGCGCGATCGCGAGTCAATATTTAGATTCTGGCGTACCGGTATTGGTCGAGGAGCGGGTCGCGATGCGCCGTGAACTCGCGGCGCTGGTGGCCCGGTCACCGTTCGGGCAGGGCGCGGCCTGGCCGGTGGTCGAGACCGTGCAGCGCGACGGCATCTGCGTTCTGGTGATTGCGCCGGCCCCGGCGCTGCCCGACGACGTCGGCGCAGCGGTGCAACGGCTGGCGCTGAGCCTGGCGGCCGAACTGGGCGTCGTCGGTGTGCTGGCCGTCGAGCTGTTCGAAACCGTCGACGGGGAGCTGCTGGTCAACGAGCTTGCGATGCGCCCGCACAATTCCGGGCACTGGACTATGGACGGGTCGCGGACCAGCCAGTTCGAGCAGCATCTGCGTGCGGTGCTGGACTACCCGCTCGGCGATACCGAGACCATCGTGCCAGTGACGGTGATGGCCAACGTGCTGGGCGCGGCGCAAACGCCGACGATGTCGCTCGACGAGCGGTTGCACCACCTGTTCGCGCGGATGCCCGACGCCCGGGTTCATCTCTACGGCAAGGAAGAACGCCCAGGCCGCAAGATCGGGCACATCAATTTCCTCGGCAGCGACGCGGCCGAGTTGGCAAACCTGCGTGAACGCGCGGAGCGCGCGGCACACTGGTTGTCAGAGGGGGAATGGACGGACGGATGGGACCCGCATGCCGCCGGTGACGATGCAGTGGGGGCACCCCCAGCCGCGGAGCGGCGAGGGGGACGGAGCGATGAGGAGCGGCGCTAGATGAGTGACGCTGTACGCGTTGGCGTGATCATGGGCAGCGACAGCGACTGGTCGGTGATGTCCGACGCCGCCGACGCGCTGGCCGAGTTCGACGTCGCCTACGAGATCGGGGTCTATTCGGCGCACCGCACCCCGCAGCGCATGCTGGACTACGCGCAGCAGGCCGCCGACCGCGGCGTCGAGGTGATCATCGCCGGCGCCGGTGGCGCGGCCCACCTGCCCGGCATGGTGGCCTCGGCCACGCCGCTTCCGGTGATCGGCGTTCCTGTTCCACTGGCCAAGCTGGACGGGCTGGACTCTCTGCTGTCGATCGTTCAGATGCCGGCCGGGGTGCCGGTGGCCACGGTGTCGATCGGTGGGGCCCGCAATGCGGGTTTGCTCGCGGTGCGCATTCTGGCGGTGTCAGATCCTGCGCTGCGCAACCGGATTGTGGCTTTCCAGAAGGAGCTGGCGGAATCGGTGCTGGCCAAGGATGCGGCCCTGAAAAAGCGTCAAGGTAAAGTTACCGGCGAGTAGCGCCGGGCAGTCGGGCACAAAAAGGGAGGCTGGGATGGCTGGAGATCCGTCGTTCGATCTGTTCAAGCTGCCTGAGGAGCACGACGAGTTGCGGGCGGCGATCCGCGCGTTGGCGGAAAAAGAGATCGCCCCGCATGCCGCGGACGTGGACGCGCAGCCCCGCTTTCCCGAGGAGGCGTTGCAGGCGCTGAACGCGTCCGGCTTCAACGCCGTACACGTTCCCGAGGAGTACGGCGGTCAGGGTGCGGACTCGGTCGCCACCTGCATCGTGATCGAAGAAGTGGCGCGCGTCGACGCCTCGGCGTCGTTGATCCCGGCGGTGAACAAGCTGGGCACGATGGGACTGATCCTGCGCGGCTCGGAGGAGCTGAAGAAGCAGGTGTTGCCGTCGCTGGCCTCCGACGGGGCGATGGCCTCCTACGCGTTGAGCGAACGCGAGGCCGGCAGCGACGCTGCCTCGATGCGGACCCGGGCCAAGGCCGACGGGGACGACTGGATCCTGAACGGCACCAAGGCCTGGATCACTAACGGCGGCAAGTCGACCTGGTACACGGTGATGGCCGTGACCGACCCGGGCAAGGGCGCCAACGGGATCTCGGCGTTCATCGTGCACAAAGACGACGAGGGTTTCAGCGTCGGGCCCAAGGAAAAGAAGTTGGGCATCAAGGGTTCGCCGACCACCGAGCTGTACTTCGAGAATTGCCGGGTTCCCGGCGACCGGATGATCGGTGATCCCGGCACCGGTTTCAAGACCGCGTTGGCCACGCTCGACCACACCCGCCCGACGATCGGCGCGCAAGCCGTTGGCATCGCTCAGGGTGCGGTGGATGCGGCGATCGCTTATACCAAGGACCGCAAGCAGTTTGGCGAGTCGATCAGCACGTTCCAGGCCGTCCAGTTCATGCTGGCCGACATGGCGATGAAGGTCGAGGCCGCGCGGCTGATGGTCTACACCGCGGCCGCCCGCGCCGAGCGCGGCGAGCCGAATCTTGGATTCATCTCCGCGGCATCGAAATGTTTCGCCTCCGATGTGGCGATGGAAGTCACCACCGACGCTGTGCAGCTTTTCGGCGGCGCCGGATTCACCACCGACTTCCCCGTGGAGCGATTCATGCGCGACGCCAAGATCACTCAGATCTACGAGGGCACCAACCAGATTCAGCGCGTGGTGATGTCACGCGCACTGCTGCGCTGAATCAGGTGCCCTACAACAGATTCGACCACGATGTCGGTCAGGTAGTGGCCGGAGCACGGGCGAAGCAACTCACCTGGTCGTGAGCAGTCGGCTACGTGCCTAATTGACTTATGTCAATTTGCTGTTGTCGCGCGTCCGAGGGCAGGTGAAGCTACAGTCGAAGTGGCATTAGTCCCGGAAATGCGTTTGCTGCGTGCGTGTATGCACGGGGGCGCGCTCGTATGAGTGTGCGCTGACAGCCAACTCAATTCATGGGGTAATCGCCCTATTTTTGCGACACGGCGCCGAGGGCGCGCAGCGAGGATGGGAGCCAACCTTGCGGGATGGCTTGCTGGAACGCGACGCGCCGCTGGCCCAACTGGGGGGGCTGGCGCGCCGGGTAGCTCGCGGCGGCCCGGGAGAAGTGGTGTTGTTGCGCGGGGAGGCCGGCGTTGGCAAAACCGCAATGCTCGCCAAGTTCGTCGGTCAACTCGACTCCGGACCACGGGTGTTACGTGGCTGGTGCGACCCGCTCGGTGCGCCGCGCCCGCTCGGCCCGCTGACCGACGCCCTGGCCGGGCTGGACGCAGCCGCGAGTGCCGGGCTGGCCGCAGCCGTCGACTCGGGCGATACGGCACGGATTTATCGACAGCTGTTGGCGGCGTTGGGTAACCGCGACCGATGGGTGTGGGTGATCGAGGACGCCCATTGGGCCGACGGGGCCACTTTGGATCTGGTGCGGTTCCTGGCGCGACGTATCGCAACGCTGCGGTTGTTGCTGGTGATCTCCTTCCGCGACGACGAACTTGGCGCGACCCATCCGTTGGCTGTCACGTTGGGAGACCTGGCGAACTACGCCGGAGTGAGCCGAATTGGTTTGGAGGCGTTGAGTTTACCCGCGGTGTCGGCATTAGCATCCGGCAGCGGAGTCAACGCCGAGCGGTTACATCACGTCACCGGCGGTAACCCGTTCTTCGTCACCGAGGTGCTGGCCACCGGGCCGGACGCGCTGACCCGGAAAGGCTTGCCGCGCAGCATCTCCGAGGCGGTACATGGCCGGCTTGGGCGGCTGTCGGCCAAAGGGCGCGAAACGGTGCACGCGGTTGCGGTGTGCGGCCCGCGAGCCGATGTCTCCTTGCTGGAGAAAATCTGCCCCGAGGCCCGGACTGCGTTGCACGAATGCCTTGACGCCGGAGTGTTGACCGCCGAAGGGGAACTGGTCGGCTTTCGTCATGAACTCGCCCGTCGGGCCACTGTGGCGCAGATCCCCGACTTCGATCGAATCGAACTGCACCGGCGCGCGCTGACCGCCCTGGCGCAGCCGCCCAACGATCCGAACACGCTGGCGGCATTGGCATTTCACGCCGACCAGGCCGGTGAGATCGAAGCAACGATCCGCTATGGCATCGCCGCGGCCGAACGGGCGGCATCGCTGGGTGCCAATCGGGAAGCCGCGAGTTTGTATGCCCTCGCGTTGCGCTGTACCGGCACGGCTGCCGATGAACGCCGAGTGGTCTGGCTGGAGCGACACGGGTTCGCCTGCTATCTGAGCGGGCAGGCCGAACCGGCGGTCGCATCGTTGCGCGAGGCGATCACGTTGCGGCGCAGGCTCGGTGATCAGCTCGAAGAGGGCGACGGACTGCGGTGGCTGTCGCGTCTGCTGCAGCCGCTGGGGCGCGCAGACGAAGCCATCGATGCCGCGCACGCATCCTTGCGATTGCTGGAAGATCTCGGCCCGTCGCCGCAGCTGGCCTGGTCGCTGATCAATATGGCGCATATCAGCGCCCTGGCGTTGGATCCGGTCTGCGCCGATTACGCGGCTCGCGCGCACGCCCTCGCTCGCGAGTTGCACGACCCTGCAGTCGATATCCGCGCCCGCGGTTACACGGCCCTGACCACCGTATTCAGCACCGGCACCGGCTGGGACGAATTGGCGACGGTGTGGCGTGAGGCGCTGTCGACCGAGGGGCTGGAAGAACACGCCGGGGTTCTGGGCGTCCTCATCTACTGGTATGCGGTGCTGCGCTGCGAGTTAGGCCGTGCCGAAGGCTATCTGGCTGAAGCATCCCGGTTCTGCGATGAGCGCGACCTCGGCATGTTCAGCTCGCTGCTGACCGCTGCGTCCACGCTGGCGGCGTTACATAGCGGAGATTGGGATCGCGCGGCCGTCATCGCCGAGCAGATCGTCACCCGGCCCGAACTCAGCCCACAGCACCGCATCCTGCCGCTGGTGACGCTTACTCTGCTCCGAGCGCGGCGTGGCCAGCCGCCGACTGCTGCGCTGGTGAGTGAGGCCGCTGCCGACGCTCAACCCGGCAACCTGGTCCATCTCGGCGCGGTGTGGGCGGCCCGCGCTGAGGTGGCCTGGTTGGCCGGCGATGACGAGGTGGCCCTCGCTGAGGCGCTGGCCGGGCTGGCGTGCTCCCCTGAACACGCCGATCCATGGCAGACGGGCCAGCTACAACGCTGGGTTCGCTTGGCTGGCAGCACAATTGAGGGCATCGCCCACGATCCGCTCACCCCGTTCGACTTGGAGATCAGCGGGCCATGGCAGCGCGCTGCCGAAGCGTGGATGGGTCGCGGCTGCCCCTACGATGCGGCACTGGCACAACTCGGCGGCGACGTCTCCGCGGTGAAAGAGGCGCTGGCCACCTTCCGCGAGCTTGGCGCCAAGGCCGCGGCCCGCCGCGCCCAGCAGCGGCTGGCCGTGCTGCGCGAGCGGGCCCCGCGCACGCGGCAGGCGGACAAGGATTCAGATCCCCACGCGTTGACCGGGCGCCAACGCCAGGTCTTCGACCTGCTTGCCGCCGGGCTCAGCAACCCAGAGATCGCCGCCGAACTGCACATCAGCCCCAAGACGGTTGGCCACCACGTCGAGGCGATCTTGACCAAGCTGGGCGTGCAGAACCGCACCCATGCGGTTGCCTACGCGTTGCAACACCAGGCCGCCCTGCAGGCGAAGTCGTAAGCTATGCCGTTGCGCCGGCAGCGGTTCCGCTCAGCCCCGCGCTCTCAACGCTGAGCAGGCTTTCCGCTTCGTGCTCTTCTCGGTACGCCTTGGCGCCGCCGTTCAGCCCGAACAGCCGTTTGCTCCACAACAGCCACACCACCGCGACGATGTTGACAGCGAGAGCGAAAAGCCGCAGCGCCGTGATCTTTTCGGTTAGTTCGTAGATTTCCAGCGGAAGGAACACGCTGGTGGCGATCACCGCGAAGTACTCGCCCCACCGTTGCATCAGCCACAACCCGACCGCCTCCACGAGCTCGATCGCCGCGTAGCCCACAAGGCCCGCCGCGATCCACGTCAACGTCGATGACGACAGTGAGAATGCGTGCGAGATAGTGTGAATGATCTTGGAGTGATCCGGATTCCATCCGATCTGGTTTGCCAACGGCTTGAGCAACGGCAGATCTTGGTCGAACGCGTGGCGCAACCGCTCACGTGACCCGTTGACCTTGAACACGCCGGCCGCTACTGCCAGAAAAATCACGGCGCGAAGCGCACGCTCGATCGCGAGCGCGCGCATCAACGTCCGGTCCCGTAGGAAGCGCCCGCGGGGGATTTCCGGTGCGGTGTTGGCGGGTCCGCTACGCCGCGGCGGGCCCACGACGAATGTCTCGCAGCGCAAGCAACGCCAGGCTTCTCCGGCCGGGGTGTCGACCGTCAGACGCTCCCGGAGTTGCGGCTCATCGGGAGCGAACGTTGCGTGTCCACGCAGTCCACACGAGCGCAGAGCAAAATCCACCATGAGTGCACGCTACAGCGACTTCCCGCACTGCCAGCGGTATCGGCTAACGTGCGCAATCTGTACGGTGACCAGAATGACCAGCAACACACGTGAAGTCGTGCGTAATCAGCTACTGATTGATGCGCTCGGTGGGCCGATCGATCTCAATGCGGTGGATCGGCGTGTCAAACATGACAATCCGGCGGCCTCACCGGTGGAGGTGCAGAACGAAACGTTGGATGCGATTCGCGAATGGGTGAGCGACGAACTGTTCAGGATCGGCGCGCCCGTCGGTAAGTCGCGACGCTTTGAGGCTTGGCATCATTCGCTCGACCATTCGCTGCACAAGATTTCTCACGTGTACGTCAAACACTATGGCGATCCCGAGAAATGGATGTTCTCGGCGTGGCTGTCGCTGACCGGAAAGGGCGAACTGCTGGCACGATCGCTCGAGGAAAAGGACATCGACGGCTACCGACCGAAAGCGACGTGAGTCGCAGGGCGCCGCGGGTCAGGCCCGCCACCGACGAAGACCTCGAACGCGTCTGCGAGATCGTCAACCACTACATCGAGAAGAGCGTCTTCAACTTTCGGACTGAGCCGCAGACCTTCGACGAGCTACGCGCTCAGTGGGCGCAACGGCACCAACGATTTCCCTGGCTGGTCGCGACCGACGACGACTGCGTCATCGGTGTGGCCTACGCGGGGCCGTGGAATGAGCGGGCCGCCTACCGGTGGACCGTCGAATCCACCATCTACGTGGATCCGTCGGTGCACCGGCGCGGCGTTGGTGACGCGCTCTACGCCGAGCTACTCAACCGCCTGCGCCAGCAGGGATTCCACAGCGCGGTCGCGGTGATCGCGTTGCCCAACGATCCGAGCGTCCGGCTGCACGAGCGGCACGGGTTCGCCCGCGTCGGACATCTTCTCGAGGCTGGTTACAAACACGACGCCTGGCACGACGTAGGTTTCTGGCAGTGCCAGCTGGCTGTCGACTAGCGCGCGCCGAGTTGCGCTGTGCAGTAATAGTTTTCGGTCTGGCCGTCGTTTCGTTCCGGTACCGGTAGCCCGGCATCGGCCAGCAACTGTGCGGACCGGTGCCTTGTCGTCTGCCAACCACGTTCGTCCAGGTAGGGCGCGACGTCGTGGCGTTCGCCGCCGTACCACAGGTCATCGATGTGAGCGTCGAGGCCGTGTTCGTACCACTTCTCTGACGACGCGTGCATGACCTCCAGGGACTCCGGTGAGCTCAGGAAGATCTCGACGACCAGTCGGCTGCCCTCGGCGCTGAGCTCGGTGATGTTGTCCAGCAGGCGATCCTGGGCCTCCGGGGGCAGGAACGCGAGCAGGCCTTCGGCGACCCACACGGTGGGCCGGTGTGCGTCGAAGCCCGCCTGCCGCAAGGCCGCGGGCCAGTCGTCGCGCAGATCGATCGGCACCGCGCGCAGGTCGACGGTCGGCTCCGCCCCCGCTGCGGCCAGCGTGGCGGTCTTGAAATCGGTCACCTGCCGCTGATCGATCTCGAACACCACTGTCTCGGCCGGCCAGGACAATCGGTAGCCGCGCGCATCGAGCCCGGAGGCCAGGATCACCGCTTGCCGGATGCCGGATGCCGTCGCGTCGGTGATGAATTGGTCGATGAGACGCGTGCGGACGGCCATCAGGTCGGTCATCGGCTGCATGCCCCATGGATGGCCGGGAATGTCGACCTCGTCGCCGCTGAGCTCGCCGTTTGCCCAGCGGGTGAAGAAATCAACCCCGACCGCCCGCACCAGCGGTTCGGCGTACGGATCGTCGATGAGCCCCGCTTGGGTGGCTCGGCCTCTGCCCGCGGCCACCATGGTTGCGGTAGCTCCCACACTTGTTGCCAGATCCCAGGTGTCGTTCTCCATGCGCGCCATGCTGGCCAGGGTAGCGATGCGATCCTGGGAGTTTCCTTGTGGCGGTGTGCCGGAACGCCGCCGCTGGTTGGCTATCCGTGCTTTTCGGGAGGTCCCACGCCGATCTCGTCGCAGATCGGTCCGATCACTTAACGCATCGGTCAATTTCCATTCACTTTTCCGGGCTCGCGGCCGCGTACGGTACCGCCTTATGAGCGCACCTTCGCCTGCGCCCGATTCCGGGGTGGCGTCAGACGGCAAATGGTCCCCGCAGCGGTGGGAAACCACCTTCATCAGCGTGACGAATGAATCCCTGCAGGTTGTCATCGACGAGGCGAATCGGCATACGAACACCCACGGAGCGGAGGGGTGGGAGGTCGTCAACTCCTCGGTGCAGCGCGTTCAGGTCTCGCATCACTTCGCGGGCTACGACAAGGGCGGCGAGTTCTACTTCGAGTGGAGCATCGTCTGCACCATGAAGCGGCCCTTGCCACCTGCCTGAGCCCCGCCCGAGGTGTGGCGAGCACGCCCCCGTTGCGCATTGTCCTAACATCGCTTGGTGACCGAATCCCGTTCGATCGGCAATCCAGCCGGGCTCGTCGCCGACGCCTGCTGTGCCGAAGCCGGGCACGGACAGCCCGTCGGGGACTACACCTCATGGCAGCACGGCGCGCAGTGGGCTTGGCGGCTGGCCTGGGTCAGCATGGCGGCCATGCTCACCGAGGGCGTGGTCGGGCTGTGGCAGGGCCTCGCGGTCGGCTCCATCGCGCTGACGGGGTGGGCTTTGGGCAGCTTGCCGGAGGCGCTGGCCAGCGCGATGGTCGCGTGGCGGTTCTCCGGTTCGCGCACCTCGTCGCCAACCGCTGAACGTCGCGCCCAAATCGGCGTCGCATGGTCGTTTTGGCTGACCGCTCCGTATATCGCCGCGGAATCCATCCACCACCTGCTATACGAACACCACGCCGAGACCTCGGTGATCGGTATCGCGTTGACGGCGGCATCGCTGGTGCTGATGCCGATTCTGGGCCGGGCCAAGCACCGGCTCGCCGATCGACTGGGCTCGGCCGCCACCGCGGGCGAAGGCACCCAGAATTACCTGTGCGGTGCGCAGGCCGCAGCGGTCTTGGTGGGGCTGGCCGTTGTCGCGTTCTGGCCGAGCTGTTGGTGGTTCGACCCGGTGATCGGCCTGGGCATCGCCGCGGCCGCGATCTGGCAGGGCGTCAAGTCGTGGCGCGGCGAGGACTGCGGCTGCTGAATCCCGCGAGGGTCGTCATTCGTCGTCGGTCAGCTCGGGAGAGTCGTTGCCCCACGTGCTCGGCATCATCGGCATGCGAGGCGAGCTGCCGAAGTCATCTTCGGCGAGCGTGGCCAGTCCGGTTGCCGCACCGGCGCTGACTTTGGTTGCGGTTCCGGAGAATCCGAGCGGTCCGGCCCCTTGCGTCGAGGGGTATACGGTCGGCTCGTCATCCAGATCAATGTATTCGTGGCCGCGCCCGAGTCGTTCGACGCCTGCGCGCCGGCGCCGACCACCCGGCGTCTTCTTCGGGGCCGCCGCCGCCGCTGGGTTCTCGGTGCCCTCAGCCGGTTGGGCTTCCTTGGCTTCTGCCGCCTGGCTCGCCACTCTGCGCGCCGTCGCGGACAGGATCCCGACCATGTACAGGTAGCCCTGCATGGTGGCCAGCGGAGGCCCGGCCGGCGTCGGCGGCGGCGGTGGTGGCGTGTGCACCGGGGCCGAGGTCACTACCTGCGCCGGGGTGGCGGCCGGTGCGGGAGCCGGCGTCGGCACGGGCGTGGGGCCCGGTGGTGCCGCCATGGCCAGGGGCGTCGGAAGCGGGGGAATGGGCAGCGGCGGAATCGCAGCCAGCCCGGCCAAGCCGGCCAGGCCGGCGACGCCCGCCAATGGGGCAGCCGCCAACGGAATCAACGGGACGGTCAACAGCGGCAGCACCGTCGGGATCAGCAGCACAACTGATTGGAGCAAGGTCTTCAGCAACGCGATGGTGTCGGTGATGATGGTGCCGATCGCTTCGACGGTGTCGAGAACCAGCGTTACCCCGATAGCGAACGGATTACCCGACGCGAACGCAGCGGTGAGGTCCGCTCCGATGAAAGAGAAGGTTTCGGACAAGAAGGCGACGTAGGAACCGATGTCCAACGGATAGCCGAGCGCGAACGCGACGTTGAACGGGCTGAGGAAGGCAAGCGGATTGCC
>DATDLZ010000060.1:0-15540 GCA_036519055.1 Mycobacterium sp.
TGAAGAAGCGGAAGGCGTCGAAGTGGCTGCACCGCAACGGCCCGGCGAGCTCGGCCTCGACCACGGTGTCGGTGCCCGCGGCGCCCAGCCGCAGTGGGACACGGTCGTGGCGTACCTCGCCGCTGCGGTAGACCATCGCCCATTCATGCAGTCCAAAGCAGTTCAGCTGCGCCGGCCGCCGCGCGGTCGCGCGCAGCAGATCCGCCATGAACGAAATGGTCTCCAGTCGGCTGCGCAGGTAGTCATCGCTCACGGTGACACCGGACACGTCGACGCTGTAGCCCCTGCGGTTCCGGTATCGACGGATCGCTTCGCTGCCAGCCAGCACCACCCCATAGCCGGGATGCCAGCAGCGCAGCTGCCTCGGTCGCAGGCTGTAGTAGCTGAACAAGAAGTCCCAGACCGGATGCGGCTCGCCGACTTGTGCCCGCCTGGCGTGCGGGGCCACGAATCTTTCGACCCGCGAGGCATATTCCCCGGCGCGGGCCGTCCACTGCTCGGCATCCAACTGGATTGTCGTACTAAGCACGCTGCGTCCCGTCGCGCACCAGGCCGACCAGATCCCGCACCAGATCCTCCAGCGCCACCATGGCCACCACGGCTCCGTCTTGACCGGTGACCAACGCGAGGTGACTGTTGCTGCGGCGCATCCGCGACAGCGCCTCGGGCACCGTCAGCGATTGGGAAACCCGCGGCAGCGGCCGGACTCTGGCCAGGTCGATCACGGCGTGCGGGTCGCCGGCCAACGACAGCACATCTTTGATGTGCAGATAGCCAACGAATCCGTGGTCGACGTCGACCACCGGGAATCGCGAATAACCGGTGGCGGCCAAAGCCTTTTCGACGATCCCGACCGTTGGCCCAGAGCCGGCGGCGGCGACCGGCACCGCGTGGATCTGGCCGACCGGGACCGCCACGTCGGCGACTGTGCGGTTGCGGATTTGCAGCGCCCGGGTGAGCCTGTTGTGCTCCTCGGGATCCAGCAGGCCCTCCGACACCGACTCGGCGATCATCTCGCTGAGCTCGACAGTGGACACCGCGACCTCGAGCTCGTCGCGGGGCTGCACCCGCAACGCGCGCAACGTGACACCGGTGCACCAGCTGTAGAACGCCAAGATCGGCCGGACGGTCCGCACGTAGGCCAAATAGGCCGGAATCAGCAGCATCGCCGCCTTTTCCGGACCGGCCATGGCGATGTTCTTCGGGACCATCTCGCCGAGCAGCACGTGCAGCGTCACCACGATCGCCAACGCCATCACGAACGACAGGGTGTGCAGCACGGTCGGCGAGACGCCGAGCAGGTCGAACGGCCGCTGCAGCAGGTCGGCGACCGCAGGCTCGCCCAGCCTGCCCAGCATCAGCGACGCGATGGTGATGCCCAGTTGGGCCCCGGCGAACATCAGCGGAAGCTGCTCGCCGGCCCGCAGCGCGGTGACTGCGCTTGATCTGCCCTGTTCCGCCAACGCCTCCAGGCGATCCCGTCGCGCGGAGATCAGCGAGAACTCCGCAGCAACGAAAAACGCGTTCGCGCCCACCAGCAGGATGGTCGCCAACAACTCGAGCAGGTCGCCCATCATCGGCCTCGCACGGAAGCGGAATCGACGTGATCCGACAGCTGGGTCAGCTCGAGCTGGTCGATGCGGCGGCCGTCCATCCGAACCACTCTGGCCCGCCAGGCCGAGGTGTGCGGGACGCCGTCGTGCTCGTATCCACTCAGCTGTACCTCGTCGCCGATGGCCGGAATGCGGCCCAGCTGTTGCATGACGAGCCCGCCGATCGTCTCGTATTCGCCCTCGGGGGCGTGGTAGCCGGTCGCGGTGGCCACCTCATCGATGCGCAGCAGACCGGATACCCGCCAACCGTTGCCGACTGCCACTACATCCTGTGCCGCGTCATCGTGTTCGTCGCGGACGTCGCCGACGATCTCCTCGATCAGATCCTCGACCGTCACCATGCCCGCGGTACCGCCGTACTCGTCGACGACCATCGCGGTGTGCAGGTCGTTGGCGCGAATCTGTCCCATCAGCGCGTCGCCGTCCAGCGTGGAGGGCACCTTGGCAACCGGCTGCGCGACGGCGGTGACCAGCGTGAGCTCACGCTCGGCGGCCGGCACTCCGAAGACCTGTTTGACGTGCACGATGCCAACGGTCTCATCGAGGTCACCGTCGACGACCGGAAACCGCGAGAAGCCGCTCTCGGCGGCGGCTTCGACCAAATCTGCGACGGTGTTATCAACTTGCAGCGCAACGATTTTCGACCGTGGAGTCATCAGCTCCTCGGCGGTCAGGTCACCGAATTGCAGCGACCGGTCCAGCAGCGCCGCGGTAGCGGGATCCAGCGAGCCGCTGCGAGCCGAATTACGCACCAGCGACACCAACTCCTGCGCCGAACGGGCCGACCGCAGTTCTTGAGCGGGCTCGATCCCGAGCTTGCGCAGAACCCAGTTGGCCGCACCGTTGGTCAACCGAATCGGCCACGTCATCAGCCAGGAGAACAGCAACTGCAACCCGGCGACTGCGCGCGCGGTCTGCAGTGGCCTTGCCACGGCAAGATTCTTCGGGACCAGCTCACCGAAGATCATCGACAGCGACGTGACGACCAGCAGCGTCACGATGGCGACGAACGCGTTGGCGACCCGGTCGGGCACGCCGAGCGCGTCCATCGCCGGGTGTGGCAGCTCGCCGACCAGCGGCTCGGTCAGGTAGCCGGTGATCAGCGTGGTGATCGAGATGCCCAGCTGCGCTCCGGACAGCTGGAACGACAGGGTGTGGTGGGCCCGGCGCACGTACCGGTCGCGCCGACTGCCGTTGCGGGCGTTGGCATCGACCGTGCTGCGCTCGAGTGTGGTGAACGAGAACTCAGCGGCGACGAACTGTGCGGTGCCGGCGGTGAGTAAGACGATGGCCAGCAGGCTGAGCAGGGTGACGATGAGATTCATCGAGGCCACCTGCGAGAAGGAGGCTCCTCGGAGTCGGCGTCACACACGCCGGACGGCGCGGGTGCCTGCGGCACGGGGACCCTTCCTTCGACGTAACCACGGATGATGACCTTTGATGGTAGCGAAGGTACGACGCGCCCAAGTAAGCGTTGGCGCGCCGACACGCCCGTCAACCGTTGTGGCTTACCACCCGAGCGGCAGCGGATGGCCTTCGGCGAAGCCCGCTGCGGACTGCACACCGACTACCACCCGGTCGTGCAACTCGGCCAGCGTCGACGCACCGACGTAGGTGCAGGTGCTCCGCACGCCGGAGGTGATGTGGTCGAGCAGATCCTCGACGCCGCCGCGGGTCGGGTCCAGCCCCATCCGGGACGTCGAGATGCCTTCCTCGAACAACGCCTTGCGGGCCCGCTCGAAGGCGCTGTCGCCCGTGGTGCGGGCGACCACCGCGCGCTTGGACGCCATGCCGTAGCTCTCCTTGTACGGCTGGTTGTCGCGGTCGCGCAACAGGTCGCCGGGGGACTCGTAGGTGCCCGCGAACCAGGATCCGATCATGACGTTGGACGCGCCGGCCGCCAGCGCCAGTGCCACGTCGCGCGGGTGACGCACCCCGCCGTCGGCCCACACGTGGGCACCGAGTTGCTTTGCGGCCGAGGCACATTCGAGGACGGCGGAGAACTGGGGCCGACCGACGCCGGTCATCATGCGGGTGGTGCACATCGCGCCCGGGCCCACCCCGACCTTGACGATCGACGCGCCGGCGTTGACCAGATCGCGGGTGCCGCCGGCCGACACCACGTTGCCTGCGACCAACGGCACACCCAGGTCCAGCGACGCGATCGACTTGATCGCGTCCAGCGCCTTGACCTGATGCCCGTGGGCGGTGTCCACGACGACCAGGTCGACGCCGACCTCGACCAGCTCCTGGGCCTTGGCGACCACGTCGCCGTTGATCCCGACCGCGGCGCCGATGCGCAGTCGGCCCTTCGCGTCGACCGCCGGCGAGTAGATGCCGGCCCGGATCGTACCGGTGCGGGTCAGCACACCGGCCACTGTGCCGTCGGCGCCGGTCAGCACCGCGACATCGACCGGGGCGTGCTCGAGAAGTTCGAATATTTCCCGCGGATTCGTTCCTACCGGGGCTTTGACGAAGTCGGTGATCGCGATGTCGCGAACTCGCGCGAAACGGTCGACCCCGTCGCAGCACGATTCGGTGACCAGTCCGATCGGGCGTCCCTCGAATGCGACAACGGCCGCCCCGTGTGCCCGCTTGGAGATCAGCGCCAGCGCGTCGGACACCGAATCGTCCGGCGCCAAGGTCACCGGGGTGTCGACGACCAGGTCGCGGCTTTTGACGAAATCCACCGTCTGCTGCACCGCGGCGATCGGAAGGTCTTGCGGCAGAACGACAATCCCGCCGCGGCGGGCCACCGTCTCGGCCATTCGCCGGCCTGCGACCGCGGTCATGTTGGCCACCACCACCGGGATGGTGGTGCCCGAGCCGTCGTTGCTGGACAAGTCGACGTCGAAGCGTGACGCCACATCCGAGTGGCTCGGCACGATGAAGACGTCGTTGTAGGTCAGGTCGTACGCAGGTCGGTGCCCCTCCAGAAACCTCATCGCCCCTGATTATCCCCCTTAACCCCGGTGATTGGGGCTAGGCGGGGACTTCGCTGCGATCGCCGCTCCAGAGGGTGTGGAAGCGTTTGTCGGGATCGTCGTCGACGCGGCCGTAGGTGTGCGCTCCGAAGAAGTCGCGCAGACCCTGGGTGAGCGCGGCGGGCAGTCGCTCGGTGCGTAGCGCGTCGTAGTAGGACAGCGCCGAGGAGAAGCCGGGGATCGGGATGCCGAGTTCGGTGGCCTTCACCACGACGCGTCGCCAGCTGTCGATGGCTTCTTCGATGGCGGTGCGGAAGTACGACGCGACGATGAGCGACGGCAGATCGGCGTCCTCGTCGAACGCCTCCTTGATCCGGTTGAGGAATTTGGCCCTGATAATGCAGCCGCCGCGCCAGATGGTGGCCATGTCACCGGGTTTGATGCCCCAGTTGTACTCGGCGCTGCCGGCCTGAATCTGGTTGAAGCCCTGGGCATAGGCGATGATCTTGGACGCGTACAAGGCCTTGCTGACGTCGTCGATGAACTGCGCAGCGTCCGTTGGCTTCTCGCCGAGGTCACCTGATGCCAGTCCGGTGGTGGCCTTGCGCTGGGCGACCGACCCCGACAGCGCGCGGGCGAAGACTGCTTCTGCGATGCCGGTCACAGGCACGCCCAGGTCGAGCGCCGACTTCACCGTCCAGCGGCCGGTGCCCTTCTGCTCGGCCTCGTCGAGGATGACGTCGACCAGCGGCTTGCCGGTCTTGGCGTCGGTCTGACGCAAGACCTGCGCGGTGATCTCGATGAGGAAGCTGTCCAGATCGCCCTTGTTCCATTCGGCGAAGACGTCCGCGATCTCGGGTGCGGTCTTGCCGAGGCCGTCGCGCAGCAGCTGGTAGGCCTCGCCGATCAGCTGCATGTCGGAGTACTCGATGCCGTTGTGCACCATTTTGACGAAGTGACCGGCGCCGTCCGGGCCGACGTGGGTGCAGCACGGCACGCCGTCGACATGCGCGGAGATCTCCTCGAGCAGCGGGCCCAGCGACTTGTACGACTCGGCCGGACCGCCGGGCATGATCGACGGGCCGTTCAGTGCGCCTTCCTCGCCGCCGGAGATGCCCGCGCCGACGAAGTGCAGGCCGCGTTCACGGATGGCCTTTTCGCGGCGGATGGTGTCGGTGTAGAGCGCATTGCCGCCGTCGATGATGATGTCGCCGTCTTCCATCGCGTCAGCGAGCTCGTTGATGACGGCGTCGGTCGGGTCACCGGCCTTGACCATGATGATCACCCGCCGCGGCTTCTCCAACGCATCCAGGAATTCCGCGATGGTCTCCGATCGGACGAATTTGCCCTCGTCGCCGTGCTCTTTGAGCAGCGCGTCGGTCTTGGCGATCGACCGGTTGTGCAGCGCCACGGTGTAGCCGTGGTGGGCGAAGTTGCGGGCGAGGTTCGAGCCCATCACCGCCAGGCCGGTGACGCCGATCTGCGCGGTCCCGGTCTTTGAATCCGACGAGCTCATGTGTGCGCCTCTCGTTTCGTGACTGCCATCCAACGCCCTGCTCCGAACACTGTGGCACAGCGGGATTCAGGTATCTGCAAAGTATCGCCAAAGTGAGGTGATTGCCCGGTTGCCGGGTTAGGCAGCGGTGAACAGCCGGTGCAGTTCGGTGAGCCAGGGGATAGCCAGCGCCACGGTGGGCACGATGAGCACCGCCGCGGCTGCGAGGTAGGCGGCTGTCGACACCCACAGGCTGTTGCCGCTGCCGGACAGCCGTCGGACCCGCAACAGGGTGTGCGTGCCGCCGGCGGCTAGTGCGCCCACCGGCGTGCGGCCCGACGCGCAGGTCACCAGGGCGCGGGCCAGGGGAGCGCGGCCGGCTACCCGGACCGCGGCGTCGTCGGCCAATAGCTCGGCCAGCAGCTGCACCGCGTCCAAAGCGCTTGCGCTGCGGACGAATCGGGGGAACGCGGCGTGCGCGGCGGTGAACGCCTCGAGTACCAGATCGTGGCGGGCGCGCAGGTGGGCACGCTCATGGCCGAGGATCGCGGCAACCTCGGCCTCAGCGAGCGAGTCCAGGGTGCCCTCGCTGACCACCACGCGGCCGCGTACGCCGGGCAGGCAGTAGGCCAGCGGCTGCGCCACTTCCAGCACACGCAGGTCACGACCTCGGGCGCAGGCCCGCGCGGAGACCGAGACCGCATCGGACGACAGGCCGAGCAGGTCAACCAGCATGCGGTGGTGGGCCCGTCGTCGACGCGTTGAGACCGCGACTCGGATGACGGCCACCGTCAACCGTGCGCCGATCAGCAGCGTGAGCGCGAACACTGCGACGTCCAGAAGCCACAGCGGCCAGCCGAGCCGACCGATTTCGGCGGCCGGGCTCGCGGTTGGCCGCCCGTCAGCTCCCGGGACGAACAACCGGCTGGCGATCGCGATTCCGGCGCTGAATGCCGACAAGACTGCGGCAACCGCAATCGCCTGCCAGAGCACCATCGCTGCGCGCGGGGCACGCAGCGGCCAAGTCGCGCGCGCCAGGAGGGCCGGCACCGGGCCGACCAGCATCACCGCAAGAGTGGTGAAGGCCAGCCCGGACACTTTCTCAGTCTCCCTCAGTCCTCGGGCCGAGCGCTACCAGGCGGTGCTTTCCGATGACTTGATTCCAACTCGTCGAGCGCGCGCCGTAGCGCCTCGGCTTCGTCGGCGCCGACCCGCTCGACGAAGTGCACCAACGCGGCCTGACGGTCGCCGGTGTCCGCGGCCTGATCCAGCGCGTCGACCATCAGCCCCGCGACCAGTTCGTCACGCCCGTGCACCGGCGCATACCGGTGCGCGCGGTCGTCGCGGATCTGAGAGACGAGGTTCTTCTTGGCCAGCCGCTGCAACACGGTCATCACCGTCGTGTAGGCCAGGTCGCGGCGCTCAGAGAGCGCCTCGTGCACCTGACGGACGGTCTGCGGGTGCGGAGTCGACCACAAATGGTCCATCACGGCGCGCTCGAGGTCCCCGAGCCGCGTCTGCTTAGCCATGTCTACTCATCTCCTTGGCACTGTCGCCAGCGTACCCGCGCTTACTACCGACGGTCGTACCTCTTGTATCGGGGATTCGAAAGTCGTGGTCCCCGCCATCGTGCATCGACACCTCTGTGAGGGCCCCACAGCATAGAACTCGATTCTATGGTTAGGCTAACCTCATAAGAGGAGGTTAGCCGTGACGATACTGATCGACGACCCGCTGATCTCGGCGATGGCCATTGACCGCGTGCTGCCACTGCACGAGTCCGCACGGCGGCTGCGCGAACTGTATCCGCAGTGTCCACGGGTCTACGGTGTCGCGGTGCTGGGCGATGTCTCGGTTCGCCGGTGGTGGCCGCTGACGTCGGCATTGAGCACCGATCGCCTGCAGACCATGTTCGACGCGGCGGCAATGGACATGGATCGGCGCAGTGCCGCAAGGCAATTGGCGGCGACGCTGGTGCACACGGTGATCGGCCGGGTGGTCGCGCTGGTGGTGCTGGAGGCCAGGGCGTGGGACACCGGCCTGGAGAACCTCTGGGTTCACGTCGACTCCGACGGCGTCATCGATTGGGCCGGCGTCGTCGACCCCACGGTGCGTGTGCTCTCCGATGATCCGAACGTCGCCGACAGCGACGGCGTGGTACGCCTGCCGAGTGAGGCCGCGCTGACGACCTGGGTCGCCCATCGTTCTCATCGCACCATGGAACCGTTGTTCGCCAGGCTGCACGCGGTCAGCGGCGGCGCTCTGTCGATCGCGACGATGTGGCACATCGTCGGGTCGATGGTGGTGGCGGCCGCGACCCAGGTACCGCAGCTGGCCGGCGCCGACGAGTTGGCCGCCATGCGCCGTGGTCAGGCCGTGCTTGACGCGCTGGTCGGCTTCGGCCTGCCGGTGCGTGGGCTGCCGGCGACCCGCATCCGGACACGGGCAACACCTTGCGAGATTAGGGCAGCCTTGCCTATGCTTCTGGCATCGAGCGATAAATGACCGCGACGGAGTCCTGAGGGCTGCAGTGACCCCCGGTCTGTTCGATCGGCGAGCCCCGTGCATTGCGCACGGGGCTCGCCTGTATCTGGAGGTCGCTTCGACTGAAGCCGTTAGGCGTAGTCCTTGATGAAGTGGTACATCCGGTACGACAGCCGTCCACGCTGCAGTTCCTTGTACATCAGCGTGTCGGGTGCGCCGGCGAACAGCCGGCCGAAGGGACGCAGCAACACCGGCAAACGGCTGCCGACCAGGTCCAGGTACCTGCCGGAGTTGTTGTCCAGCCCGCGCAGAACGTCGGGGTTGATTTCGCGCTTGGACTCCATCCGCAACGGCAGGCCGGCCAAAGCCGCGTCCCACGCGTCGTATTCGAGGAACCCGCGGAAGTCGACGTAGAGGAAATGCCCGCCCGGGCGCAGCACCCGGACCATCTCGGAGAGGAAGCGATCGAAGTGCGGGTATGCGTGCGAGGCCTCGACGTTGAGCACCGCGTCGAAGGACTCATCGGGGAACGGCAGGTTCTCGGCGTCGCCGTGCACGAAATCCAGGCCCGGCAGGTCGTACCGGCGTTTGGCGAATGCGACGCCGTCGGGGTTGAAGTCCAATCCGGTGTAGGAGGCCGGGTGCAGCGTCTTCATCACGTAGGCACCGCCGCCGCCGTGGCCGCAGCTGGGCTCCAGCACCTTCTTGCCGCTGAGGTCCGTCTGGGTCGCCGTGCGGTGGTAGAGCTGGATGCAGTAGCGGTCGGGCTCGTCCTCTGGCGCCAACGGCAGACCCATCGGGGGATCCTCTTCGTAGCCCCAGTTGAGAAAGACGACGTCGTCTTGATGCCATCTGCGGGTGACGAAGGGGTACCAGTATTTGTTCATGGCTTTCTTGAACCATGAATAACTGCCAAGGGGCTTCACGTAGTACCTGAGGGCGCTTGTCACAGCGGCAAGTATGCCAGTGCGTTACGCGCTGCCGCGGTCAGTCGCGGATACGGAGTCGGCACCGTTGGACGGCTTGTCAGTTCGCCGGTGCACCATCGCTCGCGCGCCCTTCGCCGGCACAGTCGCCACACCACGCCACCGCGCTCGTTCGCCCGGCGCATCGGTTGGGACGAAACGGAATTCGCGTAACAGCATGCGCAGGACGACGTCCGACTCCATGTTGGCGAACGCGGCGCCGACACAACGGTTGACGCCGCCGCCGAACGGGATCCAGGCAACGGGCTTGGCGTTGGTGCCCATGTACCGATCCGGGTTGAACGACCCCGGGTCCGGGAAGCTCTCCTCAGAGTCGTGGGCCAGCTTGATGCTGATGATGATGTTGGTGCCCTCCGGAAGGACCCAGTCGCCCAACCGGATTCGCGTCTTCGTGCGCCGTGTCGTGCCGTCGAGAACCGGCCGGGTGCGCTGGACCTCCCAGATTGTGGCCTGCCGCAATTCGGATCCGCCGGCGTCGGCTTCCTCAGCCAGCCGCGTCATCAGCTCGGGATGGCGGCTCAGCCGCTCCAACGCCCAGGCCAGCGACGATGCCGTTGTCTCGTGCCCGGAGCCGAGCAAGGTGAGCAACTCGTCGGTGATGTGCTCGTCCGAGATGGGCTCGCCGTCTTCGTAGCGGGCCTGCAGCAACAACGCCAACACATCCTTGCGATCCCCGATGTTCGGGTCGGCCCGCGCCTCGGCGATCAGCGAAGCGATGACGGCGTCGAAGCGACGCCGCTGCTTCATGTATCGCCCCCACGGACTCCACGGACCCAGGTCCTTGCGCATGATCGGCGGGCACACCACGAGCAGTGAACCGAGCGTGACCATGGCCGGCACAGTTTCGCGAAGCTCTTCCAGCGCGGGACCTTCGGCGCCGAACACGGCGCGCAAGATCGCGCCGACGGTAATACGCAACATCGGCTCTAGCGTTTCGAACTCGCTGCCCTCAGGCCAGCCCGCGATCTCGCGCATCACCTCTTCTTCGATGATGCGGTCGTAGCTGCGCATCCGCTTGCCGTGAAACGGCGGCGCCAGCAGTTTGCGGCGCTCGCGGTGTTCGTCGCCGGCGAGGCTGAACGTCGAGCCCGGACCGAATGCTTCGCCGATTGACCCGGCCCCCGACGGCGGACGTTCGACCAGCTCGGTCCCGGTGTTGAACAGTTCCTTGGCCAGGACCGGATCGTTGATCACCACCGCATGGTTGTTGCGTGGCAGATTCACCCTCACCACGTCGCTGTCGTATCGCCGCGACAGAGCGGAAAACATCGCGTGGTTCGACACCAGGAACTGAAGAGTCTGGATCAGCTTCGGAACCCGGGTACCGGGCGGCAACCGCACCGGCTCGGTCGTGGCCGTCGCCATCTAATTCCCCCTGCTGCTATCTCGAACGTTTCCGAGCCAGGCTCACGGCGCTTTTGAGCCGAGCTCACAGTATCGGTCACTGGTACGTCTCGCACGAAAGTTCCAACACCCCGGAACCACTCGTGACGTCGCCGGCCGTGTAGACACAGAAACATGCAGCCATTGCCGGAGGCGCCGTTTGACAAGGAATTAGGTCTGGTATTTACCGAGATCAGTCCTGACCGAACGCGCGCCCAGCTGGACGTCGTGCCAAAGCTACTGCAACCGATGGGCATCGTGCATGGCGGTGTCTACTGCTCGATGGTCGAGAGCCTGGCCAGCGTGGCCGCCTACACGTGGATTGCCTCCAACGGCGGTGGCTCAGTCGTCGGCGTCAACAACAACACCGACTTCCTGCGTGCGATCAGCAGCGGGATGGTCTACGGCGCCGCGACTCCGGTGCATCGCGGGCGGCGACAGCAGCTGTGGATTGTCACCATCGCCGACTCCGACGACCGTCTCGTGGCCCGCGGTCAGGTGCGGCTGCAAAACCTCGAAGCAGAGAACTAGCTGGCGGCCTTGGCCGTCTCGTCCTCATGAGCCTCGGCTGCCAATACGGCCAGCTGTTCGAGTCGAGTGCGGGCGAAGGCTTGCTGTTCGGTGATCGTCAGCTGGCCGCGTCGAGTGCTCAGGAACGTCACTGTCCACGACAACAGCGTGCTGACCTTGGTTTTGAATCCGACTAGGTAGACCAAGTGCAGCACCAGCCACGCCAACCAGGCGATGAAACCGCTGAACTCCAGCGGACCGATCTGGGCGACCGCGGAGAACCGCGACACCGTGGCCATCGAGCCCTTGTCGAAGTACTGGAACGGCTCGCGGTCCGCCGGATTGGCACCGGCGAGTTCAGCTTTGATCGCGGTAGCGACGTACTTGGCTCCCTGGATGGCGCCCTGCGCCACCCCCGGCACGCCGTCGACGGCGGCCATGTCGCCAACGACGAACACGTTGGGGTGGCCGGGCAACGACAGGTCGGGCAACACCTTCACCCGGCCTGCGCGGTCGAGTTCGACGGCCGACTGCCGGGCCAGGTCCCGGCCCAAGGAGCTGGCAGAGACCCCGGCCGACCACACCTTGCACGCCGATTCGATGCGCCGGGTGGTGCCGTCGGAGTCCTTGACTGTGATGCCGTCGCGGTCGACGTCGGTCACCATCGCCCCGAGTTGGATTTCGACGCCCATCTTTTCCAACCTCGCGGCGGCTCGCTTACCGAGCTTGTCGCCGAACGGCGGCAGCACCGCGGGGGCGGCGTCGAGCAGGATGACCCGTGCCCTGGTGGAGTCGATGTGGCGGAAGGCCCCCTTCAGGGTGTAATCAGCCAATTCCGCGATCTGGCCGGCCATCTCGACGCCGGTTGGTCCGGCGCCGACGACGGTGAACGTGAGCAGTTTTTTCCGCCGCTCCGGGTCGTTAGACCGTTCGGCCGCCTCGAATGCGCTCAGGATGCGTCCCCTGAGTTCCAGCGCGTCGTCGATCGACTTCATGCCGGGCGCGAATTCGGCGAATTGGTCGTTGCCGAAGTAAGACTGGCCAGCGCCAGCAGCGATAATCAGGCTGTCAAAAGGAGTTTCGTAACTGTGGCCGAGCAACTCAGAGACGACGAATTTGCCTCGCAGGTCGATGTGCGTGACGTCACCGAGCAACACCTGGACGTTGCTCTGCCTGCGCAATATGACGCGGGTGGTCGGAGCGATTTCGCCTTCGGAGATGATGCCAGTCGCAACTTGATACAAGAGCGGCTGAAACAGGTGATGGGTCGTGCGGGCGATCAACTTGATGTCGACCTCGGCCCTCTTGAGCTTCTTGACAGCGTTCAGCCCGCCGAATCCGGATCCGATGACCACGACCCGGTGTCGATGATTGGGCACATTGACTTCGGGAGGGGTGTTCATGATGTGGTTGCTCCTCAGCGGCGACTGCGTTCACCACTACGATAGTCGCCCGGACCTGCAATTATCGACGTTGGTGGCGTGTGATCGCCCACACCCGGAACGTCAGACGTGACGCGACGCGCGACCCGGGTCAGAGACCGACCAGCGGACGCAGCGCCTCGCCGACGGCGGTGACTACGCCAGGCGTGTAGAACGGCATGTTGATGATCACGCCGTCGATTCCGGCGTCCAGCACCTTGGCCTGAACCTGCTCGGCGATGGCGTCGGCGCTTCCGGCCAGCATGCGTCCACTCATCTCCGCGGGGATCTGGTCCGTCTTAACGTTGTCGTCGAGTAGCACGGTCAGCAACATGCTGGTCTCCAGCGTTGCGGGGTCGCGGCCGATTTCCTCGCAGCGCTCCTGCACAATTTTGACCTTGCCTGGCAGTTCATCGAATCCGGCGATCACGTTCAGATGGTCGAAGTGCCGAGCGGCCAGCGGGATTGTCTTCTTCTCGCCGCTGCCGCCGATCATCAGCGGAATGTGATCGCGATAGCGCGGGTTGGCCAGTGCATTTTCGGCGCGGTACCACTTACCGGAAAAGGTCGGTCGCTCACCTTTCAGCATCGGCAGGATGATCTGGAGTGCCTCGTCAAGACGGTTGAACCGATCGGTGAAGGTGCCGAATTCGTAGCCCAGCTCGTCGTGTTCGAGCTCGAACCAGCCCGTACCGATGCCTAGAATCGCCCGGCCCGCGCTGACCACGTCCAGGGTGGTGATGACCTTGGCCAACAGCGTGGGACTGCGGTAGGTGTTGCCAGTCACCAAAGTGCCCAGCTGAACTCGCTCGGTCGCCGTGGCCAGCGCGCCAAGGGTGGTGTAGGCCTCGAGCATCGGCTGGTCGGGGGAGCCGAGCATCGGCAGTTGGTAGAAGTGGTCCATCACGAAAACCGCGTCAAATCCAGCTGATTCAGCCTCGCGAGCCTGCGCGATTACGGTTGGGAAGAGCTGCTCGACGCCGGTCCCGTAGGAAAAGTTGGGGATTTGAAAGCCAAGACGGATAGTCACGAAATCCACCCTAGTGACCCGCGCTCAGCAACGAAGGTCGCACCCGCGAATTACGCGCTAGGCGAACTGCGTCAGCGCGCCATGGCTGACGTGCAGCATCTGGCCCGTGATGTGGCGGGCAGCGCCGGTGGTGAGGAACAGCGACATCCTGGCGATCTCGGCGGCAACCGGCGGCGGCGTGCGGGACAGCCCTTCGTAGCCGGGCTGCGCGCTGCGCCCGGCGGCGACGGCGTTGACGGTGATACCGCGAGTGCCGAACACCGTCGCCTGGCCGGCGACCCAGCTCGCGAGGGCAGCCTTGACCGCGGCCTCGGCGCTACCCGGGCGGGCGTTCTCCGGCACGACGCTGATGATCGACCCACCGGAGCGGAGGTGATCGCCCACCGTCTCGAGTGTCAGCACGGCCGAGAGCATGGTGTCGTCCAGGGAGTTGCGCCAGGCGGCGGCGAGATCCGACAGCGAGTAGGCGCGCGGGTCACCGGAAGCCCAGCGAGGCGCCGGAATGTTGACGATGGTGTCCAAATGGTGGGGGAAGAGGTGTCGAACCTCGGCCAGCGCGGCGGGGTCGGTGTTGTCGCAGACGATCGCGTCCGCTTCGATCTCCTTGGCGGCTACCTCGAGATCATCTCGGCGCGCACCCAGCAGGGTGATCGCGTGGCCCTCGTTGTAGAACCCCTCAGCAACGACGCGACCCAATTCCGTGTCGCCGCCGGTAACCAGTACCTCCACCGCCATGACCTCCTCATATTCACCATTGAATCCAGGTGCCGGCCCGTGAAGAGCACCGCGGCTTCCGCTTGGAGCAACGGTCCTCCGATGCTTCGATGGTGGCACACCGCAACGCCGGTCCCTGGGATTTCAGGGCGTGTATGGCATTAACGTTTCCTTATGTTACTGGACGGTAGCTAGATATGAAACTTCGAATCCGGCACGGTGCGATCACTCTTTGGACAACGCTGGGCACCGTGACCGTCCGGCTCAGCACCGCGCGTGCATGGACGGCCGGCTTGCTGTCGCTGGCACTGGTGGCAGACCTGAGCGGCTGCGGGCAGAAGACACCGTCGTCGGCGACGGCATCCACATCGTCGGCCCATTCGATCGTCGTGTTCGCGGCCGCCTTGCTCAAGCCCGCGTTCACTCTGCTGGCCGGAAAGTTCCAAACCGACAACCCCCGCGCCACAATCGATTTCAATTTCGCGACCTCGTCGGAACTCGCGAACAAGCTAACCCAAGGCGCCAGCGCCGACATCTTCGCCTCAGCGGACAGCGCCCAGATGGACACCGTGGTCAAGGCCGACCTGACGAGCAGCGATCCGGTCAACTTCGCTTCGAACACGCTGGTGATCGTCACCGCCCCGGGCGACCCGAAGCAGATCCGGTCGTTCGCCGATCTCGCCAAACCCGACGTCCGCGTCGCGGTATGCCAGGGGTCGGCAGCCTGCGGATCCGCCACACAACGCATCGAGGACAACACCGGGGTGCATCTCGACCCGGTCAGCGAGGAGTCGGTGTCGTCTGGCGTGCTGGGAAAAGTCACCAGTGGCGAGGCTGACGCCGGGCTGGTCTACCTCACCGACGCGCACAAGGCCGGTGACAACGTCACCGCGGTCAAGTTTCCCGAGTCCGGCGACGCCGTGAATATCTATCCGATCGCCATTCTCAAACACACGTCGCAGCCGGCGCTGGCCCAGAAG
>DATDLZ010000061.1:0-11710 GCA_036519055.1 Mycobacterium sp.
CACCGGCACCGGCGGCAACGGCGGCGACAACGGCGACGGCGGCGACGGCGGCAACGCCGGCAACGGCGGCGACAGCGGCAGCCTGGGCGGCAACGGCGGCAACGCCGGTAACGGCGGGGCCGGCGGCAACACCGGCGCCAGCGCCGGCAACGGCGGCTACAGCCCCAACGGCCAAGCCGGCAACGGCGGCTACGGCGGCCAGGGCGGCACCGGCGGTGGCGGCGGCTACGGCGGTTACGCGCTCGGGGCCACCGGTAACGGCGGCGACGGCGGCGCGGGCGGGGTCGGCGGCAACAGCGTCGCCGGCGGCAACGGCGGCAACGGTGGCGCAGCCACCGCCAGCCACACCGGCGGCACCGGCGGCACCGGCGGCCTCGGCGGCGGCGCCGGCATCGGCGGCGGCGGCGGCAACGGCGGCGAGGCATTCGGCAACGGCAACGGCGGCGACGGCGGAGCCGGCGGCAACCAAGGTGCCAACAGCGTCGGCGGCAACGGCGGCAACGGCGGTGCGGCCAGCGCTACTGAAAACGGCGGCAACGGCGGCAACGGCGGCAACGGCAACTACAACGGCAACACCAACGCCTTCGGCGGTAAAGGCGGCGACGCGGCCGGATCCGGCCACGCCGGTAACGGCGGTAACGGTGGCAACGCCGCCAACGAGAGCAACGGCGGCACCGGCGGCAACGGCGGCGCGGCCAGCAACCAGGTCGGCGGCGGTAACGGCGGTGACGGCGGAAACGGCGGCGCCGCCGGTTACTTAGGCGACGATATCAACCATGCTATGGGCGGCCAGGGCGGTGACGGCGGAAACGCCGGACCCGGTGGCACCGCAGGCAACGGCGGCAACGCCGGAACCTCAGGCGCCGGCGGCAACGGCGGTGACGGCGGAGCCGGCGGGGCCGCGGGCCAGACCGGTGGCGGCGCGGCCGGCATCGCCGGAGACGGCGGAGTCGGCGGAGTCGGCGCCGACAGCAACGACGGCGGTGACGGCGGCACCGCCGCAACCGCCGGCACCAACGGCTCCGGCGGCCTCGGCGCCAACGGCGCCGTCGGTGGCAACGGCGGGGCCAGCGGAGACGGCAACCCGGGCGAAACAGCGCCCGCACTGGGCGTCGCCGGCGGACCAACCCCCGCCACCCCGCCCAGCGGAACCACCGGCGGCGTCGGCGGACTCGGCGGAGCGGGCGGCAGCCAGGGTTCCCACACCCCGTAACCACAACAGGAGGCAACACAAGGGAGAGGCCCGCTACGGCGGGCCTCTCTTTTGTGTCGACGGTCTAACGCAAAACTGCAGTCTCAGCGAGCGGCGTCACCGCCGCTTCCCGCGTCGCATCACAGTCGCTCGGCCAGAACGAGACAGCTCACACGTCGCTGGAGTAGCGGATCCCGCCGTCGGGAATATGTACGCCGGGCCAGACCCGCGCTCCCCGGAGTAACTCGCAGCGGGCGCCGATGTCGGCGCCGTCGCCGATCACGCCGTCGCGGACCAGCGCCCGCGGACCAATCCGCGCACCGAACCCGATGATCGAGCGTTCAACCACACTGCCGGCCTCGATCCGCACGCCGTCGAAGATGACCGCACCGTCCAACCGCACGCCGGGGCCGATCTCAGCACCACGTCCCACGACAGTGCCGCCGATGAGCAGCGCGCCGGGCGACACCGCGGCGCCGTCGTGCACCAACTGCTCGCCGCGATGGCCACCCAGCGCCGGTGACGGAGCGATGCCGCGCACCAGATCCGCCGAGCCGCGGACAAAGTCCTCCGGGGTGCCCATGTCACGCCAGTAGCTGGCGTCGACGTATCCGCATACCTTGACGCCGTCGGACAAGAAGGCGGGAAACACCTCGCGCTCGACCGACACCTCGCGGCCGCGCGGAATCCGATCGATGGTCTCGCGGGAGAACACGTAGCAGCCGGCGTTGATCTGATCGGTCGGCGGATCCTCCGTCTTCTCCAAAAACGCTGTGACTCGGCCGTCTTCGGTCGGCACGCAACCGAAGGCCCGGGGATCGCTCACCCGCACCAGATGCAGGGTCAGGTCGGCCTGCCGCTCGTGGTGGTAGTCGAGTAGTTGACCGAGATCTGCTCCGGACAGCACGTCGCCGTTGAACACCAGCGCCGTGTCGTGGCGCAGACGGCCCGCGACGTTGGCGATTCCGCCGCCGGTGCCCAGCGGACTCTGCTCGGTCACATACTCGATCTGCAGACCCAGTTTGGACCCGTCACCGAACTCAGCCTCGAAAACCGCTGGCTTGTAGGATGTTCCGAGGACCACGTGCTCGATGCCGGCCGCGGCTATCCGCGACAGCAGATGGGCGAGGAAGGGCAGCCCGGCGGTGGGCAACATCGGCTTGGGCGCCGACAGCGTCAGGGGCCGCAGCCGGGTGCCTTTACCGCCAACGAGGACGATTGCGTCGACTTGCTTGCCCACCTCACCGATGCCCTTCTGCAGAATTGCGCATCATCAGCCGCGACCGCACCGCCAAACCGGCCCGGAGGGCCAGCCGCAGGGGAGCACGCCATGGTCCAGAATGCCGGTCGGCGAGGTAGGTGTACGTGCTCTTGTGATGCGCCGCCAAATTGCGCGACGACTCCCGCGCGGTCGCGTGGCCCTTGTGATGCAGCACTTCGGCCGACGGCACGTAGACGTTGAGCCAGCCCGCGCGGCCCATCCGGTCGCCGAGGTCGACGTCCTCCATATACATGAAGTAGCGCTCGTCGAAGCCGCCGATCTGCTCGAAGGCCGTGCGGCGCACCAGCAGGCACGATCCGGACAGCCAGCCGACCGGTCGCTCGCTGGGTTCCAGCCGCTCTTGGCGGTAGGCCGCAGACCACGGGTTCGTCTTCCAGAGCTGTCCGACGACCGCGTGCATCCCGCCGCGGAACAGGCTGGGCAGCTGGCGCGCCGACGGATACACCGACCCGTCGGGGTCGTGGATCAACGGCCCGAAAGTCGCCGCGCGGGGCCAGCGCGCCGCGGCGTCCAGCAGCGCGTCGATGCTGCCTGGGCCCCACTGCACGTCCGGGTTGGCCACAACGATCCATTCGTCGACATCGCCGAGCTCCGCGATCGCGCGGTTCACCGCGCTGCCGTAGCCGAGGTTGGCCCCAGTGGAGAACAGTCGTACACCCGGGTAGCGCTCGACCGCGGCCTGCGGCGCCCCGTCGGTGGAGCCGTTGTCGGCCATCAGGACGCTCACTGGCCGCTCGGTCGCATGCGACAGCGATGCCAGAAACCGGTCCAGATGCGGGCCCGGCGAATAGGTCACCGTGACCACCGGCAGCACGTCACTCACGCGTTGAGGGTAGCGGTCAGGCATCCAGCCGCGCGTGCAGCGCCGCCTCCAGCGCTTCTCGCCACGGCCGCAGCGGTGACAGGCCAGCGGCCTGCGACTGCCGCGCGGACAGCGCCGAGTACGGCGGCCGGGCCGCCGGTCGCGGGTTGTGGTCGCTGCTCACCGGTCGCACCCGCTCGGGGTCGGCGCCGACGCCCTCGAACACCGCGCGGGCCTGTCCGAATCGGGTGACCTCGCCTCCGTTGGCGGCATGCACGATTCCTGCCGGGGCGTCCACGCGCCCGTCGACCACCTCGAGCAGCGCGCCCACCAGGTCGGCGACGTACGTTGGCGAGCCGGTCTGGTCGTCGACCACGTCGATGACGCGGTCGCCCGCGGCCAGCTTTCGCATGGTGGCGACGAAGTCCTTCCCAGTTCCCCCGGTGTAGACCCAGGCGGTGCGGACCACCACGGCCTGCGGCAACGCCGCCAGCACCGCCTGCTCGCCGGACAGTTTGGTCTGGCCGTAGACGCTCAGCGGCCGGGTCTCGTCGCCGGGCTCATACGGCCGCGGCGCGGCGCCGCCGAAGTCGCCACTGAACACGTAGTCGGTGGAGATGTGCACCATCCGCGCGCCGGCCCGCGCGCAGGCCTGGGCGAGGTATTCCGGGCCGACGGCGTTGACCGCGTACGCCCTGGCCTGATCCGCTTCGGCATCGTCGACGGCGGTGTAAGCCGCGCAGTTGACCACCACGTCGCCGGCCTGCACGATCTGGCCGGCCAACTGCGGATCGGTGATATCCCAC
Source organism: Mycobacterium sp. (assembly GCA_036519055.1). Lineage (GTDB taxonomy): Bacteria > Actinomycetota > Actinomycetes > Mycobacteriales > Mycobacteriaceae > Mycobacterium. The sequence goes on from DATDLZ010000061.1 coordinate 4,083, forward strand.
CGCGACGACGTCAACGCCAGCACGTCGCGCCCGCGCCGAGTCGCCTCGGCCGCCAGGACGCTACCGACCTGCCCGCCGCCGCCCGCGATCACGATTCTGCCCGTCATGAGTCACGAGTCTGGCACGCCGGGACGCGGCTACCAGCGATACCGCTGTGACGCAAGTAGTCTGATGTGATGCCTGAGCAACGGGTGACTCGTGTGATTGCGACCGTGACGGCCGCACTGGTCGTTCTGGTGACGGGGGTGGCGTGGAGCAAAGTCCGCTCCTTTGAGGACGGGATCTACCACGTCTTCGCGCCGTCGCTGGGCCACGGCGGCGATGACGGGGCGCTCGACATCCTGCTGGTCGGCATGGACAGCCGCGCCGATGCCCACGGCAACCCGCTGAGCCCGCAAGAGCTCGCGACGCTGCGGGCCGGTGACGAGGTGGCGAGCAACACCGACACGATCATCCTGGTGCGTATCCCCGACAACGGAAAGTCGGCCACCGCGATCTCCATTCCGCGCGACACCTACGTATCCGCACCCGGCCTGGGCAAGACCAAAATCAACGGCGTCTACGGCCAGACCAAGGAAGAGAAGCGGGTCAGCCTGGTCAAATCGGGCATGGCGGCCGACGAGGCCGAGCGGGAAGGCACCGAAGCCGGCCGCGAAGCGTTGATCAAGACGGTCGCCGACCTCACCGGCGTCACCGTCGACCACTACGCCGAGATCGGGCTGCTGGGCTTCTCGCTGATCACCGACGCCCTCGGCGGCGTCAATGTCTGCCTCAAACAGCCTGTCTTCGAACCACTTTCGGGTGCCGACTTCCCGGCCGGCCCGCAGAAGCTCAACGGCCCACAGGCGCTGAGCTTCGTTCGCCAGCGTCACGAGTTGCCGCGCGGCGACCTGGACCGGGTGGTGCGTCAGCAGGTGGTGATGTCCTCGCTGGCCCACCAGGTGATCTCTGGCAAGACACTGTCCAGCCCGGCGACGATGAACCGGCTGCAGTCGGCCATCCAGCGCTCGGTGGTCCTGTCATCCGGTTGGGACATCATGGATTTCGTCAATCAGCTGCAGAAGTTGGCCGCGGGCAAGATCGCCTTCGCCACCATTCCGGTGCTCGACGAGTCCGGCTGGAGCGACGACGGCATGCACAGTGTGGTGCGGGTCGATCCACATCAAGTGCAGGACTGGGTCGGTGGCCTGCTGCAGGATCAGGCTAAGGGCAAGACCGAGGAGCTGGCCTACTCGCCGGGCAAGACCAGCGCCAGCGTCCTCAACGACACCGACATCAACGGTCTCGCCGCATCGGTATCAGAAGTGCTGACTTCCAAGGGATTCAGCACCGGCAAGATTGGCAACAACGACACCGCGCACGTGTCCAGGAGCCAGGTGCAGGCCGCCAATGCCGATGACGTGGGCGCCAAAGCCATCGCCAAAGAACTCGGCGGGCTGCCCGTCATCGCCAGCACATCGGTACCGCAGGGCACGGTCCGGGTGGTGCTGGGCAACGACTACACCGGACCGGGCTCGGGCCTCGGCGACGGCGGCAGCCGCGCCACGCTGGCGGGCTCGTCGAACTCCGGGTCGGACAAGTCCGACGCTCCCCCGCCCTCGCCGATCCTGACCGCGGGCTCCGCACACCCGGAGTGCGTCAACTGATCTACTGACCCGGTGAACCTCAGCGCGGCGATCCTGGATCCGATGCTGCGCGCCGACCCGGTCGGCCCGCGCATCACCTACTACGACGACGCCACCGGCGAACGCATCGAGCTGTCCGCTGTCACGCTGGCCAACTGGGCCGCCAAGACCGGCAACCTGTTACGCGACGAGTTGGGTGGCGGTCCGGCCAGCCGGGTGGCAGTGCTGCTGCCGGCGCACTGGCAGACCGCGGCGGTGCTGTTCGGCGTGTGGTGGATCGGCGCGGACGTAGTACTGGACGGCCGCGAAGACATAGCCGCCGACATCGCCCTGTGCACCGCCGAGCGCCTGGACGAAGCCGACGCCACCGGCGCCAGTGAGGTCGCGGTGCTCTCGCTGGATGCGTTCGGGCGTCCGGCACCCGATCTGCCGATCGGCGTCACCGACTACGCAACCGCGGTGCGGGTCCATGGCGACCAGATCGTCGCCGAGCAGCATCCCGGCCCGGCGCTGGCCGGCCGATCCGTCGAGCAGGTGCTGGATGCCTGCCAAAAGTCCGCGGCGGCAAAGGCTTTGACCGCCGACGACCGAGTGCTGTCCACCGCCTCCTGGAGCACGGCCGACGAAGTGATCGACGGCTTGTTGAGCGTATTGGTGGTCGGCGGGTCGCTGGTGTACGTCGCCAACCCCGACCCGGCTGCCTTGCCACGCCGGACGGAAACCGAGAAGGTCACCCGTACCCTGGACTGAACGTCCACGCGCAATCCATGTTGATATCGCTATATATGGATGTTAACGTCGTCGGAGGCCGAGATTTCGGGCCCCAAAGACATGACGGGAGGACGAGTCGCGATGGTGGTGCAAGGCCTACTGGGAAAGGCGGCCGGGACGGTGGTAACCGGCCTGGTTGGTGTCAGCGCCTACGAAGTCCTGCGCAAGGCCCTGGGCAAGGCCCCGCTGCACGACGCCGCGGTCACCGCGACCGAGTGGAGCCTGCGCGGCACGCGGCGGGCCGAAGAAGCAGCCGAGTCCGCCCGGCTGAAACTGGCCGACGTGGTGGCCGAAGCTCGCGAGCGCATCGGTGAGGAGGCGCAGCCTCCCGCCATCGGCGATCACGACCACGATCACGATCACGAGCACTGATCCTTCGACATGACCGAGTTGTTGGTCGTGTCCGACGCCGCCGGGCGGATGCGGGTCAAGGTGCCCTGGGTGCGCGGGGATTCACGGCGCGCGGTCGCGGTGGAAGAGGCGGTGGACCGGCAGCCCGGCGTACGGGCCGTGCACGCCTATCCGCATACCGGCTCCGTCGTGGTCTGGTACTCGCCGAAGCGCTGCGATCGCACCGAAGTGCTGGCAGCCATCACCTCAGCCGAACACGTTGCCGCCGAACTCATTCCGGCTCGCACCCCACGGTCGTCGGATATCCGCAACACCGAGGTGCTGCGGATGGTGATCGGCGGCGCAGCGCTGGCCCTCCTCGGGGTGCGCCGCTACGCCTTCAACCGGCCACCCCTGCTGAGCGGGTCCGGCCAACTGGTCGCGACCGGAGCGACGGTGTTCATGGGCTACCCGTTCCTGCGCGGCGCATTGCGCGGCCTGCGGTCCGGGCGCGCGGGCACCGACGCGTTGGTCACCGCGGCGACGGTCGCCAGCCTGGTGCTGCGCGAGAACGTGGTCGCACTCACCGTGCTGTGGCTGCTCAATATCGGTGAATACCTTCAAGATCTGACCCTGCGCCGGACCCGGCGGGCCATCTCGGATCTGTTGCGCGGCACCGCCGACACCGCGTGGATCCGGCTGGACGACGGCAACGAGGTCCAGGTGCCGATCGACACCGTGCAGATCGGCGACGACGTGGTGATCCACGACCACGTCGCGATTCCGGTCGACGGTGACGTGGTCGACGGCGAGGCCGTGGTCGACCAGTCCGCGATCACCGGCGAAACCCTGCCGGTCAGCATCGTTGCCGGGTCGACGGTGCATGCCGGTTCGGTGGTGCTGCGCGGCCGCCTGATCGTTCGCGCCCGTGCGGTCGGCAACCAGACCACCATCGGCCGCATCATCTCCCGCGTCGAAGAGGCGCAACACGACCGCGCGCCCATCCAAACCGTCGGCGAGAACTTCTCCCGTCGCTTCGTGCCGATCTCGTTCATCGTCTCGGCAATCACCCTGGCCCTCACCGGCGATGTCCGGCGCGCGATGACGATGCTGCTGATCGCCTGCCCGTGCGCGGTGGGCCTGGCGACCCCGACGGCGATCAGCGCGGCGATCGGCAACGGCGCTCGGCGCGGCATCCTGATCAAGGGCGGGTCGCATCTGGAGCAGGCCGGCCGGGTCGATGCGATCGTCTTCGACAAGACCGGGACGCTCACGGTCGGGCGCCCGGTGGTCACGAACATCATTGCATTGCACGATGATTGGCAGCCCGAGCAGGTACTCGCCTACGCGGCCAGCTCAGAGTTGCACTCCCGCCATCCACTGGCCGAGGCCGTGATCCGCTCGACCGAGGAACGCCGCATCACCATTCCGCCGCACGAGGAATGCGAGGTGCTGGTCGGGCTGGGCATGCGAACCTGGGCCGACGGCCGGACCCTGCTGCTGGGCAGCCCGTCGCTGCTGCGGTCGGAGAACGTCGAGGTGTCCCGCGAGGCCGCCGACTGGGTCGACAAGCTGCGCCGCCAGGCCGAAACACCGCTGCTGCTCGCCGTGGACGACACGCTGGTCGGGCTGATCAGCCTGCGCGACGAGATCCGTCCCGAGGCGCCCGATGTGCTGAAGAAGTTGCGCGCCAACGGAATCCGCCGAATCGTCATGCTCACCGGCGATCACCCCGACATCGCGAAAGTCGTTGCGGGCGAACTCGATATCGACGAGTGGCGGGCCGAGGTGATGCCGGAGAACAAGCTTGAGGTGGTGCGCCAACTCCAGGACGAGGGCTACATCGTCGGGATGGTCGGCGACGGCATCAACGACGCCCCGGCGCTGGCCGCGGCGAACATCGGCATCGCGATGGGGCTGGCCGGCACCGACGTCGCGGTCGAGACCGCCGACGTCGCGCTGGCCAACGACGACCTCCGGCGGCTACTGGACGTCGGCGACCTGGGCGCCCGCGCGGTCGAGGTCATCCGGCAGAACTACGGCATGTCGATCGCCGTCAACGCCGCCGGGTTGCTCATCGGCGCCGGCGGCGCCCTGTCACCGGTGCTCGCGGCGATCCTGCACAACGCCTCATCGGTCGCCGTTGTCGCGAACAGTTCACGGTTGATTCGGTACCGCTTGGACTGAACGGCCGTCGGCCCCGACGCCGACCTCGTACGATGTGCGCAACCGGCGAAAGGCTCGATCGGTGAAAGGATGGGCTAAGTGTCATCGACTCCGCTCGACCCCGTTGCCAGCGAACGACTCTCGCACGCGGATAAGGTCTTCACGTCGGACCTGTCCATCAACGAGTTCGCCCTCTTGCACGGGGCCGGTTTCGAGCCACTCGATCTCGTGATGGGTGTCTCCGTCTACCACGTGGGCTACCAATTCACCGGCATCCGGCAACAATCCGAGCTGCCGGTGCTGACCGAGGCGACATATCGGGCGCGCTGGAACGCTATGGCCCGCATGCAGGCCGAGGCCGACTCTTTGGGCGCCGACGGCGTCGTCGGTGTCCGCCTGGAATGGCGCCAGCACGGCGCTGAATCGGAGCACTTGGAATTCATCGCGGTCGGAACCGCGGTGCGCTACACCCCTAAACCAGGCTCGTTTCGGCGGGCAAATGGGCAGGCATTCTCCAGTCATCTGTCGGGACAGGACATGGCGACCTTGCTTCGATCGGGTTATGCGCCGGTGGCGTTTGTCATGGGCAACTGCGTCTTTCACATTGCTGCGCAAGGCTTTCTGCAAACCTTGCGACAAATGGGCCGCAATGTCGAGATGCCGCAGTGGACAACGGGCAACTACGAAGCGCGCGAATTGGCCATGTCTCGGATGCAAAGCGAAGCTGAGCGCGACGGTGCATCCGGCGTCGTCGGGGTGCATTTCGCCATCCAGAACTACGCCTGGGGTTACCACACGGTGGAGTTCTACGCCGCCGGAACGGCGGTGCGCCACAGCGGGACGGCCGAGACCATCTCGCCGTCGTTCGTGCTGGCCATGAACGACTGATGGCGGCTTTCGATGCCGAGCGAGTAAGCCGCACCGTCACCGACGCGCTGGCCGGACCGGGCGGAATCGCGTTGGTGATCAACGTTTTTGCCGGGCTGCCAGGCGTTGCGCATACCGCTGCCCGTCGGGGAATGTTCAGGTCGCAACCCGCACGGCTGCAAATCAGCGATTGGCGCTACGAGGTGACTCCGGATAGCCGGTTGATGGCCGCACATGTGGTCGGCGGCATCGTGATCGGCGAAGAGGTCCTGCTGGCAGAGGCGGTGGGGCCGCACCTCGCCCGCTCGCTCGGACAACTGGTCGCCCGCTACGGTCCCACCGTCGTCCCGAACATCGACGCGGCGGTGGACGCGTTGAGCGCCGGCGCGGGGTGAGCAAGGCCACCGTCAGCTGGCGAACAGCTCGCGGCTCAATTGCGAACAGCAACGTCGCGGGAATGCGATAATGCCCGGGTAAGGCGATGACGATGCAGGAAGCCGGTGCAAATCCGGCGCGGTCCCGCCACTGTCATCGGGGAGCGAACCTCACTAGCCACGGCCGCGAGCTGGAAGGCGAGGCGAGCAGCGATCCGAGAGCCAGGACACTCGCGTCGTCGCATACTGCGAACCGGGACGGTGTATCCCGAGAGAGCTGACGAGTCGATGTCACGCCGCTTCTGGGCTCCTGCTGAGCCCAGCACTGCAGACCTACCGGCCGTACTGGCCGAACTCGCGCAGATCAACGCCTATTTCGCCATCGGCACCGGACCCGTCGACAACAGCTGGTGCTCCGTGCACCAGCTCTACACCGACCGCGACCTGCTGGGCGGCATCGTCGAGCGAGTGCATGCCCGCCTCGATGCCGCGGAACCGCGAGTCGCCGCGTCGATCTTCTTCCTCGGCTTCGCCGCGCGGCTGTGGTCGATCGGCATCGGCGCCGTCGCCGGCCACCAACTGCTGCCCGCACTCGGCGCCGACGAGTTGCTGTTCCGTGAATTCGGCGGCCAGATCGCGTTGCATATCGCCCGCCCGGTCGCCTGGCGAGGTGACGACCTGGAACCCAGATTGGCTGACGCCGTCCTCGACGCGCACCTGACGCCGTTGTCCACGGCACTGCACCAACTGACCAACGTCTCGCCCGAGTTGTTGCGCGGCAACGCCGCATCGGCGCTGCTGGGCGCGGCGCGGGAATATGACCGCCAGCGAGCGGCGGCCGCCCCCGGCCCAGGATGGCAACTCGCCCGCCGCCTGTGTGCAGACGAAAGACTGGTCAACACAATCTGTTTCAGCGACGACGACTACCGCCGAAGCAGTTGCTGCCTGTACTACCGCACGCCCAAAGGCGGACTCTGCGGTGACTGCGTTTTCACCCAAATACCCGGCACCGTCGGCAGGAAGGACGCATCATGATTGCCGAGATGTCTGAGAGGGCCGAAATGTCTGAGAGGGCTGAAATGTCTGGGAGGGAGGCCAGATGACCGCGCCGATCTTCATGGCCGCGCCACCGGAGGTGCACTCCGCGCTGCTGAGCAGCGGCCCCGGCCCGGGCTCCTTGCTCGCTGCCGCGCAGGCGTGGAATTCGTTGAGCGTGACCTACACCGAGACCGCCGACGAGCTGACGGCGGTCTTGGAAGCTGTGCAGGCCGGAACGTGGGACGGCCCGAGCGCCGAAGCCTACGTCGCCGCGCACGTGCCGTATCTGGCGTGGCTGACCCAGGCCAGCGCCGACAGCGCCGCGACGGCCGCTCAACAAGAGGTGGCCGCGACGGCCTACACCACCGCGCTGGCCGCCATGCCGACGCTGCCCGAGTTGGCCGCCAACCACGTCACCCACGGTGTGCTGCTGGCGACCAATTTCCTTGGCATCAAC
>DATDLZ010000062.1:0-2783 GCA_036519055.1 Mycobacterium sp.
GCACCGGTTGCCCAGTATTGGCCGGAGTTCGGCGCCAAGGGGAAAGCGGATATCACTGTCCGGCAGATGATGCGGCATCAGGCCGGTCTGTCCGCATTGCGCGGGTCCAGCAAGCAGGACCTGCTGGACCACGAACTGATGGAACGACGCCTGGCGGCAGCGCCCCCGGGATACTCGTTCGGCAGGTCGGCCTATCACGCGCTGACCTACGGCTGGCTGCTGTCTGGGCTGGCTCGGGCCGTCACCGGTAAAGGCATGCGGCAGTTGATCCGCGAGGAGTTGGCGGAGCCGCTGGGCACCGACGGCCTGCACCTGGGCCGCCCGCCCGTCGAGGCGCCGACACGAGCGGCGCAGATCATCATGCCGCAGAGCGCTTTCCAGAACCCGGTGTTCAACGCGGTGGCGCCGATGATCGCCGCGCTACCCTTGTCCGCCGGATTCGGTTCGATGTACTTCCCGGGCGTGAAAGCCGTTGCGCAAGGTGATATTCCGTTGCTGGACGGGGAGATCCCGGCGGCGAACGGCGTCGCGACAGCGCGTGGGCTGGCCCGGATGTACGGCGCGATCGCGAACGGCGGCCGGATCGACGGCAGCCAATTCCTGTCACCGGAGGTGGTCGCCGGTCTCACCGGACGGCGAAGCCTGCGGCCCGACAGAAACCTGGTGATACCGCTGGCATTCCACCTCGGCTATCACCGACTGCCGTTCGACGTGATCCCCGGGTTCGGCCACGTTGGACTGGGCGGCTCGCTCGGGTGGGCCGATCCGGAGAGCGGCCTGGCGTTCGGATTTGTGCACAATCGGTTGCTGACGCCGTTCGTCGTCGTCGACCACGCCGGGTTCGTCGCGACGAGCGCCATCTGCCGGATGGGCGCGGCCCAGGCGCGCAAGGATGGGTTCGAGCGGGTGGCCGACTTCGGTTCGCCCTTCGCCGAGCCGGGAGCCGTTGCCGGCTAACGGGTTACTGAGCCAGCGTGACGCCTAGAGAAGCCCGCGTACCCCGTCTCCCGCTGGACGAGGCCAAAGCCGCCGCGGACGAAGCCGGTGTGCCCGACTACATGGCCGAGCTCGCGATCTTTCAGGTGCTGTTGAACCACCCCGCGCTGGCCGGTCGCCTGAACGATCTGCTCGCCCTCATGCTGTGGCATGGAAAACTCGACTCGCGGCTACGCGAGCTCGCGATCATGCGGATCGGTTGGCTCACCGCCTCCGACTACGAATGGACACAACACTGGCGCGTCGCCCAAGGACTCGGGGTGAGCGCGGACGACCTGCTTGGCGTGCGGGATTGGCAGTCCCACAAAGGGTTTGGCCCGATGGAGCGGGCGGTGCTCGCCGCAACGGATGATGTGGTGCGCGACGGTGCGGTGAGCGAGCAGAGCTGGGCGGCATGCAAGCGCGAGTTGGGTGCCGACCAGGCGTTGCTCATCGAGCTCGTCGCCGCGATCAGCGGGTGGCGCATGATCGCATCGATTCTGCACAGCTTGCAGGTGCCGCTGGAAGACGGCGTCGCGAGCTGGCCGCCGGATGGCGAACCGCCTAACCGATAAACCGCGCAGGCACTACCGTGTCTCGGCCGGCCACGTCCGATTGACACGTCAATCACTAACTCATAGCCTTCCGACCATGCGAACAGGGGTGGCGCGCATGCTCGGCGTGGAGTTCCCGATCTGCGCGTTCAGCCACTGCCGCGACGTGGTGGCCGCGGTGTCCAACGCCGGCGGGTTCGGTGTCCTAGGAGCGGTTGCGCACAGCCCGGAGCGCCTGGACACCGAGCTCACCTGGATCGAGGAACAGACCGGCGGCAAGCCGTACGGCGTCGACCTGCTTTTACCGCCCAAATATGTCGGTGCTGAGCAGGGTGGGATTGACGCCGCGCAGGCCCGCGAACTGCTACCCGAACAGCACCGCGCCTTCGTCGACGACTTGCTGGTCCGCTACGGGATTTCGGTGCCCACCGACGAGGAGCGGCTGCCGCCCGGCGACTTGAACATCTCGCCTAAGGGTTACCAGCCACTGCTCGATGTCGCATTCGCCCACCGCATCCGGCTGATCGCCAGCGCGCTGGGGCCGCCGCCGCCGGACCTGGTCACCCACGCTCACGACCGTGACGTGTTGGTCGCCTCGCTGGCCGGAACGACTGAGCACGCGCGGCGGCACGCCGCGGCCGGCGTCGACCTGATCGTCGCCCAGGGCACCGAAGCCGGCGGGCACACCGGCCAAGTTTCGACGATGGTGCTGGTCCCCGAGGTCGTCGACGCGGTGGCCCCGGTGCCGGTGCTGGCCGCCGGTGGCATCGCCCGCGGCCGCCAGATCGCCGCGGCGCTGGCGCTGGGCGCCGAGGGCGTGTGGTGTGGTTCGGTGTGGCTGACCACCGAGGAAGCCGAAACGCTGCCCGTCGTCAAGGACAAATTCCTGGCCGCCAGCTCATCGGACACCGTGCGATCGCGATCGTTGACCGGCAAGCCCGCGCGCATGCTGCGCACCGCTTGGACCGATGAGTGGGAGCGGGCCGACAGCCCCGATCCGCTCGGTATGCCCTTGCAGAGCGCATTGATCGGCGACCCCCAAGTCCGTATCAACCGGGCCGCCGCCCAGCCCGATGCCAAAGCCCGCGAGCTGGCCACTTATTTCGTCGGTCAAGTCGTGGGCTCGCTGAACAAGGTGCAGCCGACCGCGTCAGTGGTGCTGGACATGGTGTCCGAGTTCATCGACGCCGTGGGGCGACTCGACGAGTTGGTGGATCGGTGAGCGGCGAGATCCGGACGCGTCGGCGGCCGGCG
>DATDLZ010000063.1:0-4764 GCA_036519055.1 Mycobacterium sp.
TCGGCGACCACCTGCACGGAACCGCCGTCGGGGCTGATCCGGACGATGCGGCCATCTTCGACCCCGGTCCAGATGTTGCCGTCGGCGTCGGCGACGACGTCCTCGGGGGCGGTGCCGGGCACCGCGACCACGTGCAGCTCCGCAATGAAATCGGGTGCGGGTAACGGCCGCGACGGCGGCGGTTGCCACCGGATCGGATCGATGCTGGGTTTACTCATGCGACGCGTCCAGTTCCTTCGTCAGCACTTGGCGCACGATGGCTTCGATGGTGTCGAACTCGGCTTGTCCGCTGATCAGCGGTGGTGCGAGCTGGATGACGGAATCGCCGCGATCGTCGGTGCGGCAGTACAGCCCGGCTTCGAACAACCCGATGGAGACCCGGCTCAACAAAGCGCGTTTCTCGTCGGCGTCGAAGGTCTGCTTGGTCGCTTTGTCTTTCACCAGCTCGATGCCGAAGAAGTACCCCTCGCCGCGGACGTCGCCGACGATCGGCAGGTCGTAGAGCTTTTCCAGGGTGGCGCGCAGCGCCGGGGACTGCTGTTTGACGCGGTCGTTGAGACCTTCGCGTTCGAAGATGTCGAGGTTGGCCAGCGCGACCGCTGTGGACACCGGATGGCCGCCGAAGGTGTAGCCGTGCGGAAACATCGTCTCGCCGTCGTTGAACGGCTCGAACAGCTTCTCGCTGGCGATCATCGCGCCAAGGGGCGAGTATCCAGACGTCAAACCCTTGGCGCAGGTGACCATGTCGGGCACGTAGTTGAAATCGGAGCAGGCGAACATCGACCCGATGCGGCCGAACGCGCAGATCACCTCGTCGGAGACCAGCAGCACGTCGTAGTGATCGCAGATTTCCCGCACCCGTTCGAAGTAACCCGGCGGCGGCGGGATGGAGCCCCCCGCGTTCTGCACCGGTTCGAGGAATACCGCGGCGACGGTGTCGGGTCCCTCGAATTGGATGGCCTCGGCGATGCGGTCGGCGGCCCACCGCCCGAAGGCCTTGATGTCGGTGTCGACCGGTTCGGGCGCACGGTAGAAATTGGTGTTGGGCACCCGGAAGCCGCCGGGCGTGACCGGCTCGAAAGGCGCCTTGTACTTCGGCAGGCCGGTGATCGCCAGCGCCCCCTGGGTGGTGCCGTGGTAGGCGACCGCGCGTGAAATGACCTTGTGCTTACCGGGTTTGCCGATGAGCTTGAAGTACTGCTTGGCCACTTTCCACGCGGTCTCGACGGCCTCGGTGCCGCCGCTGGTGAAGAACACCCGATTCAGGTCGCCCGGGGCATAGTTCGCGAGCCGCTCGGACAGCTCGATCGCGGTGGGCGTGGCGTATCCCCACAGCGGAAAGAACGCCAATGTCTCGGCTTGCCGGGCGGCGGCCTGCGCAAGCTCGGCTCGTCCGTGACCGACCTGCACCGTGAACAAACCAGACAGGCCGTCGAGGTAACTCTTGCCGGTGTCGTCGAAGATCGTCACGCCTTCACCGCGGGTGATGACCGGCGGCGTGATATCCGGGCCGTGCCGCGCGAAGTGCAGCCAGAGGTGATCACTCATATGGCACGTTGTCGCGCAAAGCTTTTCAGCTCGGCGGAGAGTGCGTCGGCTTGAAGCAACGCGGGGGCCAGCCCCGGATCGGTCATGCGGGCGCGGAAGACCAGGCCGATAGTCACGTCGTGATCCGGGCGGTACTCGACCGTGATGCCATCACCCGCGCGGACCTGACCGGAGGACAGGACACGAAAGTAGGCGCCGGGCGTGCCGGCATCGGTGAAGGTCTTGATCCACCGCGGCAGGTCCAGGAACGACGCGAACGTCCGACAGGGCGTGCGCGGCGCAGAGACTTCCAGGAGCAGTGTCCCGCTGCCGATGCGCCATCGTTCACCGATGCGGGTCTGGGTCAGATCGACGCCGACGGTGGTGAGATTCTCCCCGAACATTCCGTTGTCGAGGGTGCGGTCGAGGCGCGCTTCCCAGCGGTCGAGATCTTCGCGGGCGTAGGCGTAGACCGCCTGGTCGGCGCCACCATGCAGCTTGGGATTGCCGATGGTGTCACCGATCAGGCCGCTTGCGTCGCTCTGACTTTGCCCCGGCGGGCGCACCAGGACGGCCTCGGAGACGGGCTGTTTGTCGATGCCGGTCAGCTTCGACTGCGCCCGCGGATCAGGGTTGACGCGGGGTCGGGCCACGTTGACCGACAAAACGTACACACGTTCACAATAGCGGCGAGCACGGCGCCTCGATCGCCAACCGTTACGCTCGCACTATGACCTCAACGCAGGTCACCGAATTCGAAGCGTTGCGGCCGCATCTCATGTCGGTCGCCTATCGGCTGACCGGGACCGTGGCCGATGCCGAGGACCTCGTCCAGGAAGCCTGGCTGCGCTGGAATTCGGCCGGTGCCCGCGACCCGATCGCCGACTTGCGGGCCTGGCTGACCACCGTGGTGAGCCGGCTCGGGCTGGATCGGTTGCGGTCGGCCGCGCACCGGCGGGAAACGTACACCGGCAACTGGCTGCCCGAGCCGGTGGTGACCGGCTACCCCGGTTCTCACGGGTCTGATCCGCTGTGCGCCGTGGTGGCACAAGAGGATGCCCGGTTCGTGGCGATGGTTGTGCTGGAATGTCTTTCGCCCGACCAACGGGTTGCGTTCGTCCTGCACGACGGATTCGCCATCCCGTTCGCCGAAGTGGCACAGGTGCTCGGAACCAGCGAGACCGCCGCCCGGCAGGTGGCATCGCGGGCCCGCAAAGCCGTCACCGCTTCGCCGCCACCGGAACCCGACCCGTCGCACGACGAGGTGGTCGGCAAACTGATTGCCGCGATGGCCGACGGCGACCTGGACGCCGTGGTGACGCTGTTGCATCCCGACGTGACGTTCACCGGCGATTCGGATGGCAAGGCGCCGACGGCAGTTCAGGTCATCCATGGCGCGGACAAGGTCGTTCGGTTCATGCTCGGTCTCGCCCAACGCTATGGCCCGTCGATGTATACCGCGTATGAGCTGGGGTTCATCAACGGCGAGCTCGGCATCTACACGGCTGGCCTGCCGGCCAGCGACGGATACCGCGAAATGCTGCCGCGGATCATGGCGATGACGGTGCGCGACGGAAAGGTCTGCGCCCTATGGGATATCGCCAATCCTGACAAATTCACCGGCTCTCCGCTGCGGACTCACCCCGCGGCCCCGCTATCCACGGAACGCGGCACGCATCACCCGAATTGAAGCCCTGCTCAGTGATGCCCAGTGTGGTGTTCATCCGCGCCCGCATGTTTTCAGTCCCTATCTGATAAGTCAGCTCGATTACGCCGTTCTCGCCGAAGCGGGCGCGCAGGTCGGCTACCTGCTCGTCGGTGACGCTGTGCGGATCGGTGGTCATCGCGTCGGCATAGGCGATCGCGGCTCGCTCATCATCGGTGAAACGTGGCGAAGTGGCGTAGTTCTCGATGTCCTTGATGCGCTCGACGTCCAGTCCGTCGAGGCGCAGCAGCATCGACCCGAAGTCGACGCACCACGAGCAGCCGATGGTGCGTGCAGTCCAGAGCACCGCCAGCTCGCGCACGCTGGTTGGCAGCTTGTGTGAGGCCGACTGCAGCATTGTCTCGTGGACGGCGTACGCGACCAGCAGCCGCGGGTGGTGCGCGACGACGGCGAAGGGCTCGGGGACTTCTCCGAAGCGCCGCTTCGCGTAGCGGTACATCGCGCGGATCAGCCAGTTGGCCCGTTGAGGGGGCAGGGGTTCGATGCGGGTTTTCTGTGTCATGTCAGTCAGACGGCACAGCGGCAGAAATCGTGACACGGGGTGGCGTACCGAGACTTGAATTCGTCTTGTAAGTACGCCACATTTCCGGATCCCCTGGCGTATAAAATTCACGCGAGTAAAGAAACCGCTCACGGGGCTAAAGCGGGGGCTTGGTCAGCGAGGCGACATGAATGTCGACACTGCACCTGACGCCCAACGATCGTCGATGACGCCTGCGCCCGACGCATGTCGAGGCCGCGGAGTTCTTGTCGGCGCGTTCGCCGTGCTTGACGCGCTCGCCCATGCCGACGACGGGTTGGGCCTGACCGCGCTGGCTCACGCGAGCGGGCTGGCGAAGACATCGACGTATCGGCTCGCTGAACAATTGGTCGCCCTCGGGGCGGTGCAGTGTATTGACCATCGGTACTACGTCGGGGCGCTGATCGGGCGCATCGGGCAACGGTGGCAACCTGATCCGCTATTGCGCAGGGCTGCGCAGGGACCGGTGCACAATTTGTCGGTGCGCGCGGGCGCGATGGCGTCGTTGCGGATCCTGCACGAAGAACGCCTTCGTTTGATTTGCGGGACGGCAGCGCGTGGTCAGGCCTACATTTCCGACCCGGCGGAGCGCGAATTGGTCGCCCGGACCGCCACCGGCCGGGTCTTGTATGCAGCGCAGCCCAGCGGTGACGTCGCGTTGCCCGATTGCTGGCCGCAGCGGGAATGGCGACGGTTGCGTGGGTCGGTCCGCGAGCCCGGTGCGACCGTGGCCGACCGCCAGGACGCCTTCCCGGGGATCTGCTGTGTGGCTGCACCGGTGTGGTGGCCGGATGGAACCTGCGCCGGCGCGGTCACCGTGCTGGTGCTTTCGCCGACGTTGCCTGCGCGTCTACCCGACTTGGTTTCGCACGCCGCCCGCCGCATTGGCGCTGCCTTGCGGCAGCCATGACCTGAGAACCGCGGTCCGATGGCCGGACCGACCACTTGTCAGGTGACGGGAGCCGGGTATGCGATCGTGCCTCGGAGGAAC
>DATDLZ010000064.1:0-6191 GCA_036519055.1 Mycobacterium sp.
ATGGTGGTGGCACCCCAGGCTGGGCTGCGGCGCATCACCGAAAGCACCTGCGCGTCATCGGCGCCACCGACCGCGACGACGATGTCGCCGGGCTGTACCGACACCCGCACCAGATCAACCAGGTTCGGTCCGGTCAGCGCGACGGCGGGCAGTGCGCGCTTTCCCATGATCACCGGATGCACGAACTCGACCGCGATGTGCAGCGCATGCGGCTCCCACGACGGTGCGATGGACCACATGGTCGCACCCGCTGCGAACCGCTTGGCCAGTGTGAAGGCGGCCGCGGCCAGATCGGCGGCCAACTCGGCGCCAAGCCCGCGATCGATCGCAGTGGTGGTCATCGCAACTCAGCCTCTGCCAGCGCGGTCAGCACAGAGATCGCGGCCTGACCCAGCGCCAGCCCGCCGTCGTTGGGCGGCACCGTGTGATGGGTCAGCACTTCGAATCCCGCCTGCTGCAGATATTGGCGGCACCCGCGCAGCAGCAAGACATTCTGGAACACTCCGCCGGTAAGGCCCACCAACCGCACCGGGCCGGCGACCTTTCGCACCGCCTCGGTGACGGCGACCGCGACCGCCCGGTGGAACTCGGCAGCCAGCACCGCCGGCAGCACACCTGCGCGCAGGGCCGACACCATCGCCCGAAACATGCCGGCGGGGTCGATCACCCCGTCGAGGCGTAGGGCCAGTCTCAGCTCCGGTCCCGCCGTGTCGCCGATCGAATCGGCGAGCGCCTCGAGTTCGATGGCGGCCTGGCCTTCGTAATCGATCCGCTGCCGCACTCCCAGCAGCGATGCGACCGCGTCGAACAGTCGCCCCATGCTCGAGCACGGCACACACCCGGTGCCGGATTCTAATTGTGAACGGGTGAGCTGTAGTTCGGCCGGCGTCGCGGCAGCGATCGGAGGCAGATCCGGTGTCCAGTCGATTCCGGCCATCCACAACTGAGACAGCGCCATCCGCCACGGATTGCGCACGGCCGCATCACCGCCCGGCAGTGGCACCGGCAACAGGTGGCCGACCCGGACGAACCGGTGACTGTCTGGCCCGAGCTTGAGAATCTCGCCGCCCCAGATCGTTTGATCGCAGCCATAGCCGGTGCCGTCAAACGAAACACCGATCACGGGTTCGCCGAGACGCCCGTGCTCGGCCAGCAGCGACACCACGTGCGCGTGGTGGTGCTGAATCAGATCCAGTGGCCGATCGCCGGCACGGCGCTCGGCCCAACTGCGGGTGTGATACCCGGGATGCAGGTCGGCGGCCAATCGCACTGGTTGGTGGCGGATTTCGCTGAGTTGGCCCACCGCGCGTTCGAATGCCCGCAGGGTTTCCAATGTCTCCATGTCGCCGATGTGCCCGGACAGGTATGCGCGTGCACCGTCGGTGAGGCAGAAGGTGTTCTTCAGTTCGCCGCCGACCGCCAGCACCGCTGGGCCGTCGCGGCCGAGGTCGATGGGCAGCGGCGCGTAGCCGCGGGACCGCCGGATCGGCAGTTCGCGATCGTCGACCACCCGAACCACTGAATCGTCGCAGGGCACATGGATCGGCCGGTCGTGGTCGAGCACCGCGTCGCATAGTGGTGGGAGACGTTGCACGGCATCGTCTTCGGTGAAGCAGATGGGATCGTCGGAGCGGTTGGCGCTGGTCAACACCAAGGCGAGGGGTATCGGTGCGTCGACACCCGGGACCGGCGCGAGCAGCAGGTGATGGATCGGCGCATACGGCAGCATCAGCCCGACCAGTGGGCTGCCGGGCGCGACGGCGTCGGCGAGCGGCGCGTTCCGGCGACGCCGCAGCAGCACGATCGGCCGCGCGGGACTCGAGAGCACCGCGGCCTCCGGGTCGTCGATGTGTGCGTAGCGGCGTGCCATGTCGAGATCTCGCACCAGGACGGCGAACGGCTTGGCGCGCCGCGCTTTACGGGTCCGCAGCGCAACGACCGCCGCCTCGTCGTCGACCCGGCAAGCCAGGTGGTAGCCGCCGACGCCTTTAATCGCAACCACGGCGCCCGCGGCCAGTGCCTGCTGGGTGGCCCGCAGCGCGGCATCGGATCCGGTGATCCGCTCGGTGTGCGCGGCGAACCACAGCGTCGGCCCGCAGTCCGGGCAGGCGATCGGCTGCGCATGGAAGCGGCGGTCGGCCGGGTCGCGGTATTCGGCGGCGCAGCGCTCGCACATCGCGAACGCCGACATCGTGGTGGCCGGTCGGTCGTAGGGCAGGGCGCGGATGATGGTGAACCGGGGACCGCAGTTGGTGCACGTCACGAAGGGGTGCCGGTAACGACGGTCGCTCGGGTCGAACAGCTCGGCGATGCAGTCGTCGCAGACGGCGATATCGGGCGGAATCGGGGTGGTGGCACCGGCGACCGGTTGGCTTTCCGCGATACGAAAACCGCGGTCGCACAGCATGTCAGCGTCGACGTCGACGACGTGGACAGCACTGATCACTGCCAGCGGTGGCGCCTCCGCGCGCAGCCGGCGACGGAATTCGTCAATGCGTGCGCCAGGTCCCTGCACTTCGAGGAAGACCGCGCCCGAATCGTTGCCGACGAATCCGGTCAGCCCAAGGTCGGTGGCGATCCGGTGGACGAACGGACGGAACCCCACCCCCTGAACGACACCGGTCACGGTGAACCGTTGCCGGACGCTACCGATGTGCACCAGTGTGTCAGTCATCGTCGCGGCCCCGGCCCATCAGCTCCAAACCGCTCATCGCCTGCTCGGCGCCGGCCCGGTCGGTCTTTTCGACGACGAACCCCATGTGAATGATCACCCAGTCACCGGGTGCAAACGTTTCCTCCGGCAACATGCCGACATTCACCTTGCGTTGCTTTCCGGCGACGTCGACCAGTGCGAGTTGCCCCTCGTAACCGTCCAGCATGCTGACCACTTGGCCCGGTATGCCCAAGCACATCGCTCAGCCCTGCCCTTCCACCGATGCCGCCGGCGATCGAGTCCGCAGTCCCGCGACGACTTCCTTGACGGCGTCGATGGCTCGTGGCACCGCACTCGCGACGGACTCGGTAAGACCGATGCCTTCGTCGACGCTCTCGACCTCGCAGCCGACGACGACCGTGTAGGGCGGTTTGCCGCCGAGTGCCTTCAGGCTGTCGAACACTTCCGCGGGATCCATGCTGTGGGCATCCAGAGCGGCTGTGGCCGAATGTGATTCATTGTCGGCCTCGAAGATGTGCAGAGCCCCCGGGCTGCCGCGATTGGGTACCGCGTCGACGAGGACCAGCGCGTCCCAGTCGTCAAGCAGGTCGTAGGCCAAGTGCATGCCCCCGATACCGTAGTCGACGGCCCGCACGCCCGAATCGTCCTGCTGGACTGGGACGTGCCGGACTACCTCGGAGCCGAACCCGTCGTCGCCGAGGAAGATGTTGCCGATGCCGGCCACCAGAATGCGCACTGGACTCGGACCGTCCGGCGACGCTACATATGCCGGATCTTGAGGTATCGCCGGGCATCCGGTATGGATATCAGCCCTATCACGACCCCGGCCATCGCGAAAAACGCCAGCAGGGCGACAAACACCCATCCTACGATTTCCATGTTGAATTCCTTTCAGTGGTGGTGGTTTCGAGCGGCTCGACTTCGTCGGGGGAGAAGTACAGGTAGCGGCCGTACCACTCGTGCAGGTCGGCCGCCGGATCGTCCTCGACGACGACGCCGACGTGCTGGTTGCCATCGACGTCTTCGTGCACGGTGGTGACGCGAGCCGTCTTGCCTGCGAAGAACAGGTCTTGTGCGTCGGCTCGACGCCCCGGATGCAGAAGTACTCGACTGCCTCGCGCCACCCGGACACCATTCACCAGCACCGCGTCCAGATCGGGCTGTACGGCGTTGTCGGCCAGCGGATCCCACCAATCCAGGCCGTCGGGCACCTCCGGAATCAGGCCAACGGGCTCCCGCGGGTCCCGGAGGGCTCCGTGCAGGCGCGCCATGGCTTCGGGCGACATCGAGTCGCAGCGGTCGATGATCTGCCCGGCCAGCGGATCGGTGGCCCGGGCCTGCGCCTTCTCCTGGTCGGTCATCGTCATCACACGCAACGTCAGGATCTCGTCGATCTCGGTGCAGTCGTATAGTGCGGTCTCGCTCTGTTCAGCGACCTCGGGGTGGTCGTAGAGGATGATCGGGGAGATCAGCAGCAAATCCCCGGCGCCGGGCGGGCCGGCCAGCACCGGGAAACAGCGGTGCTGACTGCATCGGGACACCGCGTCCGCGGCCAGTGGCGGCGGCTCGAGGAGTGAGACGAATTCGCCGCCAACGACTTCCGCGATGACGTGGGTGCCGATCAGGGAACGGGATATCGCGTCGTCTTTATCCGCAGCGGGGCTACCGGTGTTTGCGACCCGTATCGAGACCCGATGCAGCGCGCCGTCCGGCTCGACGCCGATGGTCAACGCGGCGCCCACCTCGCAACGGGTCCGGACTAGTCGACCGCCCTCGACCGATTCGACGTCGGTTGCCGGGGCGGCGGTCAGCGACAGTGACCACGGCTGGCCCGGATCGTCAATCGCAAAGGGGCCGAACGACGTTTCACACTCGATCGCTTCGTCCCAGGTCAGCCACGAACCAGTTGGCGTGATCAGCTCGTCGACGGGTTCGAAACGGCCGCCACCGGTATCGCGTTCGACACGGCGATGCTGCAGCTGCAGGAAGCGCACCACCAGGGTGATCGCTTGCGCTCCGTCGACGAGGAACTGTGCCGCGATGGTCTCGTCCTCGCCCATCCCGGCGTCGGCTGCGCCCGCAGGGCCCAAAACGCCCCACTGCCAACGCGATCGGTTCCTGCTCGATGTCGCGCGGTACGGGTAAAGCAGGTAGCCCTCGTACAGGACGGCGTCGGCGACAGCCCGGGCCCGATCCCAATCCGCGGTCATCGCGCCTCCTGGTGCGCCGCGCTGAGCAGTGTGGTGACCGCGTCCTCGATGCTCAACAGGCCGCGCGCCGACTTATAGGCGGCCAACGCGGCCACCGCGTCGTGAGACAGCCGCACCCATCCGGTGTTCGGGTAGTGCAGCCCGATGAGTTCGCGCCACACCGCTACCGGCATGTCGTACTGGTCCTCGCAGCCCCACGACACTTGCTGGACGGAGAAACCGCGCTGACCCGGCGTGAATACGGTTCCGCTGAACAGGAATTGCAGTGGAACAGCGCCGTCGCTCAGCGCGTGCAGGTACTTGGCGGCGGCGACCTCGAAATCGTAGGTGCACTCCAGGGGCAGCGTGATCTCGGTGGTGCCCAGGAACGCCGGCACCATCGCCGCGCAATGCTGCCACAAGAAGGTGCGCTGGGTGGCGGCCCAGCGTTCCCGCGGCCCGAACAAATCAGTCAGCGCCGCCGCTTCGTCGTCGGAGTAGCCGCGTCGCAACGGCTCGATGCGGACCTGGCAGCGCAGAGCGATCGCGTGCACCGGCTCGTCGTCCGGCGCCGAAACGCGGATGCGCGCGGCCAATATCGGGACAGCCGCATAGGGCTCGGGGACCACGTCGAGGACGGTGAATGTCAAGCCGGTCGCCTGGCCGGTCGGGCTGGTCATCAGCGTCTCTCTGTACTACGGGCTGCCAGCTGATCGAAGAACGCGTCGATGAACTCGCGAGCCTCTTGCCCACCGTCGAAGCCGCGCCACAACATCCGCAGTCCGCCGACGAACTCGTAGCAGGCATCGATCGGGACCAGATAGCAATCGGGTTGCTCATCCTCGCGCACCCGCACAAGCAGCGCCTCGACGTCGTCGGCGACGAGGGCTACCCGGGGATCGGCCGAGTTGATCGCGGTCCACGCCTCGAGGTCGAGATCGGATTCGGTTGCCCCTGCCGGTCCCGGGTAGAACGCGACGGTGCGGTCCAGCGCGGAGTTGCGGAAGAAGAACGCCAGGCCGACTGGGATCTGCAGCAGTTCCCAGGTGCGTCGATCAAGCGCGAAGTCGAGAAATGACAGATATCGGTCCGGGACCGCCCGGTATCGCAGCTGCGCGTGGCCGTCGGTGAACAACAGATAACAGCCGCGGCATACGCACATTAATTGCCGCCCAGTCACATTCACCACGTGCTGGTGTTGGTCGGCGATGGCCTCGGAGCACATCTCGCACCGTTCTCCGGTTGGCTGCTGCGCGCGCCGGGTGTTGGTGATACGGGCCAGCACGTCGTAGGGGCTGGTCATGCCGACGCACCGATCGGCTCAGCCG
>DATDLZ010000065.1:0-6754 GCA_036519055.1 Mycobacterium sp.
GCCGAGATCGAGAACAGCGACTCCGACTACGACCGCGAGAAGCTGCAGGAGCGCCTGGCCAAGCTGGCCGGCGGTGTTGCGGTGATCAAGGCCGGTGCTGCCACCGAGGTGGAGCTCAAGGAGCGCAAGCACCGCATCGAGGACGCCGTCCGTAACGCCAAGGCCGCTGTCGAAGAGGGCATCGTCGCCGGCGGTGGCGTGGCTCTGCTGCAGTCGGCTCCGGCTCTGGACGATCTGAAGCTCACCGGTGACGAGGCGACGGGCGCGAACATCGTGCGCGTGGCACTGTCGGCTCCGCTGAAGCAGATCGCCTTCAACGGCGGGCTGGAGCCCGGCGTTGTCGCCGAGAAGGTCGCCAACTCCAAGCCGGGTGTTGGGCTCAACGCCGCGACCGGTGAGTACGAGGACCTGCTCAAGGCGGGCGTGGCCGACCCGGTCAAGGTGACGCGTTCGGCGCTGCAGAACGCGGCGTCCATCGCGGCGCTGTTCCTGACCACCGAGGCCGTCGTTGCCGACAAGCCGGAGAAGGCGGCGGCTCCTGCCGGCGACCCGACCGGTGGCATGGGCGGTATGGACTTCTAAGTCCGCGTCAGACAACGAGAAGCCCGGTCCCCAGGTGGGGCCGGGTTTTTCGTATTTTTGGGTAACTGATGTACTGAACATTGGAACAGTTGGGGACGAAGGGACGACGCAGTGAGAAAATCGTTATGGCGCACAATCTTTGGAGTAATCACCGGCTGCACTCTTTTCGTCACCGTCGCGCCGACCGCTGGTGCCGCACCCGATCCGTGCTCAGCCAGCGGGCTGGCTGCCACCTCCAGCGGGGTGCTGAACGCGGCAAGCGGATACCTGGACGGCCACCCGGATGCCAATAACGTGCTGACCGCCGCGGTCAACCAACCGCCGGCGGACGCGAAGTCGTCGGTGCGAGGGTACTTTCTCAGCCACCCCGGTGAGGCCCTGGAGTTGAAGGGCATCGCCCAGCCGCTGCTCGATCTACGCGGCCGGTGCAACGCGGCCGTGTCGCCGGATCAGTTGGCCGCGCTCTTCGACGCGCTGTCCGGTTAGGCGGCGTACCCCCGTTCGAGCGCCCAGTGTGCAGGTTGTCTGCGCCGTTGCGCCGTTTCTGCGAGCAGAAGCTACACACTCGATGCCCTGTGCATAATTGCCCGCGGCTTCGACCGCTTTTGATCGAAGATTTCGGCCATGAGCGGGGACGACTGGCCGTTTCTCGGGCGGCAGGCCGTGCGGCGAGGCGAGGTCTCGGCCTGGCAGCTGCAGCGGGATTACCGGCCCATCTACCGCAACGTCTACCTGTCGACGCAGGCGACACTGACCGCGCTCACCCGAGCCCGCGCGGCGTGGCTGTGGTCTGGCGGGGACGCGACGCTGACGGGGCTGTCCGCAGCGGCGGTCCTGGGTACCAAATGGCTGGGCGCCGGCGAACCCGCAGAACTGTGCCGTCCCAATCGACACGCCCCGTCAGGAATCGTCGTCCATTCGTACGACCTGGGTGCCCGAGAAATCCACACCGTCAGTGGAATTCGGATCACCACGCCAGAACGTACCGCGTTTGACATCGGCCGATCGTGGCCGCCGAACCGGTCGATTCCCATCTTGGATGCGTTGGCGAATGCAACCAACTTCAAGGTTCCCGACGTCGTCGCCCTCGCCGATGTCAAGCCCGGGAGCTGGGGTATTCGACGGCTGCGATCGGTGTTGAAGCTGGTTGACGGCGGCGCCGAATCTCCGCAAGAGAGTCGGGTACGACTGTTGTTGGTCGGTGCAGGTTTGCCGCCGCCCGAGACACAGATCGAGTTCACCGACAAGTTCGGTATCGCGCGGATCAGGGTCGACATGGGCTGGCGGAACTGGCAAGTCGCCGTCGAGTACGACGGCGTCCAACATTGGTCCGATCGATATCAGCGGTCGTGGGACATCGACCGGATCGCGTTGCTCGAAGCGATGGGATGGGCGATCGTCAGGGTCAGCGCCGAAATGCTCGCGCGGCCAGAAGTGATCATCGAACGGGTCTGCGGCAAACTCAGAGCAGCGGGCTGCCCTGTCTAGCGTCGAGTGTGCAGCTTGTGCACGTGATTTCGGCCCGTTCGCGCACACAACCTGCACAGTGGGCACGCTTTCAGGCAGGCACCGACTGGCGGCCACGGACCAGCTTGCCGGGCCGCGCGTCGGTGGGTACGCCGTTCTCGGCGATCAGCTCGCCGGCGACGATCGTGGCGACGTAGCCGTCGGCGGTCTGGTCGAGTCGGCGGCCACCGGCGGGCAGGTCGTGGGTAATCACCGGCTTGTGGATCCGCAGCGCCGCGTGGTCGATGACGTTGAGGTCGGCCTTGTAGCCCACAGCGATGCGGCCGCGGTCGCCGAGACCGGCGACCCGGGCCGGCACCGAGGTGAGTCGGCGCACGGCCTCGGACACCTCGAAGCGGCCGGACTTGCGGTCGCGTGCCCAGTGCGCCAGGAAGTACGTCGAATAGCTTGCGTCGCAAATCATTCCGTAGTGTGCGCCGCCGTCACCGAGGCCCAGTACCACGTCGTCGCGATGCAGCAAGTTGCCCACGGTATCCAGGGAGTTGTTCTCCAAGTTGCTCGTCGCGACCAGCAACATGGCCCGGCCGTCGTCGTCGAGCAGCCGGTCGTAGGCCTCTTCCATCGGGTGCACCCCGCGAGCCCGGGCTCGGGCGGCGATGCTGGTCGACGGGTCGGGTTCGTAGTCAGGTTCGTCACCGAGCGGGAAGATCCAGTCCCACATCTGCGTCACGACGAGGATCGGGTGCCCGATGCCGGGCTTGTCGGCCAGGATGCGGGCGCGGACCTCGGGCTTGCGCATCTCGGCCACCCGCTCGGCCAGTGGCAGGTCGGCGATCTCGCGGTAGCTGGGGTAGAGCACGAACGGGTTGGCGCTCAGCTGCAACCCCATGATCAGACCGATCGGGCGCGGCAGCAGCTGCGCGGTGACGTCGCCGCCTGCGGCGTTGGCCTTCTCGATCATGTTGATGGCGTCCGGCCACGTAGGGTCGCCGATATTGCCGATGACGAGGGTGAAGGTGACCGGCAGCCCGACGTCCTCGGCGACGTCGAACACCGTCTGCAGCACGGTCTGATACCCCCCGGCCGGAATGTCGGGCACGAATTGCAGCAGGCCGCCACCGCCGTCGACCACTCCTCTAGCGATCTCTTCGATCTCCTCGCGGGCCGCGTCGTAGCTGGGGATCGGTGAACCGCTTTCAGTCTTGTGAATAGTGAACCTGGACGTGGCGAACCCCAGCGCCCCAACCTCGATGGCCTCCTGGGCCAGCGCCCGCATCATGGCCAGGTCCTCGGCGGTGGCCGGTTCGCGATCGGCGCCGCGCTGACCCATTACGTAGACCCGCAGCGGCGAGTGTGGAAGGTAGGCGGCCACATCGATGTCGCGCTTGCCCGCGTCGAGGGCCTTCATGTACTCGGGGAACGTCTCCCAATTCCACGGCAGGCCGTCGGTCATCACCACGCCGGGAATGTCTTCGACCCCGGCCATCACGTCGACCAGCACGTCGTGGTCGTCCTGGCGGCACGGCGCGAAGCCGACGCCGCAGTTGCCCATCACCACGGTGGTCACTCCGTGCGCCGACGACGGCGTCAACCGCTCCGACCAAATGGACTGGCCGTCGTAATGCGTGTGCAGGTCGACGAAGCCCGGCGTGACCAGCAACCCGGTTGCGTCGATCTCCCGAGTCGCGCCTGCGCCGTTGACCGCCCCGACCGCCGAGATGACGCCATCCGCTACGGCGACGTCACCGACGTACGGCTCACCTCCCAGCCCGTCGACGATGGTCCCGTTGCGGATGATGAGGTCGTAGGTCATCTAAATAATCTACGACCGTGTCGGTCTCTGATGCCAGGATCGGATGATGATCGATCATTTCGGGATCAATTGCGTCGACTACGCCAGATCGCAGCGGTTCTATGACCGGGTGCTGGGCGTGCTCGGCTATTCACGGCAACTGGATTTCGGTGAGGCCATCGGCTACGGGCGCGACGGCAAGCCGACGTTCTGGATCGCCGAAGGTGCGGCTATGGGGCCCAATCGGGAGACGCACTTCGCGTTCGTCGCCGCCGACCACGACGCGGTGCGAGCGTTTCACGACGCCGCGGTCGAGTTGGGCGCCGAATCGTTGCACGCCCCGCGACTGTGGCCGGAATACCACGAGGGCTACTTCGGCGCCTTCGTCCGGGACCCGGACGGCAACAATGTCGAAGCCGTCTGCCATGCGTAGGGTCGGCGGTTATGTCTGACTCCGATACGTCCACCAGGGAATTGCTGCGTGATTCGTTCACCCGGTTGATCGAGCATGTCGACGAGATCACCGATGGGCTGACCGCCGACACAGCCAACTACCGGCCGGGCCCGGACGCCAACAGCATCGCCTGGCTGATCTGGCACAGCGCGCGCGTGCAGGACGTTCAACTCGCCCCGATCGCCGGTGTCGAACAGGTGTGGACCGCCGACGGGTGGGTGGACCGGTTCGGCCTCGACCTGCCGCGCAACGACACCGGCTACGGCCACGGCCCGGCAGAGGTGGCCAAGGTGCAGGCGCCGGTCGATCTGCTGGCCGGCTACTACCACGCCGTGCACAAGCTGACGTTGGAGTTCGTCGCGGGCGTCACCGCCGAAGACTTGGAGCGCATCGTCGACCGAAACTGGGATCCGCCCGTGACCGCCAGCGCCCGGATCGTCAGCATCATCGACGACTGCGCGCAGCACCTCGGTCAGGCGGCGTACGTGCTGGGTATCGCGCCTTAGCCCGGCAAAGTTGACACCTGTCGAGGGCGTGCGACCTGCGTCACAGTCACGCGTCTACGATGGCTCCTATGACCGCCATCAAGCCTCCCGAAACCGCGCCCAGCGCCACCGAGTTCTCCGGAACCGGCACCATCCACAGTCCCGCGAACGGCGCGATCGCGGGGGAGGTGCAGTGGACCGATCCGGCCGACGTGCCCACCATCGTTGCCGGGCTGCGCGCCGCACAACGCGAATGGGAGCAGCGCGGAGCGTCGGGGCGTGCCAAGGTGCTGGCCCGCTTCGCGGTGTGGCTGGGTGAGCACCGCGGCGAGATCGAAGAGCTGCTGATCAAGGAGACCGGTAAATCCGCGGTCGACGCGGCACAGGAAGTGCCGATGCTGATCATGATCATCTCGTACTACATCAAGACGGCGGAAAAGGCGCTGGCGCCCGAAAAGCGGCCGGCCGCACTGCCGTTCATGGCGATCAAGAAGATCACCGTTCACTACCGGCCGCGGGCCGTCGTGGGCATCATCGCGCCGTGGAACTACCCGGTGGCCAACGCGCTGATGGATGGCCTCGGCGCCCTGGCTGCGGGCTGCGCCGTGCTGCTGAAGCCGTCCGAGCGCACCCCGTTGACCGCCGAGGTGCTGCGTCGCGGCTGGCAGGAATCCGGCGGACCCCAGGTGTTCGAGCTGGCCCAGGGCGCCCGTGCGGTGTCCGAGGCCGTCGTCGACAACGTCGACTACCTGCAGTTCACCGGGTCCAGCGCCACTGGCAGCAAAGTGATGGAGCGCGCCGCGCGCCGGTTGACGCCGGTCAGCCTGGAACTCGGCGGCAAGGACCCGATGGTCGTTCTCGAGGACGCCGACGTCGATCTCGCCGCCCACGCCGCGGTGTGGGGAGCGATGTTCAACGCGGGGCAGACCTGCGTCTCGGTGGAGCGGGTCTACGTGCTCGAGCAGGTATACGACCAGTTCGTCCAGGCCGTGGTTCGCGACGTCAAGGAACTGCAGGTCGGTGCGGGCGAGGGACACGACTTCGGGGCGCTGATCGACGAGCAGCAGCTGTCGGTGACCGAACGCCACGTCCGCGAGGCGGTGGCCGCCGGCGCCAAGGCCTTGACCGGTGGCCAGCGCACCAACACGTCGGGCAGCTTCTACCCGCCCACGGTGCTCGTCGACGTGGACCACTCGATGGCCTGCATGACCGAGGAGACCTTCGGCCCCACGCTGCCGATCATGAAGGTCGGCTCGGTCGAGGAAGCGATCCGGCTGGCCAACGACAGCGAATACGGCCTGAGTGGATCGGTGTTCTCCGGTGACTTCGATCGCGCCAAAGAGGTTGCGCTGCAGCTTGATTGCGGTGCGGTCAACATCAACGACGTGATCACCAACCTGATGTGCACGACCGCGCCGATGGGCGGCTGGAAGACGTCGGGCATCGGGGCGCGGTTCGGCGGCGCCGACGGGTTGCGCAAGTTCTGTCGCATCGAGACCGTTGTCGGCCCCCGCACCAATGTCGGTGCGGGCCAGAACTATTACCACAATTCGCGCAAGGCGCTGAAGCGGGTCAACAAGATGATGACCAGGATGGCGCTGTCGCGTCCGCGTCGCGTCGCCAAGTAAGACCACTTCGTGCGATTGGCGCTGACGGCGCTGTTGTGGCTGTGCGCCACGGTCGCGCTGGCGATTGCCGTGCCGACGGTGTGGACGCAGACCCACGTCGTCGACGTCAACGGCTACACGGCAATGGCTCGCAAAGCGGCGGGCGATAAGGCGCTGCAGGCCGCGGTGGCAGCCGAACTCGCCACTAAGGCAACGGTTCTGATCAACCAGCGCAATGGCCACGCCGACTCGGCTCAGATCCATGGTGTCGCGGCGGGCTACACCGCCGGCCCCGATTTTCCGGCCCAGTTCGCCGATGCCAACCGGCTGGCGCACGACTGGATGTTCACCGGCGCCCACACGCAGT
>DATDLZ010000066.1:0-10863 GCA_036519055.1 Mycobacterium sp.
GACCGCTTGCCGCAATGCCCGGGCCACGGCCTTGTACTGGGCCTCGGTGATGTGGTGTGGGTCGCGACCGTAGAGAACACGCACGTGCAGCGCGATGCGGGCGTTGTTCGCCAGCGTCTCGAAAACGTGCCGGTTGATCACGGTGTGATAAGGCACCGAGCTACCGGCAATCGTGGTGTGCCGCAAGTGATCCGGCTCGCCGGTGTGTACGCAGTAGGGCCGGCCCGAGACGTCGACGATGGCATGCGCCAACGTCTCGTCCATCGGGATGAAGGCGTCGCCGAACCGGCGAATGCCCTTCTTGTCGCCGAGCGCCTGTCCCAGCGCCTGACCGAGCACGATCGCGGTGTCCTCGATGGTGTGGTGCCCCTCGATCTCGACGTCGCCCTTGGCGCGCACAGTCAGATCGAAGCTGGCGTGGCTACCCAGCGCGGTCAGCATGTGGTCGTAGAACGGGACACCCGTGTCGACATGAACGACTCCGGTGCCATCGAGGTCGAGCTCGACGACGATCTCGGATTCTTTGGTGGTGCGCTCAACACGTGCGCGGCGACCGGCGGTCATGACGCTCCTAAGGGCTGGGCCAACTCGGTGACAGCCAGGTCTGCGCTGGCCGCCAGGAATGCGTCGTTCTCGTCGGCCAGCCCGATCGTCGTACGCAGGTATTCGGGAATGCCCACGTCGCGGATCAGGACACCGGCGTCGAGGTAGCGCTGCCAGGTGGCGGGCGCGTCGGCGAACCGGCCGAACAGCACAAAGTTGGCGTCGCTGGGAACGACCTGAAAACCCATGCCACTCAACGCCGTTGTCACCCGTTCGCGTTCGGCGATCAGCGTCGCAACGCTGCCGAGCGTGTCGTCGGCGTGCCGCAGCGCCGCCCGGGCGGCAGCCTGGGTCGGCGCGGATAGGTGATAGGGCAGCCGAACGAGCAGCATCGCCTCGATCACCGCCGGCGTGGCCACCAGGTAACCCAGCCGCCCGCCGGCGAAGGCGAAGGCCTTGCTCATGGTGCGGCTCACGACGAGCTTGGTCGGGTACTCCTCGACCAGCGCGACCGCGCTGGGCTGCGCAGAGAACTCGCCGTAGGCTTCATCAACGATCAGGATACCGGGCGTCGCGTCGAGCAGCCGTCGCAGATCGGCCAGCGAAACGCTCTGTCCCGTCGGGTTATTGGGGCTGGTGACGAAAATCACGTCAGGCCGGCGCTCAACGATCGCCGCGACCGCGGCATCGGCGTCGAGGCTGAAGTCCGCGGCGCGAGACGTCTGGATCCACTCGGTGCGGGTGCTGTCGGAGATGATCGGGTGCATCGAATACGACGGCACGAAGCCGATCGCGCTGCGTCCGGGACCGCCGAAGGCCTGCAGCAGCTGCTGCAGGATCTCGTTGGAACCATTGGCCGCCCAGAGGTTTTCGACGCCGAGCCGGACCCCGGTCTGCACACTGAGGTAGGCGGCCAGGTCGGTGCGCAGGGCCACAGCGTCGCGGTCGGGATAGCGGTGCAGGTCGACCGCCACCTCGCCCACCGAGGTGATGACGTCCTCGACCAGCGCCGTGCTGGGTGGGTGCGGGTTCTCGTTGGTGTTCAGCCGCACCGGAACCGCTAGCTGCGGTGCGCCGTAGGGCGACTTGCCGCGCAGGTCTTGGCGCAGCGGGAGGTCGTCGAGCGACGGCCGGTTGGTCATCGCTCGAACCTCCGCCGTATCGCCTCACCGTGCGCGGGCAGGTCTTCGGCGTCGGCGAGCGTGATCACATGTCCCGAAACATCTTTCAGCGCCGCTTCGGTGTAGTCGACGACGTGGATGCCCCGCAAAAAGGTCTGCACCGACAGGCCGCTGGAGTGCGCGGCGCTACCCGCGGTGGGCAGCACGTGGTTGGAGCCGGCGCAGTAGTCGCCGAGGCTGACCGGCGAATACGGCCCGACGAAGATGGCGCCGGCGGAACGGATCTGAGCAGCAACCCTATCTGAGTCTGCCGTCTGGATCTCCAAGTGCTCTGCGGCGTAGACGTTGACGGTGCGGATACCCGCGTCGATGTCGTCGACCAGGATGATGGCCGACTGCCGACCGGCAAGCGCGGTCGTCACGCGTTGACGGTGCACGGTGGTTTGCAGTTGGGCAGCAAGCTCGGTGTCGGTGGCGTCGGCGAGCTCGGTGCTGGGCGTCACCAGGACGCTGGCGGCCATTTCGTCGTGCTCGGCCTGGCTGATCAGATCGGCGGCGACGTGCGCCGGGTCGGCGGTGTCATCGGCCAGGATCGCGATCTCGGTCGGCCCGGCTTCGGCGTCGATGCCCACCCGCGAGCGGCAGAGTCGTTTGGCCGCAGTGACGTAGATGTTGCCGGGGCCGGTGACCATGTCGACGGGAAGCAGTTCGGTGCCGTCGGTGTCGACGCCGCCGTAAGCCATCAGCGCCACGGCCTGGGCCCCGCCGACCGCCCATACCTCATCGACGCCGAGCAGCCGCGCGGCGGCCAAGATGGTCGGATGAGGTAGGCCTTGGAAGCGAGCCCCGTACCGGGCTTGCGACTGGGCCTGCGGCGGGCTGGCCACCACCAGCGAGCCGACACCGGCGGCCTGCGCCGGCACCACGTTCATCACCACGCTCGACGGGTACACCGCGTTGCCGCCGGGCACGTACAGCCCGACACGGTCGACCGGAACCCACCGCTCGGTCACGGTGGCGCCAGGCCCGAGCGTCGTCGTCACATCGGACCGCCGCTGGTCGGCGTGCACCGCGCGGGTGCGTTCGATCGCCACCTCGAGCGCGGCCCGGACATCGCGGTCCAAGCCGGCCAGCGCGGCGTCCAACTCGGCGCTGGGTACCCGGACCGTCGGCGGGCGCACCCCATCGAAGGATTCGCCGTACTCCAGCGCGGCCTCCGCGCCGCGATCGGCGACCGCGTCGACGATCGGTCGCACCGTCGACAGGGCGGCCTCCACGTCCACTCCGCCGCGGGGCAACGCCGCCCGCAGCCGGGCGGTGGACAAGTCTGCGCCCCGCAGGTCGATGCGCGCCATCACAGTCACGTCAACCATTGTCCCAGAGCAGAGCAACTGCATATCGGACCGGTAGTGTGGCCGCACCCGACGAAACGGAGTCGCCATGTCCCGACAGGACCATCCCAACAACGCCCCGGGCATCCCGATGATCTTCCCGGTGTGGTTTGAGAACTTCCAAACCAAGTACTTCAACCCGTTGGTCAAGCCGATCGCGCGCTACCTTCCGACGTTCTCGGTGATCAAGCACCGTGGCCGCACCTCCGGCAAGCAGTACGAAACCATCGTCACCGCCTACCGCAAGGGCAACGTGCTGGCGATCGGACTGGCCCACGGCAAGACCGATTGGGTCAAAAACGTGCTGGCCGCGGGCGAAGCCGACGTGCACTTCATCCGCAAGGACGTGCACATCACCAACCCGCGGGTGCTGCCCCCCGGCAGCGACGGCGCGGGGCTGCCCTTCATGGCCCGCCAGCAGATCGGCCGGGTCGCGGTCTTCGTCGGCGACATCGCCTAAGCGCGATCGTCGCGAGAGAGCACCCAGGGTTGTGCATCTCGAGAATTCACAACCCTCATCGCTGTCTCGTGAAGGATCGTCCGGCTAGACCCGGGTAAAGACGGTCTTGCCGGCCATCGTCGGCCAGGCCGACGGTGCGTCCTCCCACGGCACGACACGGTCGACGACCGGCAGCAGGTCGCATCCACCGGAGAGCACGTCCAGAATCTCCGGGATGACGGCACGGGCGCTGACCCGCCCGGTGATAAAGCGCACACCTCGGGTGTAGGTCCGCAGCATCGGCAACTCGACGGTCGGCTGGAAGTAGATGCCGGTGTCGGTGCAGACGCCGTCTGGCCAGGTGGCGCGCAGTGCCGCCGCCAATAGAGCCGGATCACCGGAGGTGTGCACGGTGACCGGGTAGGGATCCCAGGATTTATCCGGCCTGGCAGCGTCGTGAACGACTGCGCCGAGTTTCTCCGCCGCGGCGAGCCGGCCCGGGTCGGTGTCGACGTAATCGACATGCCAGCCGAGCGCCGCGGCGAGCGCAGCCGCGTACATCCCGATCGACAGCCTGCCGATCACCAGCACACGACGATCGACTGGCTCAAGGCCGGCCAGTTCCGCCCGGAACGGGCCAATCGCGCGCCAGCCGTCGGGGATGTTGTCCGAGAGCGAGGCGACGGCGATCGGGTCGACGGTCTCCGGCAGCGGAACCAACATCGCGTCCGCGTATGGCACGAGCACAACATCGGACATGAATCCGCCACCATCCAGGCCGGCCAGCGGGCCCAGCCCGTACATCGCCATCAACGGCAGCGAACCGCATGAACTGGTCACCCCGCGGCGGCATTCGCGGCAGGTCCCGCAACTGAGCTGGAACGGCACGACCACCCGGTCACCCGCCCTGAAGCCCGAAACAGCATCACCGACCGCGACAACCTCCGCTATGCCTTCATGTCCGACCGCGTATCCAGGCGGCAGCGGCGCTGCGCCCCGCGCAACCGCGACGTCGAGGTCGCAGCAGGCCACCGCCAACGGCCGGACCAACGCCTGCTGCGGCTGGGTGATTTCCGGGTCGGCGACATCGCGCCAGCCGTATCGGCCGGCCTCTTCGAACGTCAATTGCCTCACTCCAGCATTCTTGAATGATTGCTCAAGTATTGTCAACAGCGTGCCGAGACCAGACCGCAGCCGGGCCGCGTTGATCGACACCGCGGCCACCCTGTTCCGCCGCCAGGGGTACGCGGCGACCGGGCTTAGCCAGATCCTGGACGCGGCGGCGGTAAAGCCGGGTTCGCTGTATCACCACTTCCCGCGGGGAAAGCAGCAACTGGCCGCTGCAGTCGTCGACGGCACCGGGGCTGCCATCGAGCAACTGCTGCGCAGGTTTTTGGCCGGTGGACAACCGGTGGCCGACATCGTCGATCGGTGGGTTGCGCTGCTAACCGCCGGACTGATCGCCGACCGGCGCGACGGCTGCCCAATCGAGCCGATCGCCACCGAGTCGGTCAATGCCAGCGCACTGGTACGCGAAGCGTCGGCACGCGCCTTCACCGGCTGGTGCACAGCCATCGAAGAGCGCCTGCGCGCCGATGGCTGGTCGGCGACCGAAGCGAAAAGCGTTGCTGTTGCCGTGATTTCGTTGATCGAAGGAGCGTTGATCTTATCCCGCATCGCGGGCGACGTGGCCGCACTCGAGGCCGCCAAACCGGCAGCCCGCCGTCTGCTTCGCCGCTAGATCGCGGCGCCCAGCGCGCCTATCCTAGATAGACGAGGCGCAGGCATGACTCGTGATGAATTATTCGCCTCGATCGTGGCGGCAGGCCCCGGTCGCGATGATCTCTTGTACCTGGAGCGCTGCGGCGACTCCTACGACTGGCGATTCTTGACCGTCGTTGAAACCCGCTCTGCGGCCGCCGCGCCCGACGTGTGGATGTGGATTTCCACCGCCTGGCCTCTTGACGAACCCGAACGGCTGCGCGCGTTCTTCGACGACCTGCTCGCCGAGCTCGAGTCGATGGCCGACACCGCCGACCGGTGTCGGTGGCCGATCGACGAGCCCTGGCCAAACCACGCCCACCAGCACTGAACGGTTGCAAAGATGGTCGACTATCGAATTACCGCGGCGGAGCGCACCCGGTTCAAACGCTGCCGGCGACAGTGGGACTTCGCCTCTCCGCATCGTCGCAACCTGCGATCCAGCGGGGTCGTCGAACCCGCGCTGCCTGCTGCACTCAAGGACGCGCTGGCCGTGTATTACTACCCGGGCACCTGGGACTGGCAGCACGAGGTGACCCAGCCGTTGGTGCACAAGGCGCTCGAGCGGTCGCTGGGCGACGCCGGCGCAACCGAGTCGCTCAACCAAGGGGCGGCGCTGCTGGACTGCTATGACGCCTGGGCGCATGCGGTCGACGACTTCGCGCCGGTCAAGATCAACCTCGATGTCGAGGCGCTGGTCCCGGATCCCGGCGACCTCGAGTGCGGACTGCTCGTGCACGACGGATCACCGGTGATCTATCGGTGCGGGATCGACCTGGTGGCCGTCGACGCCGCCGACGAGTATTGGGTGGTCTGCCATCAGATCGTCGACGAGTGGCAGGACGTCGATCGGTGGGACCGCGACGAGCAGGCGGTGGCGGCCTGTTGGGCGTTCGAACATGACTACATCGGAGTCCAGGTCGCCGGCACCATCCACAACGAGGTGCGCATCGACGGCCCGCTCGAATTCCCGCCCGCCGGTTCAGCGATGAGACGCGCGCCGAAAGCGGTCGCCCAACACGAGGCCAGCGGCGGTGGTCGATCGGTCCCGCAACATCAACGGGTTTCGGCGCAGGCATCACGCGGCGACGCGACGAAACGCACCGAGCAGCGCACAGCGGGGCTCTTGCGTCGTACTCGCATCCGCCGCAGCCGCCACGAGATCACCTCGGTGGGAGCGCTGATCGCCGCCGAGGCGGTGGATATGACCGGTTGGCCAACCATCTACCCGACGTTCGCCGGGCATTGCCGTGACTGCGAATTCAGGGCGCCCTGTTCGGCCATCAGCGCAGGATCGGACGCGGAACCGTTGCTGCAGGCTGATTTTCGGCGAGTGCCCGACGAAGTGAGCAAACCGAGACTGGGCCAGTCGACTTGGGGTTTCGGCCGCGGCGCCGCACCGCCGCGGTGGTGATCGCCGGGAGTCGGCCCTAGACGTCCAGACCGATGTCGAGCACCCGCACCGAATGGGTGAGCGCCCCGACTGCGAGGTAGTCCACTCCGGTCCCGGCGTAGTCCGCAGCGGTGTCGAGTGAAAGCCCGCCCGAGGACTCGAGTTTGGTGGCCGGTGCCCGAGTATCGCGGCGCTGCGCCGCAATCTGGGTCTGCCAGACCGGGAAGTTGTCGAGCAACACCAATTCGGCACCCTCGGCCAGGATCTCGTCGAGCTGCTCGAGCGAGTCGACTTCGACCTCGCACGGCAGGTCGGGTGCGGCGGCCCGCACCGCGCGCAGCGCCGCGACCACCGAGCCGGCGGCCGCGACATGGTTGTCCTTGATCAGCGCCGCGTCACCCAGGCCGAGCCGGTGGTTGACGCCACCACCGACCCGGACCGCGTACTTCTGCAGGGCACGCAGACCGGGCAACGTCTTACGGGTATCGCGAATCTTGGTTTTGGTGCCGTTCACCGCGTCCACCCAGGCCGCCGTGGCTGTGGCGATCCCGGACAGGTGACAGACCAGGTTCAGCAGTGTGCGCTCGGCGGTCAACAGTCCGTGCATCCGCGCCTCCACTGTCAACGCCGGCGCACCCGGCTGCAGTCGGGCCCCGTCCTCGATGCGATGGACGATCCGGTAGCCGTCGCGGCCGAGCACCTCGTCGAGCACCAGGATTGCGATATCGACCCCGGCGATCACGCCGGGCTCGCGGGTGATCAGCGACGCCGTCGTCACTGCGCCTTCGGGCACGGTCGCGGCTGTCGTGATGTCCGGGCCGTAGCGCAGGTCCTCGTCGAGCGCGCGGGCGATCGTGGCACGAGCCTCGACGAGCTCGTCGTCAGAGAGGCCCATCAGCAGACCGCCGCCAGCTCCTCGACCTGCGCGCTGTAATCGGCGCCGAGTCGGACGACAAGGCTGCGAGCCGGTGCGGCAGCCGCATCGGGGTATTCGGCCCGGTGGTGACACCCTCGGCTCTCCTCGCGGGCCAGCGCGGCGGTCGCCACTGCGCGAGCCGCGACGGTCAGTGCCGCGTCTTCGAGACCGGCCCGGGTGGTGACGGCGCTCAGCGGTGCCTGCGACAGCGTGCCGATCAATCGGTGCAGGCCATCAGCGTCGCGGACCACCGAGGCATCCCGGGTCATCGCCCGCTGCAGGTCACCGCGGGCCAGCGCCGCACAGCCGGCCGGCTCCCCTGCCGTGGCGCGGACGCGTCCGAGCAGCGCTGCGTGCCCGGCGGCGGCTCGGCCGGCCCGGTTTCCGACCACCAGTCCCTCCAGCAGGCTGTTGGACGCCAAGCGGTTGGCGCCGTGCATCCCGGTGCGGCCGACCTCGCCCGCGGCGAACAGCCCCGGCAGCTCGGTGCGACCGTGGACATCGGTCACCACGCCGCCGCAGCTGTAGTGCGCACCCGGGGCCACCGGGATGGGTTGACGAAC
Organism: Mycobacterium sp.; assembly: GCA_036519055.1. Taxonomy (GTDB): domain Bacteria; phylum Actinomycetota; class Actinomycetes; order Mycobacteriales; family Mycobacteriaceae; genus Mycobacterium. Next base: position 8,128 of record DATDLZ010000066.1, read on the forward strand.
CGGGTCGATACCGGCCGCCCGGCAGGCGGCGGCGACAGTCGGGAAGCGGCGCCCGAAATCGTCGATACCGCGGGCGTCGAGGTAAACGCACTCGTCGCCGATCGCGCGTAACCGGGCGTCGATAGCGCCGGCCACCACATCGCGTGGCGCCAGATCCCCCATCGGATGCACACCCGCAGTCACCGAATTGCCTTGGCTGTCAACCAAAGCCGCGCCCTCGCCGCGAATCGCTTCAGTGACGAGCGGTCGGCGACCGCCTTCGGGGCCGTCGTACAGCATCGTCGGGTGGAACTGGATGAACTCGACGTCGCTCACCGCGACTCCGGCCCACAGCGCCAGCGCGATACCGTCGCCGGTCGAGCCGGCGGGGTTGGTGGTCGCGCCGTAGAGCTGGCCAAGTCCGCCGGTGGCCAGGATCACCGACGGCGCGTGAATGATGCCGATGCTCCGCCGATCGGCCACCAGCACACCGGTGACCGCATCGGTTCCCGAAGCCGTGTCGTGTAGCAATCGCAGCGCGGCGTGCTTGGTCCGGATGTCCAGCGTGGTCGCCGCTTGGTCAAGCGCCCGTTGCACCTCGGCTCCGGTGGCGTCGCCGCCGGCGTGCACGATGCGTCGCCGCGAGTGTCCGCCTTCGCGGCTGAGCGCCCAACCGCCGGCCGCGGCCTGATCGAATTGCGCTCCGTCGCTGACCAATTCGGTGACGGCCCGGAAGCCATCAGCAACGATGGACGTCACCGCATCGGGATCGCACAGCCCGGCACCGGCCGCCAGGGTGTCGGAGACGTGCGCGTCGACCGAGTCGTCGGTGTCGGGCAGCACCACGGCAATCCCACCCTGGGCGTAGTGGGTCGCCGTCGCACCGGGCTTGCGGCCGGCCTTGCTGAGCACGACCACCCGTCGGCCGGCCCGGTGCGCGGCCAGCCCCGCAGCCAGACCGCCGACACCGGTGCCGATGACAACGACGTCGGCGCTCTCCTGCCAGGCCGGGTGAATGCTCATTCGTCGCCGCCCGGTTGGCCGATCGCGATCATCCGCTGCACGCTTTGGCGCGCCCGCTGCGCGGTCTGGGCGTCGACGTGAACTTCGTCGGCGCCCTCGACCAGGCAACGCAGCAGCGCGGCGGGGGTGATCATCTTCATGTACTTGCACGACGCGCGATCGTTGACCGCGCGGAAGTCGACGTCAGGGGCGGCGTTGCGCAGCTGATACAGCATCCCGACCTCGGTGGCGACCAGGACCTGGCGGGCCTGCGTGGCACGCGCGGCGTCCAGCATGCCGCCGGTCGACAGGATCTTGACCCGGTCGTCCGGAAACGCGCCCTCACCGGCCAGATACAGCGCGGAGGTCGCGCAACCGCATTCCGGGTGGACGAACAATTCAGCCTCAGGGTGCTTGCGAGCCTGGTCGGCGAGCTCGTCACCGTTGATCCCGGCGTGCACGTGGCACTCGCCGGCCCACACGTGGACGTTGTCTCGGCCCGTCATCCGGCGTACATGCGCCCCGAGGAACTGATCCGGGCAGAACAGCACCTCCCGATCGGCGTCGATGGATGCGACGACGTCGACGGCGTTGGATGACGTGCAGCAGATGTCGGTGAGCGCCTTCACCGCGGCGGTGGTGTTGACGTAGGAGACGACGACCGCGCCTGGGTGTTCGTCCTTCCAGGCCTGCAGGTCTTCGGGTGTGATCGAGTCGGCCAGCGAACATCCGGCCCGCTGATCCGGGATGAGCACGGTCTTGTTGGGGCTGAGGATTTTCGCGGTCTCGGCCATGAAGTGCACGCCACAGAACACGATGGTGTCTTCGGGTGCCTGGGCCGCGACCCTGGACAGCGCCAGCGAGTCACCCACGTGGTCGGCGACATCCTGAATGGCCGGCAGCTGATAGTTGTGCGCCAGGATCGTGGCGTTCCGCAGGTCGGCCAGCCGACGGATCTCGGCAGCCCATTGCGCGTCGCCCTCGATGCCACCGAAACCGTTGGAAGAGTTGGTGATTCCCGCGGCCAGATCGTTTGCCATGTCTTCAACCAGCCCGTTCGACAGCACATCGGTGCGATTCACGACTGCCATAGTCGATCCTTTCGCCTCCCGGCATCGGTTTTCGACTTATAATCGAAAACATGGCCCATGGTAGCACTGCGCACGAAGTGCTCGCTGTCGTATTTCAGGTTCGCGGGCTCGGACCAGGCCCGATGACGCAGAAGCCTGAGCTCAGCGTCCTGCTCTGGCAACGCGCCCAAGATCCCGAGCGTGGTGCGTGGTCGCTGCCCGGTGGCCAGCTGCGCCACGACGAGGACATGAGGACGTCGGTGCGCCGCCAGCTGGCCGAAAAGGTTGACCTGCGGGAAGTCGCGCACCTGGAGCAGCTCGCGGTGTTCTCCGAGCCCGATCGGCTGCCCGGCACCCGCACGATCGCCTCGACGTTCCTGGGCCTGGTGCCCTCCCCCGCCATCCCGGAGCTGCCATCCGATACCCGCTGGCACCCGGTCACCGCGTTGCCACCGATGGCGTTCGACCACGGCCCGATGGTCGCTCACGCGCGAACCCGCCTGGTCGCCAAGATGTCCTATACCAACATCGGATTCGCCTTGGCCCCCACCGAATTCGCCATGTCGACACTGCGTGACATCTACAGCGCCACGTTAGGTCATCAGGTGGACACCACCAACCTGCAGCGCGTGCTGGCCCGCCGCGGCGTGATCAGCCCGACCGGCACCGTCGCGCACTCCGGCCG
>DATDLZ010000067.1:0-5062 GCA_036519055.1 Mycobacterium sp.
CGCTCGGTCGACGACTCGCCCTACGGCGGCGGTCCCGGGATGGTGATGAAAGCGCCGGTATGGGGCGAGGCGCTCGACGAGATCTGCTCGCCGGAAACGCTTCTCGTTGTCCCGACGCCTGCGGGCGTACTGTTCACGCAGTCGACCGCGCAGCGGTGGGGCGGCGAATCGCACCTGGTGTTCGCATGCGGCCGCTATGAGGGGATCGATCAGCGGGTCATCGACGATGCGGCTACCCGGATGCGGGTCGAAGAGGTGTCGATCGGAGACTACGTCTTGCCGGGCGGGGAGTCGGCGGCGCTGGTCATGATCGAGGCGGTGCTGCGTCTCCTGCCGAGCGTCTTGGGTAATCCTCTTTCACACCAAGACGATTCGCATTCCGACGGCGTTCTCGAAGGCCCGTCGTACACCCGGCCGCCGAGCTGGCGTGGACTCGACGTCCCCGAGGTGCTGTTGTCCGGTGACCACGCTCGCGTCGAGGCCTGGCGGCGGCAGACCGCGGAGCAGCGCACCCGCGAACGCCGCCCCGACCTGTGGCATCGGGATCGGGGCTAGGCGCCGATTCGCCCGGACGGAAACATCGTCTTGACGGCCTGAGTGATCGTTGCCCGCGCGGTTGCGTCGTCAGAGGGCTGCAGCGACTCGATCACCATGACGTATCGCCGATCCGCGCCGATGACGCCCGTAGACAGGTGCATCCAGCTGCCGCCGTCCATGCAGCACATCCACCCCTGCTTGACGGCGACCGATTCGGCGAACAGCCCGTCGGGAATGCCGAACCGCTGCGGGTAGCCGTCGGCCCCGGTAGCCGTCGAGCCGGCGAGGTCGCTGAGGATGATCTCCGCGCGCTCGCCAGACAATCCACCGGACCCGCTGAGCAGCCTGTCGTAGTAGTGCACCAGATCCGAGGCCGAGCTCATCGTGTCCCACCACTGCCCGTCGCTGGGCGGCGTGGTGGACGTCAACCCGTAGCGGCCCGCGACGTCGTTGATGATCGTCTCGCCGCCGCGGGCGGCCCAGAACGTCTCCGCGGCGTCATCGTCGGAGGACCGCAGCATGCTGTCCAGCGCCTGGCGATCTCCCGACGACAGTGGCGTGCTTGACCCCTGTGACAGCAGGTCGTCGGCGATGAAGAGCTTCGCGACGGATGCGATCCCGACCAGCTGGTCGTTGCCGCCTGCCAGCATCTGGTTGGTGACCCGGTCCAGGACGGCAACCGCGATGGTCGCGCCGTCTGCGGCGGCGGCGTCGGTGGCCTGCGCGATGCGGGGCGGCAATCCGTCGAACGCGGCGGCGGGCGGCGACTCGGGGGCATGGATCGCTGGTTCCGGGCCGCCGGGTGAGCCGTAAGCCTTCGCGCAGCCGGTCGTCGACACCGTCAGCGCTGCCGCGGTGGCGATCAGCAGCATCGGCAGCCGCGCTCGCTTGGTCATTTCACGGTCATGTGTACCATTTGCCCACGTCACGGCAGGGCTAGTTGCAGCGGCGATTCGCCGTGATTTCGCTGCGTGGGCCCTATCTGGCACAATTGACCAGTTGTCTCCAGCGGTTGTCGGCCGGACGGCCCGCTACCGCCTACTGCGAGACACATCCAGATGCCCGAAACCTACCGGCTAGGTTGCCTGCCCACCCGTTCGCAGCGGTGAGCAGCAGCACGCAGCCGCGACCGCAAGGAAGTGTCTTCCGACATGAACACGCTGGACTTCGTCGACAAGACGTCGCTGCGCGACGACCTCCCGGCCTTCAACCCCGGTGACACGATCAATGTGCACGTGAAGGTCATCGAGGGTGCCAAGGAGCGTATCCAGGTGTTCAAGGGCGTCGTGCTGCGCCGCCAGGGCGGTGGGGTCCGGGAGACCTTCACCGTTCGCAAGGAGAGCTACGGCGTTGGCGTCGAGCGGACCTTCCCGGTGCACTCGCCCAACATTGACCACATCGACGTCGTGACGCGCGGTGACGTTCGTCGCGCCAAGCTCTACTACCTGCGCGAGCTGCGCGGCAAGAAAGCCAAGATCAAGGAAAAGCGCTGATTTTCAGCGCGGTCGGCGTTTCAGTGACGGCCCTGCCGATTTGCCCGGCGATGCTGGCTACGCTGAACCCGTGACTGAACCGACCGGCCCGCCCGAGGGTCAACCCGATTCCGGTCCGGCCGATCCAGAAGTCGCGACAAGCGCCCCGCCTGTAGCGGAGCCGGATTCTGCTCACCCGGACGATCACGCCGACAAAAGGCGGGCGGCGCTGCGGGAAACGGTGATCCTGGCCGTCATCGCGCTGGTGCTCTACTACGTCATGTTGACGTTCGTGGCCCGTCCCTATCTCATCCCGTCGGAATCGATGGAACCCACGCTGCATGGCTGCTCGGGCTGTGTCGGCGACCGGATCATGGTCGACAAGGTCACCTTCCGCTTCGGCTCGCCGCAACCCGGTGACGTCATCGTGTTCAAGGGACCGCCGCCGTGGAACATCGGTTACAAATCGATCCGCTCGCACAACGCCGCGGCTCGCTGGGTGCAAAACGCGTTGTCGTTCATCGGGTTTGTGCCCCCCGACGAAAACGATTTGGTCAAGCGCGTTATCGCAGTGGGCGGCCCGACCGTGGAGTGCCGCAACAACACCGGGCTGACGGTCGACGGAAAGAAGCTGACAGAGCCGTATCTGGACCCGGCGACGCTGAACGCCGACCCGGCTGTCTATCCCTGCCTGGGGCCCGAATTCGGGCCCGTCAGCGTCCCGCAGGGGCGGCTATGGGTGATGGGGGACAACCGCACTCACTCGGCGGACTCCCGCGCCCATTGCACCAGCACCCCTGGCGACGCCATCAACGGACTGCTGTGCACGGGTGATCCCATGGCCGGCACGGTGCCGGTCGGCAATGTCATTGGCAAGGCGAGGTTCATTGTGTGGCCGCCCTCGCGGTGGGGTGCTGTGCGTGCGGTGAATCCTCAGCAGAATCACTAGGCCATGGCCACGACCTGGCCGCCGCGGACGGTGATCCGCAAATCGTCGGGCCTGCGCACCCTGGAGGCCGCGCTGTATCGCAGCGGTCTCGGGCCGGTGGCCGGCGTGGACGAGGTCGGGCGCGGGGCGTGCGCGGGGCCACTGGTGGTCGCCGCGTGCGTACTGGGGCCGAGCCGATTGGAAAGCCTTGCGGCTATTGATGATTCGAAGAAGCTCACCGAAAAGGCGCGGGAGAAGCTTTACCCGCTGATTTGCCGATACGCGCTGGCATATCACGTGGTGTTCATCCCGTCGACCGAGGTTGACCGCCGCGGCGTGCATGTGGCCAATATCGAAGGCATGCGCCGGGCGGTGGCGGGACTGTCGGTTCGCCCGGGTTATGTGCTCAGCGACGGCTTCCGAGTGCCAGGGCTGCCCGTGCCGTCGCTGCCGGTCATCGGAGGCGACGCAGCGGCGGCGTGCATCGCCGCGGCCAGCGTGCTGGCCAAGGTCAGCCGGGACCGGCTGATGGTGGCGATGGAGTCCGAGCATCCGGGCTACGGCTTCGCCGTGCACAAGGGCTACAGCACCGCGGCGCACTCGGCGGCGCTCAACGAGCTGGGACCCTGCTCGGAGCATCGGCGTTCATTCATCAACGTGCGGCGGGTGGCGTTCGGGTCGGTTACCCAGATAGTGGCGGAGTGCGCACCGGGTCAGCAGAATAAAAATGGTTGGGGAAAGATGGAGCACGCCAATCAACCGCGGGACGGAGAAGGACGGCTGAGCTGATGAGTGCCGAAGATCTCGAAAAGTATGAAACCGAGATGGAGCTCTCGCTGTACCGCGAATACAAGGACATCGTGGGGCAGTTCAGCTACGTGGTGGAAACCGAGCGACGTTTCTATCTGGCAAACAGTGTCGAGATGGTTCCACGCAACGCCGACGGCGAGGTCTACTTCGAACTGCGGCTGTCCGACGCCTGGGTGTGGGACATGTACCGGCCGGCCCGGTTCGTTAAGCAGGTGCGGGTTGTCACCTTCAAAGACGTCAACATCGAAGAGGTTGAGAAACCCGAGTTGCGGCTGCCCGAATAGGCTCGCCGGTCGACGCTAGCGCTGCTCGCTGCCGCCGAATGCCGGCTTGCCGCGGCTCTCGATGACGGTCCGCGCCACGTCGGCGAGCTTGATGTTCAGATCTTGGGAGTACCGGCGCAGGATGCTGAACGCCTCTTGCTCGTCCACGCCATGCAGCATCATCAGCATCCCGACGGCCTTGCCGATCTCACGGTTGGACAGCAGCCCGCGCCGCAAGGTGGAGACGTCCTCGCCCGAAGCGACGGCGTTGATGGCCACGCTGGCGAACGATGCCAGCACGATGGCCTGGCCAGCGGATTCGGTGTCGAAGACGTTCGGCTTGTCGCTGAACAGGTTGAGCGCCCCGGTTTTCCGCTTGTCGACCAGGATGCGGAAACCCATCGCCCCGCGCACGGGCGTCTCGGCAACAATCCGGGCCGCCAGGTGGGGCCACTGGTTCGGCGTGGTGAGGTCGGTTTCGATCTGCGGCGTTTCTTCTTCGATCGCGTCGACGCACGGTCCTTCACCGGCCGTACGTTCCATGTCGTCGATCCGCTGCGCGATGCTGTCGCTGGCGCCGACTGTGACGTAGCGACCGTCGCGGCGCACCAGCAAGCTGGCGTGATCGCACCCGGTGACCACCAGCGTCGCCGCGACGCAGATCGCGGCGTAAATCTGGCTCGATTCCGGGCCCTGATAGATGATCTCGGCCAGCGCCGAAAAAACCGTGCCGGGGTCTGCGGCCGCCGGGGTTTCCGCGGAACCGTTGTTTGCCTCGTCTGCCACGCCGTCCATCATTTCAACCCGCGTCCCCTGCTGACCACTGTATCGACGTTTCCGTTGACTTCGCGGCGGTCAACCTGCGCAAAGGGGCCGCGATCTCTGCGGAGGGCGGGGACGCGGTGGGGCGTCAAGATCCCGTAAGGAAGGAAGCGGGCAGCCTGGTCATCGGTTAAAAATAGCTCGTGACAGGTCCGGCTGCGGTGTATAAGGTTGCGCCGTCGTTCCTTGACGGCTGGAAGCGGGCCTTCCTCGGCAAGCCCATGATCAAC
>DATDLZ010000068.1:0-16354 GCA_036519055.1 Mycobacterium sp.
CCCGTTTGGCTGTAAGCGGCCGATCATCGACCAGGGCTACTACGAGGCGTTCAACCGCGACAACGTGACGCTGGTCGATTTGCGCAGGGGAGCGATCCGCGCCGTGACACCGTCCGGTATTCGCACTGACCAACGTTCTTACGATCTCGACGTGATCATCTATGCCACCGGGTTCGACGCAATGACAGGTGCGTTGAGCCGCATCGACATTCGTGGACGCGACGGACTGTCGCTCGGCGAATTCTGGGCCACCGAGGGGCCGCTGTCCTATCTGGGGCTGGCGGTCGCCGGCTTCCCGAACCTGTTCACGATCCAGGGCCCGGGCAGCCCGAGCGCGGCCACCAACTTCGTCGCCGCCCTCGAACAACATGTGGACTGGATCTGCGACTGCATCACACATTTGCGCGCCAACGGAATTCGCACCATCGAGGCATTGTCCACCGCACAGCAAGAATGGATCGACCACGCCACCTCGCTGGTCGCGTCGACCGTTCTTGTCCATCCGTCGTGCAACTCCTGGTACAACGGTGGCAACGTGCCCGGCAAGAAACGGATGTACATGGGTTACACCGGCGGAATCCCTGAATACCGGCGCCGCTGTGATGAAATAGCGGCCGCCGGTTACACCGGTTTCAAACTGGCGTAGGTGAGCGGCATGTCGTTGGCGACGCGCAGCCTGGGCCTAACCCGCGACGTGGTCCGCGAGCTGGGCATGGTCGTGCCTCGGACCGTGGCCGGCCTCAACGAGTCGACCGGGTGGGCCCCGGCGACGCCGCGTGGTGTACGCCAGTTCGGCGAGGTCATGCTCGATGAGCTTGTGCTGTCCGGGTTTTCGTTGCTGGGTGCGGGACCGGCCGCGGTGCGGCCGTTGAGTGATTGCGCCCCGGCGGCCGAGGAATTATCGGCACTGGGTATTGACGGCGCTCACCGCGAACCAGAACCGCTGCGGGTGCAGGCGTTGCAACGGCGACGTATCGGCCGACTGGCCTACGAGCGGATGACGTTCGAACACGACCCGAGGCTGCCGGCCACGCTGGAGGCCGACGGCGTGGGCGGCCCGTCGCGGGCAGTGGTGCATCTGTGCCGGCACCGCGATGGCCCGAGGCCGTGGCTGGTGTGGGTGCATGGCGCCGGTCAGGGCGGCACAGAAGACCTGGTGCTGTCGCGGATCGGACACATACATCACGCGCTGGGGTTCAACGTCGCGATGCCAGTGCAGCCCGGCCACGGTTGCCGACGTCGCGAGTGGCCGGCCTACCCGGACATGGATCCACTTGGCAACGTCGCGGGCATGATGCGTGCGGTGTCGGAGGTCCGCGCCGTGGTGCGCTGGGTAGAGCCGCAGGCCAACACAGTTGTGGTAGCCGGGATTTCGATGGGCACCCCGGTGGCTGCGCTGGTTTCGCATTTGGAAAGGCAGATTGACGCCGTTGCGCTGTATACCCCGATTCTGGGACTGAACGCGATGATCGCACGACATCTCGGGCGCTGGGGTTCGTCACGCGATGGATTTCGCGAGCTGCTGCAGTCCTCGGAGGTGTCGAGGCTGACCTCGGTGATCGATCCGCTGGCCGTCGACCCGGCGCCGCCGCCCGAGCGACGGCTCATCGTCGGTGCCTGGCACGACCGGATGGCGATGCGCGGGCCCACGACCGCGCTGCAGGACCGGTGGGGCGGCCAACTGTATTGGTACGACGGCAGCCACGTCGGTCACCTGTTCTCCCGGCGTGTGCAGCGGGTCACCGAGCGATTCCTCACCGAGGTGGCGGTGGCAAGGATCGATGACGCAGACCCGACCGAGGCCTTCGAATGAGCCCCGCAGCCCGCTCCGCGCGCAAAGTGGTTGAGCTGTACAACCTGGTGGTCTGGAACGAGCGCAACCTGGACCTCGCCGAGGAGTTGATCGGCGACACGGTCACCCGGCATGAGGTGGGTGAGGCGACACTGCTCACGCACGAGGAGGCAGTCAATCGCATCATCGATCACTGGGCCATGTTCGAGGCCATCAGATTCGACCTGAACCTGGTGGTTGCCGGTGACGATGGCGAACACGTCGCCATCGTCTACCAGTCTCCGATGACGCTCAAGGATGGCAGCAATGTTGACGTCGGCAGCATGGAGATCTTCCGCGTCGTCGCCGGGAAGATCACCGAAGTCTGGAATTGTGGCTACAAGCAAGGAGTTTGGAGTTGACCAAGACGCTTGACGAATTGGGGTACTACTTGCTGGCCGGAGCCGGCGGTGAGGGTCCGGCCACCTTGATGGACGAGGCCCGCCGCGGCGAGGAATTGGGCTTCGGCACGGCGTTCATCTCCGAGCGCTGGAACGTCAAGGAGGCGTCGTCGCTGGTTGGGGCGGCGTGTGCGGTGACCAGCCGGATGCAGATCGCCACCGCCGCAACCAATCACAACACCCGCCATCCGCTGATCACCGGATCGTGGGCGACAACGATGCATCGGCTGTCCGGCGGCCGCTTCACCCTCGGTGTGGGGCGCGGTATCGCCGCGATCTACGGGGCGTTCGGCATTCCGGCGGTGACGACCGCACAGATGGAGGATTGGGCCCAGGTCATGCGCCGGCTCTGGCACGGTGAGGTGATCTTCAATCACGACGGCCCAATGGGCAAATACCCCATCCTTTTTCTCGATCCGGATTTCAACGAGGACATCCGACTTGCCCTGGTGGCGTTCGGGCCCAACACACTGGCGTTGGGCGGCCGGGTGTTCGATGACGTCATCCTGCACACCTACTTCACACCGGAGACGCTGCAGCGCTGCGTCACAACCGTGAAGTCCGCCGCCGAAAAGGCCGGTCGCGACCCCGACAGCGTGCGGGTGTGGTCCTGTTTCGCCACGGTTGGCGACCATCTCCCGGAACAGCTGCGGTTGAAGAAGACCGTCGCGCGTCTCGCCACCTATCTTCAGGGTTACGGGGACCTATTGGTGCAGACCAATAACTGGGACCCGGCCGTCCTGCAACGGTTTCGGGCTGACTCGGTGGTGACGGCGATCGCCGGCGGGATCGACCACAAAGCCACACCCGAGCAGATCGAACACATCGCGACACTGATTCCCGACGAGTGGCTGGAGCCGTCGGCGACCGGGTCGGCTCAGCAGTGCGTGGACCGGATCCGCAAGGAATTCGACTACGGGGCCGACGCGCTGATCATGCACGGCGCCACGCCCGACGAACTCGAGCCCGTTGTCGCGGCGTACCGAGCGACCTGATAGGAAAAGGTATGTCGCAGTACTTGAAGGACAAGGTCATTATCGTGACCGGTGCAGCCAGCGGCTTCGGCAAGCTGATTTCGGAGAAGTGTGCCGCCGGTGGCGCGAAGGTTGTCGGCGTCGACGTCAGCGTCGACGCCCTGAACGAGGTATTCGAGGGCATCCGGGCCGCCGGCCACGATGGGACCACCCACATCGCGGACGTCACCGACATGGCCCAGGTCCAGGCGGCGGGCCAACACGCCGTCGACGCCTACGGTCGCATCGACGTGATGGTGAACAACGCCGGCGTGATGCCGCTGGCGTTTTTCGCTGATCACGAACGCGCATGGGAGAAGTGGCACAAGGCGATCGACATCAACATCAAGGGCGTCGTGAACGGTATCTCGGCCGTCTACGACACGATGATCAAGCAGGGCCGAGGCCAGGTCGTCAATATTTCCTCGATCTACGGCAACGCCGGAACCGAAGGCTCCGGCGTCTACAGCGCGACCAAGGCGGCAGTCGATGTGATCTCGGATTCGCTGCGGGTCGAGACCCAAGGCAGGATCAAGGTGACCACGGTCAAGCCGACTGGTGTCCTTGGAACCAATCTCGCCGGCGGGGTCGTCAACGAGGCGGCGGTCATCGGCCTCGTCGGGCAGAAAGGCGCCCAGTTCCTCGAGAATGCCGGCAACCTGCAGACCGGAGCCCTTAGACCCGAGCAGACGGACGTGGACTCAGTGGAGTACTGGCTGATCACTCCCGATGACCTGGCGAACGCGGTGGTACATGTCATCGATCAACCCTGGGGAATCAACATCAGCGACGTGACCATACGCGCGAGCGGCGAGAACTACGTCTACTGACCCTCAGGGCATGATGACGGTTCGGCTCACCGGTTCGGCCGCGGCCTGCCGGCTCGATAATCCTCGCCGCAAGGACGCTAGAAGCGCGTCGCGCGTCTCCCGTGGATCGATCAGCTCATCAAAACCCATGTGCTCGGCGGAACGGTAGGACGCTTGCAACTCTGCGTCGCGCAGTTTGGCGGTGAGGTCTTCGCCGGCGTGCGATGCCTTGCTCAACGCCGCCGCGCTCATCGCACCCATGGTGGCGCCGGGGTAGGCGAAGGTGGCGCCTTGACTGTCAAAACTCAACAGCGACATGACCATTGAGCCGAATCCGTACGCCTTGCGCAGCGTCACATGCAGCTTCACCGTGGTGGCCGCAGTCTGCGCGGCGAACATGCGGGCGCCGGCGCGCAGTACACCGCTGCGCTCAGACCGGCTCCCGGGCAACATGCCTGGGTTGTCGGCAAGGAAGGCGATCGGCAGGTGAAACGAGTCGGCCACCATGATGAAATGCGCCGCCTTGTCCGCGGCGTCCGCGTCGATGGATCCGGCCAGCACCTTGGGTTGGTTGGCCACCACCGCGACCGGATGGCCACCGAGATGGGCGAGCGCGCAAATGATCGCCCTGCCGAACCGCGGCTGGACCTCGAACCAGTCCGGCCGGTCGAAGATCACGTTGAGCACGGAGCGCATGTCATAGACGCGGCGGTTGTCGCGCGAAACGATCTCGATCAACTCCGGCGTCGGCCGCGGCTGTGTCGTCTCGTCGTCAGGCAGCGGCGACGGGTATGACCATGCGCTGGAAGGGAAGTACGACAGGTAACGACGGATGTCGTCGAGCACCGTCTCGTCGTCCTCGCCGACGTTGTGGATCACCCCGCTGGCCAACGCCACGCCGGGCCCGCCGAGGTCCTCTTTCGAGATGTCTTCTCCGGTCGACTCTTTGACGACTGGAGGGCCGGCGGTGAAGATGGCGCCCTGCTCGCTCATGATGCGGAAGTCGCACACCGGTGCCACCAACGCGCCGTGCCCGGCCGACGGGCCCAACACGGCGCCGACGGTCGGCACCCGGCCCGAGCATTGCGCCTGTGCGAGTAGGTCGGTCGGGGAACGCCCATAGTGCCCGCCACCCGGACGGAACCCCGCACCTTCGAGCAGCATCACCAACGGAATCTTGTCCCGGAGCGCAAGTTCGGCAATGCGATAGCGCTTGGAGTTTCCGCCGGGCCCGATGCTGCCGGCCAGCGTGGTGAAGTCTTCGGCTCCGAGCATTACCGGTGAGCCATTAATCAAGCCGGACCCGACGACGATGCCGTCGGCGGCGGTCTCGCCGCCGACCAGCGTGCCGATTTCGCGAAACGTCCCCGGATCGAGAAGGTGGTCGATGCGCGCCCGTGCATCGAGTTTGCCCTTGCCGTGGTGCTTGGCCAACCGCTCCGGACCGCCCATCGCCAAAGTGCGCTGGCGGCGATTCTCGAGGTCGTCGAGCGTCTCCTGCCAGTCGGGGGGCTTCGTCATTGGCACGTCCTCACTCATCGGCCGCCACCTACTGAAGTGCTTACTGTAGCGTCTGCGAGAGGTGCGCGGCCAGCGGCCGGCTGTGCCGCAGCGCTTTTGCTACCGCTGCGGCAGCCGACATTGACCCTACCGAATCGCTTACTGTAGCTTCACGAGTATGACGCTTGAGCGCTCCATGCAAGCGTGCGGCCTCAAGGTCGACGGCGGCGTCTTCACCGACCTCGCTCGTGTGCCCGAACTGGCGGGTGAACTCGAGCAACAGGGCTACGACGCGTGTTGGACCGGCGAGATCAACCATGATCCGTTTCTGCCGCTGCTGCTGGCCGCCGAACACACCTCGCGACTCGAACTGGGCACCAGCATCGCGGTGGCATTCGCGCGTAACCCGATGACAGTTGCCAACGTCGGCTGGGATCTGCAGTCCTACTCGCAGGGCCGCTTCATTCTGGGCCTGGGTACTCAGATCAAGCCGCACATCGAGAAGCGATTCAGCATGCCGTGGAGCCATCCGGTGGCCAGGATGCGCGAGTTCGTACTTGCGCTACAGGCGATCTGGTCGGCGTGGAAGGACGGCACCCGGCTGCGGTTCGAGGGTGAGTTCTACACGCACAAGCTGATGACGCCGATGTTCACACCTGAGCCGCAGCCCTACGCCGCGCCCAAGATCTTCATCGCGGCCGTCGGCGAAGCGATGACCGACATGTGCGGCGAGGTCGCCGATGGCCTTCTGGCCCATGCCTTCACGACACGGCGGTATCTGCACGAGGTCACTCTGCCAGCGGTGCGGGGCGGGCTCGAGCGCTCCGGTCGCGACCGCAGCGCGTTCCAGGTCGCGTGCCCGGTGTTCGTGGTGACCGGCGCCGACGACGCCGAAATGCGCGCCGGCGCAGCCGGTGTCCGCAAACAGATCGCTTTCTACGGATCGACACCGGCGTACCGCAAAGTCCTCGAACTGCACGGCTGGGGCAACGTGGCGTCCGAGTTGCACCGGCTGTCGCTGCAGGGGGAATGGGATGCGATGGCGACGCTGATCGACGACGAGATTCTGGACGCGTTCGCCGTTGTCGCGACGACGGACAAACTCGCTGCCGCGCTCAAAGACCGCTGCGACGGCGTCATCGACCGCGTGATGCCGGCGTTTCCCCACACCCTTTCCAAAGACACTGTCACCGCGATATTGCACGAGCTGCGTCGATGAGGAGCCGCCGATGAGCACACCGACGATGGATGACGCCGCCAAGGTCCTTGCCGACCCGCAGGCCTATGCCGACGAGACGAAGTTGCATGCCGCACTGACGCATCTGCGGGCCAACGCTCCGGTCTCCCGGGTCGAGGTGCCGAATTACCGTCCGTTCTGGGCCATCACCAAGCATGCGGACGTCTTGGAAATCGAACGCAACAACGCGTTGTTCACCAATTGGCCGCGCCCGGTTCTGACGACGACGGAAGGCGACGAGCTGCAAGCCGCGGCCGGGGTGCGCACGCTGATCCATCTCGACGATCCACAACACCGTGTGGTGCGGGCGATAGGCGCGGATTGGTTCCGGCCCAAAGCGATGCGGGCGCTGAAGGTTCGCGTTGACGAGCTTGCCAAGACCTACGTCGACAAGATGATGGCGGTGGGCCCCGAGTGTGATTTCGTTCAAGAGGTCGCGGTGAATTACCCGTTGTACGTGATCATGTCGCTGCTGGGCATACCCGAGTCGGACTTCCCGCGAATGCTCAAGCTCACCCAGGAGCTGTTCGGCAGCGACGACAGCGAGTTCAAGCGCGGCAGCAGCAACGAGGATCAATTACCGGCCCTGCTCGACATGTTCGGCTACTTCAATGGCGTCACCGCGGCGCGCCGCGAACACCCGACCGAAGATCTGGCGTCCGCTATCGCCAACGCCCGCATCGATGGCGAGCCACTGTCGGACATCGAGACGGTGTCCTATTACCTCATTGTCGCCACCGCCGGCCACGACACCACCAGCGCGACCATCTCGGGCGGACTACATGGTCTGATCGAGAACCCCGACCAACTGCACCGGCTGCGTGATGATCTCGACCTGATGCCGCTGGCCACCGAAGAGATGATCCGATGGGCCACCCCGGTCAAGGAATTCATGCGCACCGCAGCCGAAGACACCACGGTGCGCGGAGTGCCGATCGCGGAAGGAGAGTCACTGCTGCTGTCCTACGTATCGGCCAATCGGGATGAAGAGGTCTTCGCCGATCCGTTCCGCTTCGACGTCGGCCGCGACCCCAACAAACATCTGGCTTTCGGCTACGGCGTGCACTTCTGTCTGGGGGCGGCGCTGGCCCGCATGGAGGTCAGCAGCTTCTTTTCCGAGCTGATACCGAGATTGAAATCGATTGAGCTGACTGGTGATCCAAAATCCATAGCGACGACGTTCGTCGGCGGGCTCAAGCACCTGCCGGTCCGGTACTCGCTGCACTGATTAGGGCGCCTCGTCGTCGTCATCCTGGAGAAGCTTCTCGGGGTGATGAAAGGTGTTGATCCGCGGCTGCCCCCGGTCGAGATGCGGCGGTGGGATCCACTCTGTGTCGCCGCGCGCGTTTTTGCGGGTGGTCCAGCCTTGTTCGGCGAGTTTGTGGTTGGGGCAGCAGGCCAGGGTGAGGGTGTTGACATCGGTGACGGGATTAGTGGCGTAAGGGTTGTTGTGGTGGACTTCGCAGAGATAGCCGGGCACGGTGCAGCCGGGGAAGGTGCAGCCACGATCCTTGGCGTGCAGCACAATTCGCTGGGCTGGTGAGGCGAGGCGTCGGGTGTGGTACAGCGCCAGCGCTTTGCCCTTGTCGAAGATCGCCAGGTAGTGGTGGGCATGGGAGCCCAGCCGGATCACATCAGACATCGGCAGCAGGGTGCCCCCACCGGTCAACGCTTTGCCGGCGCCAGCTTCGAGTTCTTGCAGAGTCGTGGTGACGATGATGGAGGCCGGTAATCCGTTGTGTTGACCAAGGTCGCCGGAGGCCAGCAGGGCGCGGCCGGCCACGACGAGGGCGTCGTGGTTGCGCTGGCTCGCGCTGCGGGTGTCGCCCTGGATGGCGGCCTGTGACGGGGTGCCGCTGACACACGGCTCGATATCGTCTGGGTTGCACATGCCGGGCGCGGCCAACTTCGCGAAGACCGCGTCGATGGTCGCCCTCGCCTCGGGTGTCAGATAGCCGCTGATCGGGCTCATGCCGTCGATGTCCTGGTTACCGATGCTCAGGCCGCGGCGCCTGGCTCGATCCAAGTCGGTGAAGTCGCCGTCGGGGTTGAGGCAGTCGAGGAGCTTGTCGGCCAGCTTCGCCAACTCGTCAGGCCGATGCTCGGCGCCCAGCCGGGCCAGCTGTGCCTCGGCCTTGGCGCGGGTCTCGATGTCGACAAAGTCCGGTAGTCGGTGCCAGAAGCCGCGGATGACCGCGACGTGGCCGGTACCGATGATCCCGTTCCGCTGCGCCTCGGCGGTAGCGGGCAGGAGTGGCTCCAATGGTTCGCCGTTCAGAGCCTGACGCTCGCCGAGGTCGGCGGCTTCGTGGATCCGGCGGGACGCTTCTGCGCGGGTGATCCGCAGACGGTTGGCCAACGCTGGGGCCAGCTTGCCGCCCAGTTCGGTGGGGTCGGCCTGTTCGCTGAGCTGCTTGATCAGCGGGTGCTCGACGGCGGGTAATAGGCGGCGTATCTCTTCGCAGCTCTGCAACAGGGCCAGCCGTTCGGGTGTGGTTAGCGCATCGCAACGCAGATCCAGGGCGCGTTTGAAGTCAGCCCGAAGCGCGTCGAAGACTCCGACGATCTCTTCCCGACTACTAGAACGCATGTTCGAATAGTAGCGGAGAGGTCCGACAACCGCAGAAAGTTATCCACAGGAGAAACCACAGTGACACAAGTGATTTCGGACTTCGACACTAGACGGCTCGCGAGCGCAGCCGGCAGCGATCGATCAGGATTTCGGCCAGCAGTGCGGGTTCGCTGACCATCAGATCGTGGCAGGTGTCGACAGGGATCAGCGTCTGTACGCCGCCAAGTGCGGCGATGCTGCGTAACTGGATGCGGCGAAACAAGGCATGGTCGCGCAGCGTCAGGATCCAGGTCCGCGGAACGTCGTCGGGCAGATCGCTGCGATCGACCGGTTCGGTGATGATCGTCGCTGCCTCAGGATGAATCCGGGACAACGTAAAGCGGCGCTGCTCGCGCGTCATGCCGTTGCAAAAGATCAACGCGCTGAGCATATTCGGCATCGTCCCCGGCGGCCTTCGCAGCCGAACCGCCCGACGCACATACCAGGCCAGCGGTCCGACGAGCGTGTCGACGATCGCCTTGCCCTGCACTGGCAGACAGCATGCCGCGAAGACCATCTCCCGCACCCGGGGGGAGCCCAGTTTGGTCACCATGCCGGGCAACGTCAGTCCGGCCAGCGAATGTCCGACGACTATCACGTCGCCGAGTCCAGCGTCTTCGATCTGCTCGACTGCCGATCGCACACAAGCGGCAATGCTCACCGTGGTCAGGTCGCCGGATGTGGCGCCGTGGCCGGGCATGTCCACCGCTAGTACCGTCAGATGCGGCGCCCGCCGATGCAACTCGTCGACGGTGAGATCCCAACAATCCGCCGAATGCTGGCCCCCGTGAACGAGAACCAAGGCCGGCGAATGCACGGGTATCCTTCCCGGGGGCGGCAGCTATGCCACTGCGAAATCGATGATGCCGCGGACGATTTCACCGTTGAGCAAGTCGGCGTAGGCATCGTTGATGTCGTCGAGGCGGTAGCGCTTGGTGATCATCTCGTCGAGCAGCAGCTGCCCGCTCTGGTAGAGCTTGGCCAGCCGGTCGATGTCGGCCTTCGGGTTGCATGAGCCGAAGATGGTGCCCGCCAGCGTCTTGTTCATCAGGATGAAATCCTGCAAGTTGATCTTGACCGACTGGGTCAGCTGCGAAGTCATCCCGGTGAGCACGCACGTGCCGCCCTTGCGAGTCAGTGCCACTCCATCGCGGACGTCTTCGCGGCTCATCAAAGACGGCGATACCACCACGGCATCGGCCATCACGCCGTACGTCAGACCCCGCACCAAGTCCATCGCCTCCTCGGCCGATCCGGCGCTGTGCGTTGCGCCGAACCGCAATGCTGACTTCTGCTTGAACTCAACGGGATCGACGGCGACAATCTGTGCGGCCCCATTGATCCGTGCGCTCTGGATGGCGGCCGTGCCGATGCCGCCGACACCGATCACCACGACGGTGTCGCCGGCGCGCATGTTCGAGCGGTTGGAAACCGAGCCGTAGCCGGTTGGGATGGCGCACGACAGCAGCGCGCTGGGCGCCAGCGGAAGGTGTTGCTCGATCTTTACCAGCGAATTGGTCGATGCCACAGTGTGTTCGGCGAAGGTCCCCACCTTGGCGAGGTGGCCCAGGTCCCGGCCGTCGGCGGTGTGGTGGCGGAACGTGCCGTCAGTGGGCATGCCCGGGATCATGGTTCCGATGCCGGCGTCGCAGATGTATTCGGCTCCGGTTGCGCACCAACGGCATTGACCGCAGACGGCGACGAACGACATCACCACGTGGTCGCCCGGGGTGAACTCCGTGACGCCCTCACCGACTTCTTGCACGATGCCCGAACCCTCGTGCCCACCGATGGTGGGAAACATCGTGGGCAATCCCATGGAACGCATGACCTCGTTCGGCGCCGACATGTCGCCCTTGAGGATGTGGTCGTCGGAATGGCACAACCCGGCGGCGGCCATCTTCACCAGGACCTCGCCGGCCTTGGGCGGATCCAACTCGAATTCCTCGACAGACCACGGGCCGCCGACGTCGTGCAGGATTGCGGCGCGGCTTTTCATGACACCGGCGTGAAGGTCACGGGAAGCTTGTTGGGAGACCGGAAGATCGGGCCCACGATCTTGGACTCCTCGCCGGTCCCGTCGTCGGCTATCAGAGCCAAGTCCGGGGCCCGGTCCAACAGGCTGTTCAGCATCACCCGGGTTTCCATCCGGGCCAAATGCATTCCGAGACACATGTGGATCCCCCCGGCGAACGAGATGTGCGCTTGGCGAGGCCGGCGGATGTCGAAGATGTTGGCGTCTTTCCACCGGCTCTCGTCGCGGTTGGCCGACCCCATACACAAATCGACCTGCGCGTTGGCGGGGATGGTGTGGCCGCCCACCTCGACGTCCTCGGTGGTGGTGCGCATGACCATGACGAGCGGTGTTTCGTAGCGCAGTCCCTCTTCGATCGCAGCGGGAATTAACGACCGGTCCTGCTGGACCATCGTCAACTGCTCGGGATGGGTCAGTAACAGGTAGAGCAGGTTGCCCGACGACCGGTAGGTGGTCTCCAGACCGGCGGGCAGCAGCAGTCGCAAGAACGCGATGATCGCCTCGTCGGTGAGCTTCTCGCCGTCGATCTCCGCGGCGACGAGGTCGCCGATGATGTCGTTGGTCAGCTTGCGGCGGCGTTGCTCGACCTGGTCGAGGAAGTAACCGTGCAACTCGTTGGCCGCGGTCAACCCCGCCATGATGTCGGTCGGGATCGAGATGATGTCCAGCGAGAGCCGCCGGAACAGGTCAAGGTCCTCGCGAGGGAGCCCGAGCAGTTCGGAGATGATCCGGGTGGGGAACTCGAATGTCAGCGCCTTCACCAGGTCGGCGTGCCCGTCGTTCTTGATCTCGTCGATCAGCTGATCGCAGACCGGACCGATGACCGATGGCTCCCAGCGTTCGAGCGCGGTGGCACGAAATGCCTTGGCTACCAAGCTTCTATGGTCGTGATGCTCCTTGCCTCCCATCGCCAGGATCATGTGGCCCATCACCAGCCCGATGGTCTTGTCGTAGGCGGCGGAGGTGAAGATCTTGTCGTCGCGGAACGCCTGGAAGACGCCGTCGTAGCCGAACAGCACCCACTCGTCTTCCGGTTTCAACTCTGGCGGCATTAATTCGTGGTCCATCAGCGACCCGTGGAAAACCGGATCGGTACGCCGCATGTACTCGAAGTACGGATAGGGGCTGATCTCGCCGGTGGTGTCGAGGGTGACGGGCTGGTCCCCAACATCAGGGTGTTCGGTGCGCAGCGTCATTGCCGCTCCTTCGGGGTGCCGGGAATCTCGCTATCATAATATAGATAGCAACGAAGCCCAATGGCTTGTGGTGGTTACCGTAACGAGGACAGTATTAATCCGTGCTAGAACGCCAATTCGTGTGCTCTCTCGACGACCTACCGCCGGGCGCGATGAAGCTCGTCGACGTCGGGAAGTTCGGCGTCGGGGTCTACAACGTCGCCGGTTCCCTGCACGCGATCGTCAACTACTGCTCCCACGAGGGTGCTCCGTTGTGCGAGGGCCTGATTGGCGGCACCAATGAGCCCGCGCCCGACGAGCCCGACGGGCTTCGGCGCGTCAAAGACGGCCAGATCATCCGATGCCCTTGGCATAACTGGGAATTCGATGTCACGACGGGTCAAAACCTTGCCGACCCCAAGCGGCGGGTCCGCACCTACGACGTCGATGTCGACGACGGGAAGGTGTACCTGACCGCATGATCATCGACACGAATGTTCAGCCGCATTTCCGCTATAACGCCGAAATCAGGCGCTACCTACCCGATGCCCACAAACTGCGGGCGATCCCCGACGTGGAGCAACAGTGGTATCAGGCGCCGGGGGGAAACTACCGGCAGGACCTGTACGGCGAGCACTACCCGGGGTCAGACCGCGAAACCGTTGCCCGCCACCTGTTCGACGATGCCAAAGTCGATTACGCGGTGCTGAACCCGTTGACCCGCGGCAACATTGCCGACTATCTGCTTAACAGCCGAATCTGTGCCGCGGTCAACGACTGGCTGCTGGACCGATGGCTGGAACCCGATTCCTCGAACCGGTTCCGCGGCACCATCCGGGTCAACCCGGAGGATCCCAAGGGTGCGGTCGCCGAGATCGAGCGTCTCGCCGCACATCCCAAGCTGGTGCAAGTCGGTGTTCCGATGCAGTCTCGCGAGCCCTACGGCAAACCGATGTTCGAGCCGATCTGGGAAGCCGCTGCGGCGCACCGGCTTCCGGTCGCCGTGCATATCAACGGAGGCAACGGCGTCGACTATCCGCCCACGTTCGCCGGTCACGCCGACACCTATCCCGGCTACGCGGCTTTCATGCCGCTGAACTACTTCGTGCACTTGGCAACGCTGATCATCGAGGGTGTCTTCGGGCGCCACCCCGATCTGAGGTTCGTCTTCGCCGACGGTGGTTACGACATCCTGACCCCGCTGATGTGGCGGTTGGACACTTTCTGGCTGTCGATGCGCGACCAGACACCCTGGGTCGACCGCTATCCCAGCGACTATCTGCCCGCCCATGTCCGGTTCTGTTCGTCGGCGTTCGACGGGCCTACCGACCCGGGCCAGATGCAGCGATGGATGGAGTTCTCCGGCAAGGCCGACCTGCTGATGTACGGATCGGGCTACCCTCATTGGTCTACGTCCTTACCCGAGGAGGCCGCCGGCGCTCTGGACAGCGCACAACGCGACAACGTGTTGTGGCGAAACGCCAACGAACTTTACGGACTCGCCGCACCGGCGGAGGGGAGCATCCGATGACCACGATCGAACGGGTCGACCCGCACACCGAGCATGACGAGATCGCGGTGGCCATCGTCGACACCGATGTGCACCCGATGCCCGTCTCGACCGACGTGCTCAAGTCGTACGCGCCTCGCGAGTGGGTGGACAAGATCTGGCCAACCGGCAACGCGGTCACACCGGTGCCACACTTCTACGACACGCCCGATTCGTACAAGACCAACTCGATGCGGGTCGACGCGGCCCCACCCGGTGGCGGTTTCGCCGGCACCGATCCCGACTACGCCGCCAAGCAACTGCTGCTCGACGCCGGGGTCAGCATTGCCACGCTGGAACCGATGTGCGATGCACAACTTCCGCAGGCCGAACACGTGCTGAAGTCCACCTACAACGACTGGCTCGCCGACGTCTGGCTGGACCGCAATAACACCCACGGTCGCTGGCGCGGATCGATCAGCGTCAGCGCGCAGGTGCCCGACTTGGCGGCGCGCGAGGTAGAACGGTGGGCCGGCCACCCGTACATGGCGCAGGTGTTATTGACGCCGCAGACGCGTGGAATCCCTTTCGGCAACCCGCATTTCGATCCCCTCTACGCGGCGGCATCGGCCAACGGGCTACCGGTGGCCACCCACTTGATGGGGCAGACGCCATTCGAGCTGATCCCACTGTATCCGGTCGGTAACCCGGCGCACTGGCATGACTTCTTCGCCTCGTGGCCGCTGCTGTATGTCTCGCATCTGATGAGTCTGGTGTTCGACGGCGCCTTCGACCGGCACCCCGATCTGCGCGTGGTATTCGTCGAGGGCGGGTTCACCTGGGCGATGCCGGTGATGTGGCTGATGGACCGGATCTGGGAAGCCCGTCGCGCCGACCTTCCGCACGTGCGTCGCCGGCCGTCGGAGTACGTCCGCGAACACGTCCGGTTCACCACCCAGCCGCTGGAAGACGCCGACGTCAAACAGTTCCGCGACTACCTGGAAATGATGGACCTCGGCGACAACCTGATGTTCTCGACGGACTATCCGCACTGGAGTTACGACTCGCCGACATATGCGATCAACCGGTTCCCGGCGCCCCAACGAGAGCGGATCATGCGGGGCAACGCGACCGCGTTGTACGGGCTGCCGTCCACCGTCAAAGCACTCCCCGGCGAGAAACCGGCCGTCGACGTCAGTTTCGAGTGAGTCGGCGGCTCTGCCAACGGCTTAAATAGGGTGACCTAACACCGCTGAAGGACGAGAGCATGACGACTGAGACCGATCGCGCAACGGCAAGTAGGCCCAGGGGGATCGGCCGCATCGACCCGGCACTGCGTGACGCCGCAGCTGGCCTGGACGTCGACGAATTCCAAGCGGAGTCGCTTCCCGCCGAGCGAGAGCGTGCCGACCGGATCGCTGCCGATCGGGCGGCCGCCGTCGACACCGGCAACGTCGCAATCGAAGACCGGGCCATCCCGGGCCCAGCCGGCCAGCAGCTGGGCCTGCGCCTATACCGCGGTCCGGTCACGACTGCGGCGCCACTGGTCGTCTACGCCCATGGCGGTGGCTTCGTGACCGGGAACCTCGACACCGACCACGCGCACTGCGTGCAACTGGCCCGCGACGCGGGCTGCCTGGTGGTGTCGGTCGATTACCGCCTGGCGCCCGAGCACCCCTGCCCGGCAGCACTCGACGACGTGGAGGCGGCGTTTCGCTACGTCGTGGAGAACAGCGCGCAACTCGACGCGGACGGCAACCGGGTCGTGGTGATGGGGCGTGACGCGGGCGCGGCTCTGGTCGCCGCGCTGGCACAGCGCACGTTCGACCTGGAGGGTCCGACGATCTTGGCCCAGGTGCTGCACCAGCCGATGCTGGATTCGGACGCGACGCCATCGCGACGGGAATTCCAGCGCAGCCCGGGCCTCAACGGCCCCGCGGTGAGCCGCGCGTGGGCCCACTACCTCGGCCACGGCGCCGCGACCGCGTACCACGTTCCGGCCCATCGGGCGAACCTGGAAGGCCTGCCGCCCGCGTTCATCAGTTGCGCGGAGATCGATCCGTGCCGCGACGAAGCCATCGACTACGCGAACCGGTTGCTGCACGCCTTTGTGCACACAGAATTGCACGTTGTCGCAGCCACGTTCCACGGGTTCGACTCGGCGGTACCGGACTGGGTGGTCTCGCAGGAGAGCACTGCGTTGCACGCGCAAACGCTGCGCCGGTCGTTCGCCGTCTAGACCGGGCGACGACG